>NZ_PSOW01000005.1:0-393869 GCF_003013335.1 Rhizobium sp. H4
CCGGCCATACGCTGGTGTTCGGGTTGATGCTGTTTGCCTGCTTCATCCCGTTCCAGTCGGTGCTGTTGCCGATGGCGACGATCCTCGGCTCGCTCGGCCGCTTCGGCATGACGCTGCAGAACGCCACCGGCTTTTCGTTCGGCTTCGGTAATCCCACGATCAACCTGGTCTTCGTCCATGTCGTCTACGGCCTCGGCTTCACGACGCTGTTCTTCCGCAATTTCTACGAGGCCTTTCCGACCGAACTGGTCCGGGCCGCCCAGGTCGACGGCGCCAGCTTCTTCCAGATCTTCCGCCGCATCATGCTGCCGAACTCGCTGCCGATCATCGTCGTCACCGTCATCTACCAGTTCACCAATATCTGGAACGACTTCCTGTTTGCCTCGGCCTACGCCGGCACCGGTGACGCCATGCCGATGACGGTGGCGCTCAACAATGTCGTCAACACCTCGACCGGGGTGGTCGAATACAATGTCAACATGGCGGCGGCGATGATCGCCGCCGTTCCGACGCTCATCGTCTACATCCTCGCCGGCCGCTACTTCGTGCGCGGCCTGATGGCGGGCGCAGTCAAAGGGTAAGTCATGGCCTTCCTCGAAATCTCCGGTCTCAGAAAACGCTTCGGCGCCGTCGACATCCTCAAGGGCATCGATCTCGAACTCGAAAAGGGCGGCTTCCTGGTGCTGGTCGGCCCGTCCGGCTGCGGCAAGTCGACCCTGCTCAACACCATTGCCGGGCTGGAGACGATCACCTCAGGCGATATCAAGATCGACGGGCGCGACATCAGCGGTCTGCATCCCTCCAAGCGCGACATCGCCATGGTGTTCCAGTCCTATGCGCTCTATCCGAACATGACGGTGGCGGGCAATATCGCCTTCGGCATGGAGATCCGCGGCGTGCCGAAGGAGGAGCGGGCCAAGGCGATCAAGCAGGTCTCCGACATGCTGCAGATCGGCCATCTGCTCGACCGCAAGCCGAGCCAGCTGTCCGGCGGCCAGCGCCAGCGCGTCGCCATGGGCCGGGCTTTGGTGCGCAATCCGCAGGTCTTCCTGTTCGACGAGCCGCTCTCCAATCTCGATGCCAAGCTGCGCGTCGACATGCGCACCGAGATCAAGCGGCTGCATCAGCGCATGGGCACCACCTTCGTTTATGTCACCCACGACCAGATCGAGGCGATGACGCTGGCGACCAAGATCGCCGTGCTGAAGGACGGGGTGCTGCAGCAGTTCGGCACGCCGGCCGAGATCTATAACAGCCCGGCCAATCTCTTCGTCGCCGACTTCATGGGATCGCCGGCGATGAACCTGCTCACCGCCACCGTCGAGGCCGGTGCGTCCGGGCTTGCCGTCTCGCTCGAACGGCCGAACGGCGCACCGCTGCGATTGCCTGTCGTCGCCGGCGCCAACGGTCTCTCCGCCTATGCCGGCAAGCAGGTGATCTTCGGTATCCGCCCGGAAGCGCTGACAGATCCTGACGGCGCCGACCGCAAGGCGCGCTCGCTGACCGAGGACGACTGCCTGATCGAAGTCGTCGAACCGGCAGGCTCCGACACCTTCGCCGTCACCAAGCTCGGCGGCAAATCCGTCGTCGCCCGCCTGCGCGCCGATGCCGGCATCGCGCCGGGACAAAACACCCGCCTTGCCTTCAATCTCGACAAGGCCGTCTTCTTCGATCCAGACAGCCAGATGCGGATTGCGTGATGCTATCGGAGCGCCGCGCGCCTGATAAGACGCGCGGGCTATATGCTGATTAGGCTGCCGCCGTCACGCTGAGGGACACGGGGGGGAAGCGCGAGGAGATCGCTTCGACGGTGATCTCGCCGACAAGACCCGTCGCCTCCAGCCAGAAGCCGGCGGTGCCGCCCTGCAGCGGCACATTGGCCGGGCCGACGATTTTTCCAGGTCCATGCACTTTCAGCGCAATGCTGTCGTTCATGAAGGGCAGGCGCTGGCCGCATTGGTCGAGGGCGCGAAGGATGACGCGGGTGCTGTCGCGTTCGCGCGCCTTCAGCGTCAGGCTATCGGCGACGATTTCCAGCGTCGTCGGCAAGGGATCGGCCGCCAACGTCAGGCTCGCCACCGGCTCGCTGCCGATATAGCCGGTCAGGGTGCCGTCGATCCATTCGAGACCCCAGGTGCCGAGCTCGTCGGCAGTGAAGTGGCGATGATCGAGCACCACCGGCGGATGCGGCAGATGCGGATAATTCTCGCGGTCCGGGCCAATGCGCTTGCTGAGACCGCCATATTGCAGTTCCACCTCATCGCAATTGGTCAGGATGATCAGCGGCAGCACGCCGCCGATATTGCGCTCGCCGCGCGCCCAGAAGGTTACCGGCTTCATGACGATCTCGTCGGACGGGTCGCACTGGCTGATATAGGCATAGGCCGCGAATTTCGGCTCGCGGGACATGTCCATGACGCCGTGATAGCAGACGCGATCGCCGGAGCCGAAATCCTTGTGGGTGTTGTAATCGAACATGCACCAGCCGATCGCGCCCGATATATCGGGATCGCCATAGGCGGCGTTCAGCACCTCCAGGTGCCGGCGCACATGCTCAGCTTGGCGCTGCTCCTGGTCATAGATCTTCGTCGGGTGCATGTGGCCGTTGAACTCGGTGATGAGGTACGGCACTTTGCGGGACAGGCCGGTGTTCTCCTGCTGGCCGCGTAACACGGTTCGCGGGCGGTTGGCGCCCGGCAGTTCCTCGTTGCCGAGGATGAAGTCGTTCATCGTATAGACGTCTTCGAGCAGCTCGCTCTCGGTGATGTAACGCACGCCGCCGGTCTGGCGGGTGCTGTCGAGTTCGCGGGCGAGGCGATTGGTCTCGACATAGAAATCGTGACTATCCTGGGACTCGTTGATACGCACGCCCCAGATGATGATCGAGGGATGGTTCCAGTCGCGCTCGATCATGCGCCGGACGTTCTCGATCGATTCCTTCTGCCAGTCGGCATCGCCAATATGCTGCCAGCCGGGGATCTCTTCGAAGACCAGCAGGCCAATGGCGTCGCAGCGGTCGAGGAACCATTTCGACTGCGGATAATGCGAGGTGCGGACGATATTGCACTTCAGCACGCTCTTCATGATATCGGCATCGCGTTCCTGGGCGGACCGGCCGGCGGCATAACCGACATAGGGGAAGGACTGATGACGGTTGAGGCCGCGCAGCTTCAGCGGCCTGCCGTTCAAGAGGAAACCTTCCGGCGTGAATTCGGCGGTGCGGAAACCGAAGCGGCTGGAGACACGGTCGGAGCCGTGCTCGGTCCGGAGCTCGACAGCGACTTCGTAGAGCGTGGGATCGGTAATGTCCCAGAGCGCGATGCCGGTAAGGCCGCCGAAGGAAAGCCTGGTGCGGTCGCCGATCGTCTCGGTTGCTGCGGTGGCGATCACCGTGCCGTCGGCCTGCTTCAGCGTGGCAGTGACGGTGGCCGAGAAGCTGCGGCCCTCGGGATTGGCGATATAGACGCGGACGGTTGCCGACTTTTCCAGGGCAAGGACGTCCGTGGTTTCGATCTTCAGATTGCGGATCGACACCGGGTCGGTGACCTTCAGCCAGACGTCGCGATAGATGCCGGCATAAGTGAGATAATCGATGCGGCCGCCGAAGGGTGGAATGGTAGGGTTTTCGCTGCCGTCGATCTTGACGGTAATGAGGTTCTCGCCCTTGAGGAGCTTGCCGGTGAGGCGGGCCTCGAAGGGTGTGTAGCCGTCCTTGTGGGCGACGATTTCTTCGCCGTTCAGATAGACGACGCTGTCGGCCATGGCGGCGTCGAACACCAGCGAGACCTCGCGGCCCTCGAATTCGGGCAGCCAGCGCAGCACTTTCTGATAGGTGAAGGCGCGCTGATAGCTTTTCTCGTCGAAGTAATTGAACGGCAGTTCGACGGCGGTATGCGGCAGACTGACCGATTTGGCGGGGTCGAAGCTTTCGAGCAGGCGCTGCCCGAAGCCCTCATGGAAACTCCAGCCTTCGTTGAAGGAAACGACGGAACGCATCTCAGGCTCTCCCGGTCGTGGCATCAGAAGTGGTGCGCCGCCCTTCGACGCGTGAAAATCGGGTCATCGGAACATCCCTTCTTGATGCAATGGATCTGCGGGCTGCCAGAACAGGATGGTGTCCGAAACCGCTCACAGGCTTCTGCCTCACGCTCTGAAGCACGCACATCGAATCTCATTCGTGTGACGCGCTTTAGCTTTTTTTGTGCAAGTCGTCATCCCGAAACGGCGATCTTCAAGCCGGTCCGGATCCTCATGGAAATTGGGCGCCGTTGGTCTTCGTATAGATCGAATAGACCGAGCGCGTCGCGGTGATGAAGAGTCGGTTTTTCTTGGGGCCGCCGAAGGTGAGGTTGGAGACCGTCTGCGGTACCCTGATCTTGCCGAGGAGCGTGCCGTCGGGCGAAAAGCAATGAACGCCGTCGCCGGCACTCGTCCAGAGATTGCCGCCGATGTCGAAGCGGAAGCCGTCGGGATTGCCGACATCGAGGCTGCAGAAATAGCGGCTGTTTGCGAGCTTCCTGCCGTCGACGATGTCGAAAACTCTTATATGGCGTGGCACGTCATGTTTTGCCGAGCCGGAATCGGCGATGTAGAGTTTCTTTTCGTCGGGCGAGAAGGCAAGGCCGTTCGGCTGGATGAAATCCTCGACGACGGCCTCGATTGCGCCGCTTGAAGGGTCGATCCGGTAAACGTTTCGGGTCGGCTGCTCGGGAACGGCCTTGTGGCCCTCGTAATCGGACAGGATGCCGTAGGTCGGATCGGTGAACCAGATCCCGCCATCGGAATGGACGACGACATCGTTCGGCGAGTTCAGCCGTTTGCCCTTGTAGCTGTCGGCGAGAACGGTGATGCTGCCGTCGATCTCGGTGCGGGTGACGCGGCGGCCGCCATGTTCGCAGGAGATAAGCCGGCCCTGCCGGTCACGGGTGTTGCCGTTCACGTAATTGGAGGGCGAGCGGAAGATCGAGACCGTGCCGTCGGGCGTCCAGCGCATCATGCGTTCGTTCGGGATATCGCTCCAGAGCAGGCAGTTGAGGTCGGAAAACCAGACCGGCCCCTCCGTCCAGCGGCAGCCGCAATAGAGTTCCTCGAGCGCGGCGCTGCCGATGACCAGAGCGCCGAAACGTTCATCGCGGATGTCGTAAAGCGGATTGTCGGCCACGCCAGTTCCTCCTCAATGCTGCCATTTTCTTCCTAGCGGCAAATGCCGGGAGGTGCCAGAGCCCGGCGAGCTGAAATGCCCGGCCTCCGGTTTTTCAGAGGGCGGCGACCGGATGCGGCGAGCCGTCATAAGCCCCCCAGATCGACTGGTCGAAGCAGATGACCGAGCCGGTCATCAGCCCGGATTCGGCTGACGACAGGTAAGCGCAGGCGCGCGCAACCTCATGCGGATCGACGAGGCGGCCGAAGGGCTGGCTGGCCGCCGCCTTCTCCAGCCAGTCGGCGGGGGCATCGTGATATTCGCGCTGGATGCGGTCCTCGCCTTCGGACGCCATCCAGCCGATATTGAGGCCGTTGACGCGGATTCGGTTGCGCAGCAGCGCATAGGCGGTGTTCTTCGTCAGCGTTTCGAGCGCGCCTTTGGAGGCGCAATAGGCGGCGATGAAGGGCTGGCCGGCTTTGGCCGACATCGAGCCGATATTGACGATGGTGCCTTCGGTCTTTTCGCGGCGCATGACTTTCAGCGTCTCCTGCATCAGGAAAAACGGCGCGCGCACATTGACGGCGAACATGGCGTCGAAGAGTTCAGGACTGGTATCGAGGATGGTGCCGCGATCGGTGATGGCGGCGGCATTGACCAGCGCGTCCACCCGGCCGAAGGCCTCGTCGCAGGCGTGCACGACATTCCGCGCGTCTTCGACCTTGCCGAGGTCGGCCTTGACATAGACGACTCGCACGCCGGTGGCGGCCGCAATCTCCGCGGCTTTCGCCTCGCCCTTGGTTTCATTGCGACCGCAGATGACGATGCCTTCCGCACCGCGCTCGGCGAAAAGACGGGCAATGGTGGCGCCCAGTCCTTGCGTGCCGCCGGTGACGATCGCAATCTTGCCGTCAAGGCGGCCGTGGTTCGTGCTCATGTTGTTCCTCCTTGGTGGTGATAGGCGAATGGCCCCCGCGGGTGCGGGAAGCGATTATGTCAACGTGTGTGGCCCCCTCAACCGGCTGCCGCCACCTCTCCCCGAGGGGAAAAGGGATATGCCGCGCCGCCTGTCTTCCCCTCGGGGAGAAAGTGCCCGCAGGGCGGATGAGGGGGCTCCAGTCTCCAAGTTCAGCTCAACTTTTTCCTCGCGTGCTCGGCAAGCGCTGCCGTAAAGGCCTCGTCGCTCCAGCCTTCCCGCAACGCCTCGTGCATCAGCTGTGCCTGCGTCTTCGGCGCCAGCCCGCCGAGCGGCGGGTCGCGGTCGAGATTGGTCGGGAAGGAATAGCCTTCGGCGCAAGCGGCGACGGCGTTGGTGATTTCATCGGGCGTAAGCCTGCCCTGCAACGTTTTCAACGCGGGAAAGAGCCTGGCGCTCATCCTCTCGCGATTGACGGTTTCCATGGCCCGGCCGAAGGCGGACGAGACCTGCAGGAGGTTGGCGACGCGTTTGATGTCGGTCGAGCGGTTGGTGCCGGCGGCATGGAAGAGGGCGGGATTGAAGAAGGCGACGTCGCCCTTTTCGAGCGGCAGCTGCACGTGGCTGGCTTCGAAATAATCGCGGAACTCCTGGCGCTTCAGCGCGAGATAACCCGGCACATAGGTCTGGCTGTGCGGTAGGAAGAGCGTCGGGCCGGTTTCGAGCGGCATGTCGCAATGGGCGACCGCGCCCTGTAGCGTCAGCACCGGCGAAAGCCGGTGCACATGCGCTGGAAACTGCTCGATCACCTGAGACGACTGAAAGCCGAGATGATAGTCGCGATGGGCCGACTGTGCGGCGCCGCCTGGATTGACGCGGTTGACCTGCGCCGTCATCTGATAGCTCGGGCCGAGCCAGGCTTCGCGTGCCAGTGCGACGATGGCGTTGGCGAAATTTATCGGATCGGCGAGGCAATGTTTTTCCAGTGAATTCCAGATCCGGTCGTTGGCGCCGGGCTTGGCGAAGTGATCGCCGCCGCCGGTCGATGTGACGTGCTGCTCCTCGATGATCTGAGCGAAGATCGCGCTGGCGCGGTCGATGATGCCGGTATCCTCGTAAGCATGTTTGAATAGGATGACGCCGGGGCCTTCGCCGAAGGCCTCGCAGATCTCGGCCAGCACGGCGCGCCGGTCTTCAGTTACCGCCGCCATCACCTTGCGGCTGTCATAAATCAGGATGTTCTTCTCGACCGCTGACGCGGTGGGGTAATCGGCAAGAGCGGTCGTCTTTTCCGCAAGACGGCGAAAGTCGGCAAGATCGCAGGCATCTTCGGAGAGCCAGACACGGTAGGCGCGCAATTTCTGCTGGTTATCGGTTTTCATCCCAGGCTCCTCCCTGTTTTCGATGAGGCACTATACGCCGCGATGCGAGGTGATGTAGATCAGGAATCCATCAAAAACCCATCGCTTTGCTGTCGGCGGTTGAAATCATCACGCCAACATGCCGGCCGGCGATTGAGCCAATCGGATTTCCATCGGTGCCGGATTTGGGCTAAAGCTTGATATGAGCGAGGTAAGCGGCATGGATTACAGCGACGTCAGCACGATTGCGGCCTGGGTTACGGAGCAGGGACTGAAGGGCGTTTCGGAAGCCGAACTCATGACTGGTTTTTGCGCGGCCTGCCGCAAGGCCGGCCTGCCGCTCGACCGCGGCCTAGCGCTGATGGATACACTGCACCCCGTGCATGAAGGCCGCGCCTTCCGCTGGGACAGTGTGGAGGAGATCCAAGCCGAATTCGAGTATGGTCCAACGAGTTCGGGCGAAGCGGCGGCGAATTGGCAGCGCTCGGCCTTCTACCATCTTTGGTCGGGCAACGAGCGGGAGGTGCGCCGACGTCTGGGCTTCGGCGATCCGATCGATTTCGCCATGCTCGACAAGATCGCCGAAGCCGGCCATACGGATTTCGTGGCGATGATGCATCGTTTCAGCGAAGCCGGCACGATCGGCGAAATGGATTGCTTTTTCTCGCATTTCGCAACCAAACACCCGCAAGGTTTTTCTGATCACGATCTGGCCATTCTGCGCAAGCTGGTGCCGGTCCTCGGTTTGGCGATCAAGTGCATCGCGCTCGGACGCATCGCCCGCACCATCGCGGAAGTCTATCTCGGCGAGGATGCGGCGCGCCAGGTGATGGAAGGCAAGATCAGCCGCGGCAAATCGGAGCGGATTTCGGCGGCCCTCTGGTTTTCCGATTTGTTGAACTACACCAAGATTTCCGACCGCGTGCCGCCGGAGGAAATCATCCCGCTGCTCAACGATTACAGCGAGGTGGCGATCTCGGCGATCCACGAGGCCGGCGGCAATGTGCTGAAGCTGATCGGCGACGGCGTGCTTGCCATATTCAAGGGCGAGGTGCCGGCCGAGACCTGCCGGGCGGCGCTCAGCGCCGAATCGCTGCTGCGGGAAAAGCTCGTCACCCTGAATGCCGCGCGCGCGGCCGATGGCAGGCCGACGACGGACGTCTATATTGGTCTGCATATCGGCGATGTCTTCTACGGCAATATCGGCAGCCAGGACCGGCTGGACTTCACCGTCATCGGCCCCGCCGTCAACGAAGTCAGCCGGATTGCTTCGATGTGCCGTTCGGTCGATCTCAACCTGTTGATCTCCTCCGATTTTGCTGCGGCCATTCCGGAGGAAGAGCGCGCCGCGCTCGCCTGCGTCGGGCGTTATGCGTTGCGCGGAGTGCAGCGTGCACAGGAACTCTACACCTTGGACAGCGCACGGCTGGCAGCCGACTGACCGTCAAACGACGCGCGGCTATCGCAGCAGGCCCTGGCCGCCGTCGATCCAGATCGGAGTGCCGGTAATGTGCCGGGCGCGCTCGGAGGCGAGGAAGAGGATGGCTTCGGCGACATCCTCGCTCTTGCCCGCCTTACCGCCAGCGATCGGGATATCGCCTTCCGGCCAGATGACCGGAACCTCGGTTTCTTCACGACCACGACTGGCGGTATTGGCGTTGATATTGGTTTCGATCTCGCCGGGGCAGACGGCATTGACGCGGATGTCGTGTCGCCCGAGTTCCAGAGCGAGTTGCTGGACCATCGCGACCTGGCCGGCCTTGGTGGCGGTGTAGGCGGTGGCGCCCGGCGTGGTAAAGGTGCGGGTCCCGTTGATCGAGGAGACGACGATAATCGTACCGCCGCGTTGCTTCAAATGCGGAACCGTCAGATGCAGGGTCAGATAGGTGCCGCGCAGATTGACGGCGATCGTTTTGTCCCACTCGTCCGGTTTCAGATCATCGATCGGTGCCCAGACGCCGTTGATCCCGGCATTGGCGACGACGATGTCCAGGCCCTCGAAGGTATTGGTGAGTTTCTGCACCGCGGCTCGCATTTGAGCCTCGTCGCTGGTATCGGCCGTCAGCGCGATCGCCTCTCCGCCGGCCGACTTGATCTCGGCGCAGGTCTTTTCGACTTCGTCTGCCGTCCGGCTCAGTGCAGCGACCTTCGCTCCCTCGGCAGCGAGCTTCAACGCGGCTGCCTTGCCGATGCCGGAACCGGCGCCGGTTACCAACGCGATCTTTCCCTTCAGCTCCATGGACGCTCTCCTTGACGTTCCGCCGTATGCCAATGTCCGGCGCAGCAGTTGGTTCCGGATGAGAGCGGGTTGTTCGCGCTTATCTGAGAAGCGTCTGCTTGAAGGCCCATTTCTCCGGTCCATGGACGGCGGCAAAGAGCAGGCCGGCGAGGAAGGTGAAATGATCGACGAAGAAGCCGAACTCGGCCTGGTTCTGCTGCCAATGGGACGGCCCGTGGAAGGCGAAGGCGAGAAAGATCACGTAGATGCCTGCGAGCAGGCTGGCCTCGCGGAAAAATGCGCCCGATATGAAGGCGAGGGCCAGCGCGATCTCGAAGAAGGCTGCGATCCAGGTCAGGAAGGTCGGCATCGGGAAACCGGCAGCGGCGATATAGCCGGAAGTCGCGCCGACATCGGCGAATTTGAAGCCGGCGGCCATGAAGAAGATAAAACTGAAGATAATGCGGGCGGCGAAAATTGCGATTGCTCTGGCCATGAAAACCTCCTCTTGGGCTTCCACTATGACGGATGAGCGGCCTGATCTCCGACACGGCGAATAAAAAAGGGCCGCTCGCGCGACCCTTTCCCTTTTACCATTCGGCAAAGCTGCCGTCGGCGTGGCGCCAGACCGGGTTGCGCCAGCGATGGCCCTCTTTGGCGCGTTCGATGACATAGGCTTCGTCGACGTCGATGCCGAGACCTGGGCCCTGCGGGATCGAGACGAAACCATCGGCATAGTGGAACACCTCCTTGTTGGAGATGTAATCGAGGATGTCGTTGCCGGTGTTGTAATGGATGCCGAGGCTCTGCTCCTGGATGAAGGCGTTGTAGCTGACGGCGTCGACCTGCAGGCAGGCGGCGAGCGCGATCGGGCCGAGCGGGCAATGCGGCGCCAGCGCCACGTCATAGGCTTCAGCCATGGCTGCGATCTTGCGGCATTCGGTGATGCCGCCGGCATGCGAAAGATCCGGCTGAATGATGTCGACGTAACCGTCGGAAAGCACCTGCTTGAAGTCCCAGCGGGAATAAAGCCGTTCGCCGAGCGCGATCGGTGTCGAGGTGTGGTTGACGATATCGCGCAGCGCTTCCTTGTTTTCGGAGAGCACCGGCTCTTCGATGAACATCAGCTTGTAAGGTTCGAGCTGCTTGGCGAGAACCTTGGCCATCGGCTTGTGGACGCGGCCGTGGAAATCGACGCCGATGCCGATATGCGGGCCGATCGCCTCGCGGATGGCGGCGATCGTCTCGACCGCCTTCTCCACCTTCTCATTGGTGTCGACGATCTGCATCTCCTCGCAGCCGTTGAGCTTGATCGCCTTGAAGCCGCGGACGACCACCTCCCTGGCATTGTTGGCGACATCGGCGGGACGGTCGCCGCCGATCCAGGAGTAGACCTTGATGCGGTCGCGCAGCTGGCCGCCGAGCAGCGAATGGATCGGCTGTCCAAGGGCCTTGCCTTTGATATCCCAGAGCGCCTGATCGATGCCGGAGATCGCGCTCATATGGGCGGCACCGCCGCGATAGAAGCCGCCGCGATACATCACCGTCCAGTGGTCCTCGATCAGGAAGGGATCCTTGCCAATCAGGTAGTCTTCGAGTTCGTGGACGGCGGCCTCGACGGTCAGCGCGCGGCCCTCGACGACCGGCTCACCCCAGCCGACGATACCTTCGTCCGTCTCGACCTTCAGAAACAGCCAGCGCGGCGGAACAATATAGGTAGTGAGTTTGGTGATCTTCATCGCGGTTCTTCAGCTTTTCCTGTGGTTGAGATCGGCGGCATTTCCGCAGAGGTGGGTGGGATCGATTACTTCGTTCTGCCGATCACCTTCTCGGCGGCGGCAAGGTCGCGTACCGCAAGGTCGAGCATGCGGTTGGCGCATTCGCGGGCGCCTGTCTTGTCCCGCATGCGCAAAGCCTCGACGAGTTCGCCGTGAACGAGCACAGCATCCTCCCGGTTTTCGACGGCGATGTTGGAGGCATGCAATGCATATTTCAGCGCCGCATGGATGGCGCTCGACAGGCGGCGGAACACCTGGTTATGGCTGGCGGTGAGCAGCACGGTGTGAAACATCACATCGGCATCGGTGAAGCTTTCCGGTTCGCCGGCGCTGTCGCGCATCTGCCGCCAGGCCCTGTCGAGATCGGCGATCTCCTGGGCGCTGGCGCGTTCGGCGGCATATTCGGCGGCTGCCGGCTCTATCGTGCGCCGGGCTTCGAGAATGCAGCCCAACAGGTCGAGGTCCTTGATGTAAGGCCCCATCCAGTCGAGCACCTCGGCGTCCAGGATATTCCACTCGTCCCTGTCGCAAACGGTCGTTCCGACCCGCGGCTTGCCGCGAACGAGCCCCTTGGACTCCAGCACTTTCAATGATTCGCGAATGACGGTGCGGCTGACGCCGTAGAGTTCGCAGAGATCATTCTCACGGGGCAGCGGTGAGCCCGAGGGATAGCGATCCGCACAGATATCCTGAGCGATTGCCGCCGTAACGTTACGGCGTACGCGCGGCCGGCGTTCGCTGCTTCTGGAGGTTTCCGCTCGGCTTTGTCCCTCAGATTCCAACTTCACCTCTCCGCAACTCTCTTCCGCGAAAGAAACCGAACCTCATTATCCGAATTCCATCGGCTTTGCGACGGGTCCTCCCGGCTCCCGTTGCTATCCTATTATTCCAATCATCATACATTGGCAATTGACTGGTATGATGATTTAACATAATTCATTAGACACTGCCGGGGAGGCAGTTGCTCGATTTCAGAGTTTAGGGAGAGAGACATGCGCTTGTTCAAAGCAGCCATCGTGGCTGGCGCTTTCGCCGTGTTGGCGGCCGGCTCGGCATTTTCCGCGGACGTGAAGATTGGCTTCATCGTCAAGCAGCCCGAGGAGCCGTGGTTCCAGGACGAGTGGAAATTCGCCGACCAGGCAGCAAAGGAAAAAGGCTTCACCGTCGTCAAGATCGGCGCTGAAGACGGCGAGAAGGTTCAGTCGGCGATCGACAATCTCGGCGCCCAGGGCGCGCAGGGCTTCATCATCTGCACGCCCGACGTTAAGCTCGGCCCGGGCATCGTCGCCAAGGCGGAAGCCAACCAACTGAAGCTGATGACGGTCGACGACCGCCTAGTCAGCGCCGACGGCAAGCCGTTGGAAGAGGTTCCGCATATGGGCATCTCGGCCACCAAGATCGGCGAGACCGTCGGTCAGGCCATCGTCGACGAGATCAAGAAGCGTGGCTGGGACCTGAAGAATGTCGGCGCGATCCGGGTTTCTTACGATCAGCTGCCGACCGCCGTCGACCGCGTCGAGGGCGCGATTTCGGTACTGAAGTCCGCCGGCTTCCCGGCCGAGAATATTTATGACGCGCCGCAGGCGAAGACGGATACGGAAGCGGCGCTCAATGCCGCGACCACGGTTCTCAACAAACATGCCGATGTAAAATACTGGGTCGCCTTCGGTCTCAACGACGAAGCCGTTCTCGGCGCCGTCCGTGCTTCCGAATCCGTCGGCATTCCGGCGACCAACATCATCGGCGTCGGCATAGGCGGAGCGGAATCGGCGATCAACGAATTCAAGAAGCCGGCAGCGACGGGGTTCTTCGGCACCGTCATCATCTCGCCGAAGCGTCACGGCTATGAAACGGCGCTGAACATGTATGAGTGGATCGCCAACGGCAAGGAGCCGGCAAAACTGACGCTGACCTCCGGCTCGCTGGCGCTGCGCGGCGACTACGAGAAGGTCCGCAAGGATCTTGGCATCGAGTGATCATCTCCGGATGATGTCAATCCGGCAGCACCCAAGCGGGCTGCCGGATCCGTGTCGGCGGAGCGGTGATGGCTTTCCTCGAATTCAACAATATCTCCAAGGGCTATCCCGGCGTGCAGGCGCTGGCGAATGTTTCCTTCACCGTCGAGAAGGGCGCCGTCCATGGCCTGATGGGCGAAAACGGCGCCGGCAAATCAACGCTGATCCGCGTGCTTTCAGGCGATCAGGCCGCCGATGACGGTGACATCTTCATCGACGGCGAGGAGCAGAAATACACCTCCGTGCGCGACGCCTTCCACGCCGGCATTGTCGTCATCCACCAGGAGCTGCAGCTCGTTCCGGAATTGACGGTTGCCGAAAACCTCTGGCTCGGCCGCTTTCCGGCCAAGGGCGGCGTCATCCATTCGAAGACGCTGATCGAGACGGTGCGGGTGAAGCTCGAGGAGATCGGCATCGACGTCGATCCTTCCGCAAAGGTCAGCTCGCTTTCGATCGGCGCTCGGCAGATGATCGAGATCGCCAAGGCCATCATGCTCGACGCGCGAGTGATCGCGCTCGACGAGCCGACCTCCTCGCTTTCCTCGCGTGAAAGTGAAATCCTGTTCTCGCTTATCGACAGGCTGAAGGCAAAGGGGACGGTCATTCTCTACGTCTCGCATCAACTGGACGAGATTTTTCGGCTTTGCGACAGTCTGACGGTGCTGCGCGACGGCAGGCTTGCCGCCCATCATCCCGCCATTGCCGAGACGACGCGCGAACAGATCATCTCGGAAATGGTCGGACGTGAGATCAGCGATATCTGGGGATGGCGCGGGCGTCCGCTCGGCGACATCAGGCTGGAGGTCAAGGGTCTGTCCGGGCCGAGACTGAGCACCCCTATCGGCTTTTCAGTTCGCCGAGGCGAGATCCTCGGTTTCTTCGGGCTGATCGGCGCCGGCCGCAGCGAGATGGCGCGGCTGCTTTACGGCGCCGATGCCAGACATCAAGGCCAAGTTACGATCGACGGCATTGCCGTCTCTCCTGACAATCCGAAAGCGGCGATCAAGGCCGGCATGGTGCTCTGCCCCGAGGATCGCAAGTTCGACGGCATCATCCAAGGTCGGTCGGTCGAAGAGAATATCGCCATTTCTTCACGCCGGCACTATTCATCCTTCGGCCTTTTGAAGCCGAAGATGGAGGCCGCACAGGCAGACCGATTTATCGCCAGGCTTCGAGTGCGCACACCGACGCGCCGGCAGGACATCGTCAATCTCTCCGGCGGCAATCAGCAGAAGGTCATTCTCGGGCGCTGGCTTTCCGAGCAGGGCATCAAGGTCCTCGTCATCGACGAGCCGACTCGCGGTATCGATGTCGGGGCGAAGTCGGAAATCTACGACATCCTCTATGAGCTGGCGGCCGACGGCATGGCGATCGTGGTGATATCAAGCGAGTTGCCCGAGGTCATGGGCATCTGCGATCGCATCATGGTGATGTGCCAGGGCAGGGTGGCGGCGAATGTCGCCCGGCCGGATTTCAACGAGCGCAGCATCCTGACGGCGGCACTGCCCGACAAGAATGCCGCCGGCACCACTTAGGATCAGGAATACGGACAATGAATGCCTTGAAAAAAACCCTTCTCGGCGAACAGGGGCTGGTAGTGATCTTCGCCGCCGCCTTCGTGATCGTCTCGCTCTTCGTCCCGAACTTCCTGACAGAGCGAAACATGCTGGGGCTTTTGCAGTCGGTCGTCACGATCGGCATCGTCGCCTGCACGATGATGTTCTGCCTGGCTTCGCGCGATTTCGATCTATCGGTCGGCTCGATTGTCGCCTTCTCCGGCATGATCGCCGTGATGGTCTCGAACGCCACGGGCTCCATTCCGGTCGGTCTGCTGGCCGCCCTACTGTGCGGCGCCATCGTCGGCTTCGTCAACGGGATTGTCATTGCCCGCTTTCGCGTCAATGCGCTGATCACCACGCTTGCGACGATGCAGATCGTGCGCGGGCTGGCGCTGATCGCCTCGGATGGCCGTGCCGTCGGCATTAACGATCCCGCCTTCTACCAACTCGCCCTGTCGCGCTTTCTCACTGTGCCGACGCCAATCTGGATCATGCTGATTCTCTTCCTCTTCTTCGGATTCGTCCTCAATCGCACAGTCTTCGGCAAGAACACGCTGGCGATCGGCGGCAATCCCGAGGCCTCGCGGCTTGCCGGCGTCAATGTCGTCAACACGCGCATCTGGATCTTTGCGCTGCAGGGCCTCATCTGTGGCATTGCCGGCATCCTGCTTGCCTCGCGGATCACCTCCGGCCAGCCGAATGCGGCGACCGGGCTCGAGCTGTCGGTCATTTCCGCCTGCGTCCTCGGCGGAGTTTCGCTGGCCGGCGGCCGGGCGGCGATGAGCGGCGTCATTGTCGGCGTGCTGATCATGGGCATTGCCGAAAACGTTATGAATCTCCTCAATATCCAGGCATTCTATCAGTATGTCGTGCGCGGGCTGATCCTGCTGATCGCGGTGCTGCTCGACAATTTGCGGTCTTCGGCCGCGGGACGACGTGGATGAACCAGGAACGAGCCGGGAGCGACATTGAACTGAAGAACGGAGATGTCGCCGTCCGGGTCAGCTCCCGGGGTGCGGCGGTTGTCGCCGCGACGTTTCGAAATATACCCTTTCTCGTTCCGGCCGGAGGGCTGGACGGGACGTTCGCGAATTTTCCTATGGTTCCCTTCGGCAACCGCGTAAACGGCAACGCGATGTCCTTTGCCGGACGCGACTATGCCTTCCAGCCGAATACTGCCGAGCCGCTCTATCGGCACGGCGACGGCTGGCTCGGCCTCTGGCAGATTGAAGACCGCAGTCCAGCGCATGCGCAGTTTGCCTTTTCCCGCCGCGCCGATCGGATTTCCCCCTATGCCTATCTTGCCCGGCAGGAGGTTCGTCTCGCCGGCGATGCGCTGGTGCTGACGCTTTCGGTGGAAAACCGCGGCGAAGCGCCGCTTCCATTCGGTCTCGGTCAGCATCCCTTCTTCGTGCGGACGCCAGAGACGAGAATGACCATTGCGGCCGATCGATATTGGAGCGAGCGGCCCGACCATCTGCCTGATGTGCCAGGCCCCGTGCCCGGCTATTTCGATTTCAGATCGGAAAGGCTGTTGCCGCAGAGATGGATGAACAATGCCTTCGAGGGCTGGAACGGGCGGGCGGCCATCACCTGGCCGGAGCTTGGAATTCAGGCGGCACTGCAAGCCGACGGCGCGCTCGACCGCTTCATGCTCTATATGCCGGCCGACCGGAGCGATTTCTTCTGCCTCGAGCCGATGAGCCATCTGCCGAACGGCCATCACCTGCCTGAGCTCGGAGGCCTCATACCGCTTTCGCCGGGTGAGATTCTTTCCGGCAAGGTCACGATCGAGCTGTCGGCGCTGCCGGTTCAGCCGGAGGGAAGATGATGAGCAACCGCCTGCACGGCAAGAACATCCTGATAACGGGTGCTGCGCAAGGTATCGGCCTTGCGATCGCGAAGGCGTTCATTAGCGAAAATGCGGCCGTCTATCTCGTTGACCGCGATGCGGCGCTGCTGGCTCGGGCAGCGGCGGATCTCGCGAGCACCGGCGCCCGGCTCGGTTATCTTCCAGCCGATATAACCGATGCCGGAACGATCACGCGGGTGGTTGCCGAGGCGAATGAGGAGATCGGTCCGCTGAATGCGCTCGTCAACAATGCAGGGGTCAATGTTTTTGCCGAGCCGCTCGCGACGAGCGACGACGAATGGAACCGCTGTTTCGATATCAACCTAAAGGGCGCATGGAATTGCTGCAAGGCGGTGCTGCCGGGCCTGATCGAGCAGGGCGGCGGTGTCATTCTCAACATTGCCTCGACCCATGCCTTCACCATCATCCCGCACACATTTCCTTATCCGGTGGCAAAACATGCATTGCTGGGCATGACGAAATCGCTCGGCCTCGAATATGCGGCCCGCAATATCCGCGTCAACGCGCTGGCGCCGGGCTATGTCTCGACGCAGAAGGTGGTCGATTACTGGAACAGCTTCCCCGATCCGGAGGGCGCCAAGGCCGAGACGATGAAACTGCATCCGGGCGGGCGGATCGCCACACCGGAGGAGATCGCCATGGCGGCCGTCTTCATGATCTCCGACGAATGCCCGTTCATGAATGCCACCTGCCTGACGATCGATGGTGGCCTCAGCGTCCTACAGCATCCCGTCTGAACGCTTCAGGCGCGTCGATTTTTACAAGCCTGTCGTCTTCTCGAGATAGAGCATTATATTGCCCGTCGGGGGCTATCTGATCTCCCGCAGGCACGGAGCGGCGCCCTGCCGCTTGCTGAGAGCACAATCGAAAACAGGAGGACGGCATGCAGATCAATCGCACGGCTTCGGCTCATTGGAGCGGCGGTCTCAAGGATGGCAAAGGGCTGATCTCGACGCAGAGCGGCGCCCTGAAGGATTATCCATACGGCTTTGCCAGCCGCTTCGAAGGCATTCCCGGCACCAACCCGGAAGAACTGATCGGAGCTGCCCATGCCGGCTGCTTCACCATGGCGCTGTCCTTGATCCTTGGTGAAGCCGGTTTCACAGCCGAACATATGGAGACGTCCGCCAAGGTGACGCTCGAAAGCGTCGAGGGCGGCTTTGCCGTCACCGCCATCCATCTTTCGCTCTCCGGTCGCATCCCCGGCGCCGACGAGGCGACCTTTACCGAACTCGCCAATAAGGCGAAGGCCGGCTGCCCGATTTCCAAGGCGCTCGCCGCCGTTCCGATTACGCTTGACGTCAAGCTCGCCTAATTCCTCTACCGCCGACGAGGTGCCGCGCTCAGTTGTCGCGGCACTTTCCAATTTCCCGGCGCCGATCTTCACCCTTCCGAAACTTCGCTATGTTTGATGCAGCTTTGCTGCTCCCATGGCAGCCCTTCGCGCCGCATTCGCGTGCCCGCATGTTGACAAATGACGACTGATATTTTACGACTGACGAAATTCAAAAATCGTCATTCGTAATTCGGACGCCGAAAACCATGAACGACATCGCGGAAAATACACTCGACGTCACGCGGCAGGAGAATGTCACGCGCATTCTAGATGCGGCCGAGCGGCTGTTTCGCCACTATGGCTACAGCAAGACAACGGTGGCCGACATTGCCCGTGATCTCGGCATGTCGCCGGCCAATATCTATCGGTTCTTCGCGTCGAAGGTGGAGATCCACCAGGCACTTTGCGGGCGCATGCTCGCGACCGCATATCAGATCGCCTACGACATCCGCCATCAGCCGGTCAGCGCCAGCGAGCGGCTGCGCCGTTATGTCAAGACCCAGCATCAGTTGACGCTCGATCTGATGCTCGACGAGATGAAGGTGCACGAGATGATTATCGTCGCGATCGAGCGCGACTGGCATGTCATCGAAAAACATATCGATCGCGTCCATGATCTCATTGCCGAAATCATTGCCGAAGGGATCGCTGCCGGTGAGTTTGCCGAGCAGGACCCGGTCGTTGCCTCGCGTTGCTTCGGTGCCGCGACGATCAATCTCGTCCACCCGCAGATGGTGGCGCAATGTCTTGCCAAAACCAACCGCGCGAGCGTCGACGAACTGATCGATTATGTGATCAGGGCGCTGAAGAAATAGTGGACGGCAGCCGCCGTCAAATCCCCGAAACGATCCAGGAGTGCGGAAGATGTTTTCGCTCAAGACCCTCAGCCACCGCATGCCGTCCGCCGCCGGCCTCGTGCTCGTCAGCGCCCTCGGCATCGGCCTTTCCGCCTGCTCGGAGGAGAAGGCCGAGGTGACAGAGGTCATCCGGCCGGTGAAGGTCGTCGAGATCGCCAGGGCCGGCGACACCCGCAAACTCGATTATTCCGGCTCGGTCAAGGCGCGCACGGAAATGAACCTCGGATTTCGGGTCGCCGGCAAGATCACCGAACGCCTCGTCGATATTGGCGATCGGGTGACGCCGGGTGACACTCTCGCCCGCATCGATGCCACGGACTACCAACTGGCGGTCAAGACGGCGGAAGCCAATCTCGCGGCAGCCGAAAGGGGCGTTGAAACCGCCGATCTTGCCAACAAACGCGCCGAGCAGCTCTTCGACAAGAGCGTCGCTCCGAAGTCGCAGCTCGAACAGGCCGCCCTCAGCCATGACCAGGCAGTTTCGCAGCGCGATGCCGCGCTTTCCGCGCTCGACCAGGCGAAGAACCAGGTCAGCTATACCGATCTCAAGGCCGGCCAGAACGGCATCGTGACCGCAATCAATGCCGACATCGGCCAGGTCGTCGGCTCCGGCACCGCCGTTATCACTGTTGCCGTCGATGGTGAGAAGGAAGTGCAGATCGCGGTTCCGGAAAACGACATCGCCGAATTCAAGCCCGGCAAGACGGTCAAGGCAAGCTTCTGGGCCGACGACAAACTGGTACTCGACGGCACGGTGCGTGAAGTCTCCGGCAGCGCCGACCAGCAGTCGCGCACCTTTGCGGTTCGGGTGAGCCTGCCGAACGATCCGCGCGTGCTTCTCGGAATGACGGCGACGATCGAAGCCGATATCAGCAATGGCAACAGCTATGTCTCGATCCCGCTCAGCGCGCTTGCTGAAAAGGACGGCAAGCAGATGGTCTGGACCGTCGACCGCGACACGGCGACCGTGCATAGCCGCGACATCAAGGTCGCCGATTTCACCGGCGACGGCGTGCACGTGACCGAAGGCCTCGATACCGGCGATCTCGTCGTTGCTGCCGGCACGCAATTCATGAGCGAGAACCTGAAGGTGAAGGTGCCGGACCAGCAGTCGGCCCTGGCCGCCACGGACCAGACCGTCCGCTGATCGCGTCGTAAAGGGAACATGACCATGGACGCCAACACCACCGAAAAGCGGCCCTTCAATCTGTCGCGCTGGGCGATCGGCCATCCGAGCATCGCCCGCTTCCTCTTCGGCCTCATCATCATCACCGGTGTACTCGGCCTGATGCGTATGGGCCAGCGCGAGGATCCGGAATTCACCTTCCGCGTCATGGTCGTGCAGGCGATCTGGCCGGGTGCTTCCATCCAGGAGATGGAAGACCAGGTCGTCAACAAGATCGAGCGCAAGCTGCAGGAAACCCCGCATATCGACTGGGTCAAGTCCTATACGCGGGCGGGTAGCGCGATCATCACCCTGCAGGTCAAGGGCGACACGAATTCGAAAGACGTGGCGGATGCCTTCTACCAAGTGCGCAAGAAGGTCGGCGATATCTCCAGCGAGCTGCCGCAGGGCCTGCTCGGCCCTTATTTCAACGACGAATTCGGCGATACCTTCATCACGCTGCACTCGATCAGCGGCGAGGGCTACTCCTATCCGGAACTGAAGAAATTCGCCATCCAGGCGCGCGACATGCTGCTGACGACGCCGGGCGTGGAGAAGGCCGTCATCATCGGCGACCAGCCGGAGAAGATCTATATCGACGTCTCGTCCAAGGCGCTCGCCGAGCGCGGCCTGACGATCCTCGACCTGCAGAATGCCGTCAAGGGCCAGAACAATGTCGATCCGGCCGGCTCCGTCGATACCGGCCTGCGCTCGGTCCGCATCTCCGTCGAGGGCGACGTCAAGAAGGCGACCGATATCCGCGAGCTGCGCCTTCGTGCCGGCGGCCAGGTGACGCGCCTCGGCGATATCGCAACCGTCAGTTCCGGCCTCGAGGACCCCTATCAGCGCAAGTACCGCTTCAACGGCCATGACAGCGTTCAGGTCGGCGTCGTGATGGCCAAGGGCTTCAACGTCACCGATGTCGGCAAGGATGTGGAGGCGACCTATCAGCGCTTCGAGGAGGCGCTGCCCTACGGCGTCGCCGTCGACCAGATCGCCAACCAGCCCGACGTGGTGACGGATGCGATCAGCGAATTCATGCATGCGCTCGGCGAAGCCCTGGTCATCGTGCTCGTCGTCTCATTTCTGTCGATCGGCTGGCGCTCGGGTCTCGTCATCGCCATCGCCATTCCGCTGGTGCTCGCCGCCACCTTCGCGCTGATGTACGAACTCGGCATCGACTTGCAGCGCATTTCGCTCGGGGCGCTGATCATCGCGCTCGGCCTGCTCGTCGACGATGCGATGATCGTCGTCGAGATGATGGAGCGAAAACTCGAGGAGGGGCTCGTCAAGATCGAAGCGGCAAGTTTTGCCTATTCCTCGACCGCTTTCCCGATGCTGACGGGAACGTTGATCACCACGGCCGGCTTCATTCCGGTCGGCTTCGCCGCATCGACGGCCGGCGAATATGTGCGTTCGCTGTTTTATGTCGTCGGCATCGCGCTGGTGACCTCGTGGTTCGTCGCGGTCTATTTCACGCCATGGCTCGGCTACATGATCCTCAAGCAGCGCCATCACGCCGGCGGCGAGCATCATGATGCCTTCGACACCGGCTTCTATCGCCGACTGCGCGGCACGGTCGGCTGGGCGGTTCGCCACCGGGTCATCGTGCTGGTCTTGACGCTCGGCACCTTCGCCACCAGCCTCTGGGCCTTCCAGTTCATTCCGCAGAATTTCTTCCCGCAATCCTCGCGGCCGGAAATCCTCGTCGATCTCTGGCTGCCCGAGGGCACCAGCATTAGGGAAGTCGAGGTGCAGGCAAAGGCGCTCGAAGCCAAGATGATGGATGATCCCGACAAGAAGTTCATTGCCACCTATATCGGCGAAGGCGCGCCGCGCTTCTTCCTGCCGCTCGACCAGCAGCTGCGCAATCCGAACTTCGCCCAGCTTCTCGTCATGGCCAATGACGAACCGGCGCGTGAACGGCTGATCGTCAAGCTGCGCACGATCCTTGCGGAAGATTTTCCTGACATCCGCGGCAAGGTCGACCGCCTGTTCCTCGGGCCGCCAACGGGCTGGCCGGTGCAGATGCGCGTCATGGGGCCGGACCGCAAGGAAGTGCGTGAGATCGCCGATCAGGTGAAAGCGCGGTTCCAGGCCAATCCGATGCTCGGCGCCATCCATGACGACTGGCTGGAACAGGTGCCGGCGATGAAGCTGGTGATCGACCAGGACCGCGCCCGCGCGCTCGGCGTCACCTCGCAGCGTGTGCGCCAGATGCTGCAGACCGCCATGTCGGGTGCTGCGCTCGACGATTTCCGCGACGGCGAGGAGACGGTGTCGATCGTCGCCCGCGAGCCGGATGCCAACCGCTCGCTGCTGTCGGCGGTCAATTCGGTCTATGTGCCCACCGATTTCGGCGGCTTCGTGCCGGTCTCGCAGGTCGCCAAGGTCGTGCCTATCATGGAGCAGGGCATCGAATGGCGGCGCGATAGGCTGCCGACGATCACCGTGCGGGCGACGCTGCCGGATGGCGTGCAGCCGAACGACGTGGTGATGAAGATGTATGCCGAGATGAAGGACCTGCGCGACAGCCTACCAGCCGGCTACAACGTCGAAATCCAGGGCGGCGCCGAGGATGCGGCGGAAAGCCAGATGTCGATCGCCGCCAAGGCGCCGATCATGCTGGCCGTCATCATCGTGCTGCTGATGATACAGCTGCAGCATTTCGGCAAGGCCATGCTTGTGCTCGCCACCGGACCGCTCGGCATTATCGGCGCGGCCGCCGCCTTGCTGATCAGCGGGGCGCCTTTCGGCTTCGTGGCGATCCTCGGCGTCATCGCGCTGCTCGGCATCATCATGCGCAACTCGATCATCCTCGTCGATCAGATCGACCAGGATATCAAGGCCGGCATGCACCGCCAGGAGGCGATCGTCGGTGCGGCCGTGCGGCGTTTCCGGCCGATCATGCTGACGGCGCTGACCGCCGTTCTGGCGCTGATTCCGATCTCGCGCGGCGTCTTCTGGGGTCCGCTCGCCTACGCGATGATGGGCGGCATCCTCGTTGCGACAGTGCTCACCATTCTGGTTCTGCCCGCCGGTTACGCCCTTTTCTTCGGCCGCGAGCCGAAGGCAAAGGATGAGCCAGGTCGGGATGCCGACGCCATCCAGGAAGAGGCGGATGACCGACATCCGCCGGCGTTGGCAGCCGAGTGAAGGCGGCGCGGCGAAAGCCGCGCCGTTTTCCTTTGTTGGTAATCCTGTCAAAGCGTGCGTGGAAATAAAAGCGCAGTAGCGAGTCGGGCGATCCGCGCTTCCGTGAAACGCCCCAAGAAACAGGACCGATGGCATCAAATCGGCCTGTCTGACGCTCGGCGACAGCCGCCGCGTTGCGGTCGATTTCAGCGATCTCGGGCTCGAAGGCCTCGCTCTCTCGATCAGCACCGAATGGCGACAACCTCCTGAAAGCTCACATCTAATGAGCGGCTGCCTCAGCCTTCAGTCCCAGCAGTGCGGCGCCGATCAGGCCGGGTTCGATGCGGCATTGGCTGCGCACCACCAGCGGGCGATCGAACTTGCGCAGGATGCGGGCGCGCACGGCGTGGTCGAGTTCGGCAAGCAAGGGTTCGACATTGGACAGGCCGCCGCCGACCGGCACGATGGTCGCGCCGGTAATGTTGATTGTCAGCGCCAGGGGCGAGGCGACGAGATCGACATAGACGTCGATGGTGCGTGTCGCCTTTTCCTCGCCTTGCCGCCATTGGCCAATGATCTCTTCGCTGGAAAGGTCGAGGTCGTGCAGCGTCTTGTGCAGCCGCTCTAGACCGCGGGCGCCGCCGACGGTATCGACGCAGCCTTTCTGGCCGCAGCCGCAGGCGTAGGCGGGAGTGGCGACAGGCGGATTGCCGGCTGCTGACGCGATGATCGGGCCATGACCCCATTCGCCGGCAAAGCCGCCGGCTTCGTTGACGAGGCGCCCATCGGCAACCAGGCCGCCGCCGACGCCGGTGCCGAGGATGGCGCCGAAAACGATGCGGTGGCCAACGCCGGCGCCGAGCCCGGCCTCGGCCATTGCAAAACAGTCGGCGTCGTTGGCGATCAGAGCCGGCAGACCGAGATCGGCTTCAAGATCGGCGGCCAGCGTGCGGCCATGGATACAGGGAATGTTGGCGCAGATCAGCCGCTGCGTTTCGGGATCGACGACGCCGGCGATGGACAGCGCAATGCGGTTCGGCGCTTCGCCGGTTTCGGCGATGATGGCGCGCAGGGTCTCGACAAAAGCGGTGAAATCGTTCTTGGGCGTCGGGCGGCGGCCGAGGGGAACAATGTCCGTCTCGGAGTGGGCGATGCCGCCCTTGATGGCGGAGCCGCCGATATCGAATGAAATGATCATTGCCACTCTGCCGTTTCTCTGGTCTTTGGTGCTCGCACTGTTGGCGGGGAATTACAAGCCTTCATTTCGCCGCCCGCCGTGGACTTGTTGCTAAAAGAGAAGCGGCATCGCCTCCAGCAGCTATTCGTCCCACAAGTCATTCAATTGGCATATTGCGCGGCCAAAATCAGAACCTGCACTTCCATCATTCACCGGTAACATGACCACCGAAAACGCCGATTCCGATAGACGCAGAAGACCACGTCCACCACGCCCCAAGGGTCGCCGCCTCTCAGCCGTCCTGCGGCAGCTGGCAGGCGACCGAAGCCGGGAATGGGTTTCGATCGGCGATCTGTTCGAGACAATGGGCGACAGGGCGATCAGCGCTCTGATGCTGATTTTTGCCCTGCCAAATGCGTTCCCGACGCCGCCCGGCACGTCTGCCGTGCTCGGTGCGCCATTGGTCTTCCTGGCGGTGCAGCTGACTTTCGGACTCAAACCCTGGCTGCCGAAGGCGATTGCAAACCGTTCGATGCGGCGGGAAGACTTCGAGACGATCGTCGGCCGCATCCACCGCTGGCTCGCCTGGGCGGAACGCATGCTGAAGCCGAGGCTTGCGATTTTCGCCGAGCCGCCGGCGGAATATTTCGCCGGCCTCGCCTGCCTGCTGCTTTCGATCGTGCTGGTGCTGCCGGTTCCGCTCGGCAACATCCTGCCGGCGATCACCATCTCGGTTTTCGCTTTCGGCATCATGGGGCGTGACGGGCTCTTCGCGCTTATCGGCTTTATCATGACAACCGTGTCACTAGTCATCGCCGGCGGCGTAATTTACGGTCTCGCCAAGGCGTCGATCTTTTTCGTCATGCAATGGTTCGCTTGAGTGTCGGTCTCAACAGGCTCGACATTTTCGCGAATTTTGTTTTGATCTGGCGCGACAGAGACTCACCTCATGCCGGCGTCGGCAAGCCGGCTCATTTTGCGCGGTAGGCATCATATGGCAAAAAGATCCGAGACCCCTGCACGGCTCGACGATGCGGCCCGTGCCGGCTGGCTTTATTACGTCGCCGGGCGCACGCAGGATGAAATCGCCGCCGCAATGGGCATTTCGCGGCAGTCGGCGCAGCGGCTGGTGTCGCTTGCGGTTGCCGAGCGTCTGATCAAGGTGCGGCTCGATCATCCAATTGCCGCCTGCCTCGAGCTTGCCAATCAGCTGCGGCGGAAATTCGGACTGAAACATGTGGAGGTGGTGCCGAGCGATCCGGGCTCCTCGTCGACCACCATCGGCATCGCCGAGGCGGCGGCGGCCGAGATCGAGCGCTGGCTGAAGCGGCCGGAGCCGATCGTGCTTGCGGTCGGCACCGGCCGTACGCTGAAGGCGGCCGTGGACCAGCTTCCGGCCATCGAATGTCCCAATCACCGTATCGTCTCGCTGACCGGCAATATCGCGCCAGACGGCTCGGCCGCCTATTACAACGTCATCTTCAGCATGGCGGATGCGGTGAAGGCGCGGCATTTTCCGATGCCGCTGCCGGTTCTCGTCACCTCAGCCGAGGAGCGGGAACTGCTGCACGGCCAGCAGCTTGTGCGTTCGACGCTCGACATGAGCGCACAGGCCGACGTCACCTTCGTCGGCATCGGCGAACTCGGCATCGACGGGCCGCTCTGCGTCGATGGTTTTCTCGAGAAGGACGAGATGATGGAGCTGATGCGCGGTGGCGCGGTCGGCGAGATTTGCGGCTGGATTTTCGACGTAGACGGGCGGCTGCTCGACAACCCGATTAACGAGCGTGTCGCGTCGGCGCCGATCCCGTCCCGCGAGGCGTCGATGGTTATCGGGCTCGCCAAGGGCAAACGTAAATTCAAGGCGATCAAGGCTGCCGTCGTCGGCCATCAGATCAATGGATTAATCACAGACGAAGAGACTGCTGAGTTTTTGCTCAAGAACTGAGCAAAAAATTCTTTTTCTAAATCAATTGGATAGGTAAGCTGTTCGGCATCGCAGCAACGATTGCCGATTGACATTTATTGCCTCTTGGTGAGTAATTGCTCATGAGCAAAGCGAATGCTCACATCTCGTCTTCTGGGAGGAAGATATGACATTGAGAACCTTTTTGCTGGGCGCCTGCTCAGTATTGGCGTTTGCCGGCATGGCTTCGGCCGAGACGCTGACAATCGCGACCGTCAACAACGGCGACATGATTCGGATGCAGAAGCTGACTGATGACTTCAAGGCGAAGAATCCTGGCATCGATCTCGAATGGGTCACCCTCGAAGAAAACGTGCTACGCCAGAAGGTCACGACCGACATCGCGACCAAGGGCGGCCAGTACGATGTTCTGACGATCGGCACCTATGAAGTTCCGATCTGGGCAAAACAGGGCTGGCTGCTGCCGCTCGACAATCTCGGCGCCAATTACGACGTCGACGACCTGCTGCCGGCAATCCGCAGCGGCCTGACCATGGACGGCAAGCTCTATGCGGCGCCGTTCTACGGCGAAAGCTCGATGGTCATGTACCGCAAGGACCTGTTCGACGCCGCCGGCCTGAAGATGCCCGACGCTCCGACCTGGGATTTCATTGCCGACGCTGCCCGCAAGATCACCAACAAGGACAAGGAAGTCTACGGCATCTGCCTGCGCGGCAAGGCCGGCTGGGGTGAGAACATGGCCTTCCTGACGGCCATGTCCAACTCCTTCGGCGCCCGCTGGTTCGATGAAAGCTGGAAGCCGCAGTTCGATCAGCCCGAGTGGAAGGATACGCTCGATTTCTACGTCAAGCTGATGAAGGATGCCGGCCCTCCGGGCGCTTCTTCCAACGGCTTCAACGAGAACCTGGCGCTGTTCCAGACCGGCAAGTGCGGCATGTGGATCGATGCGACCGTTGCGGCGTCCTTCGTCAGCAACCCCAAGGAATCAACCGTCGCCGACAAGGTCGGCTTCGCGCTCGCCCCGGACAAGGGTCTTGGCAAACGCGGCAACTGGCTGTGGGCCTGGAGCCTCGCCATCCCGGCTGGTTCGCAGAAGGCAGAAGCTGCCGAGAAATTCGTCGCCTGGGCCACGAGCAAGGACTACACCAACCTCGTCGCTGAAAAGGAAGGCTGGCTGAATGCACCTCCCGGCACCCGCAGCTCGCTCTATGCGAATGCGGAGTACCAGAAGGCAGCGCCCTTCGCCAAGACGACGATCGACTCGATCAATGCGGCCGATCCGAGCAAGCCGACCGTCAAGCCGGTCCCCTATGTCGGCGTTCAGTTCGTGGCGATCCCGGAATTCCAGGGCATCGGCACTGCGGTGGGACAGCAGTTTTCGGCAGCGCTTGCCGGCCAGATTTCGGTCGATCAGGCGCTGAAGAGCGCACAGCAGCTGGCGACCCGGGAAATGACCAAGGCCGGTTACATCAAATAAAACCTCCTGAGAAGAGGCGGATCCTTGACAATCCGCCCCTCTGGCCGCCGATCGCCCGAACCGCATCGGCGGCCTCTTTTCCAGACAAAGCTTTCCTGCGGCCGCTCCCCGCTTCAGACCAGATCGGTGATTGCTATGGCAACCTTGCACACTCGCTCTTCCGCGCGCCTGATGATTGCGCCCTCCGTGCTGTTCCTCTTTGCGTGGATGATCGTTCCGCTCGCGATGACGATCTATTTCTCGACGCTGAACTACAATCTGCTCAGCCCGGGCATGGAGAGCTTCGTCGGTCTGCTGAATTACGAATATTTCCTGTCCGATCCGGCCTTTGTCGCCGCGCTGATCAATACGCTGCTGCTTGTCGCCGGCGTTCTCGTCATCACCGTTATCGGCGGCATCGCCTTTGCGCTGCTGCTCGACCAGCCGATGTACGGACAGGGCATCGTGCGCATCCTTGTCATTGCGCCGTTCTTCATCATGCCAACGGTCGCCGCGCTCGTCTGGAAGAATATGTTCATGAACCCGGTCAACGGCCTCTTCGCGCATCTGGCCAAGGCGTTCGGCCTGCAGCCGATCGACTGGCTCGCGAATGCGCCGCTGTTGTCGGTCACTCTCATCGTCGCCTGGCAGTGGCTGCCGTTTGCCACCCTCATCCTCCTGACTGCGCTGCAGTCGCTCGACGAGGAGCAGAAGGAGGCGGCCGAGATGGACGGCGCCGGGGCGATCTCGAAATTCATCTATATCATCCTGCCGCACATGGCCCGCGCCATCACCGTGGTGATCCTGATCCAGACGATCTTCCTGCTTTCGGTCTTTGCCGAAATCCTCGTCACCACCAATGGCGGGCCGGGCACCGACAGTACCAACCTCACCTATCTCGTCTATGCGCAGGCGCTGTTGCAGTTCGATATCGGCGGCGCGTCGGCGGGCGGCATCGTCGCGGTCGTGCTTGCCAATATCGTCGCGATCTTCCTCGTGCGCCTCGTCGGCAAGAATCTGGAGGCTTGAGATGGCCAGAAAAGTCACAACGCAGCGCAAGGTCATCGTCACCGCGATTGCCTGGACGCTCGGCATCCTGATCTTCTTCCCGATCCTCTGGACCTTCCTGACGAGCTTCAAGTCGGAAGCCGACGCCATCGCTTCGCCGCCGCAGTTCCTGTTCTTCCACTGGACGACGGAGAACTATGCGGAGGTGCAGAGCCGGTCGAACTATCTCGGCCACTTCATGAATTCGGTGGTCATTTCCTTCGGCTCGACGCTGATCGGCCTGATCATCGCAATCCCGGCCGCCTGGGCGATGGCGTTTTCGCCGACCAAGCGGACCAAGGACGTGCTGATGTGGATGCTGTCGACCAAGATGATGCCGCCTGTGGGCGCGCTGATTCCGATCTACCTGATGTTCCGCAATTCCGGCCTGCTCGACACACGCACCGGGCTGGTGATCGTGCTGACGCTGATCAACCTGCCGATCATCGTCTGGATGCTCTACACCTATTTCAAGGAAATCCCCGGCGAGATCCTCGAAGCGGCGCGCATGGACGGAGCGTCGCTGATGAAGGAGATCATCTACGTGCTGACGCCGATGGCGGTGCCCGGCATTGCCTCGACGCTGCTCCTGAACATCATCCTTGCCTGGAACGAGGCTTTCTGGACGCTCAACCTCACCGCCTCCAAGGCGGCGCCGCTGACCGCCTTCATCGCCTCCTATTCCAGCCCGGAGGGCCTGTTCTACGCCAAGCTCTCGGCGGCATCGACCATGGCGATCGCGCCGATCCTGATCCTCGGCTGGTTCAGCCAGAAGCAACTCGTCCGCGGCCTGACCTTCGGCGCAGTGAAATAAGAAAAGGGAGACAAACATGGGCAGCATTACCCTTCAGAAGGTTTCCAAGGTCTTCGGCGAAGCCAAGGTCATCCCTTCGATCGATCTCGACATCAAGGACGGCGAGTTCGTCGTCTTCGTCGGCCCGTCGGGCTGCGGCAAGTCCACGCTGCTGAGATTGATCGCCGGTCTCGAGGATGTTTCCGGCGGCAAGATCGTCATCGACGGCAGGGACGCCACTGAAAAGGCGCCGTCGGAACGTGGCCTTGCCATGGTGTTTCAGTCCTACGCGCTCTATCCGCATATGAGCGTGCGCAACAACATCGCCTTCCCGCTGAAGATGGCGGGCGTCGACAAGGCCGAGATCGACCGCAAGGTGACGGATGCCGCCCGCGTGCTTAACCTCACTGACTATCTGGAGCGCAAGCCGCGCCAGCTTTCCGGCGGCCAGCGTCAGCGCGTCGCGATCGGCCGTGCCATTGTGCGCCAGCCTTCGGCCTTCCTTTTCGACGAGCCGCTGTCGAACCTCGACGCCGCACTGCGCGTCAACATGCGCCTTGAAATCAGCGAACTGCATCAGCAACTGAAGACGACGATGGTCTATGTTACCCACGACCAGGTCGAGGCGATGACCATGGCCGACAAAATCGTCGTCTTGAACCGCGGCAATATCGAACAGGTCGGCTCGCCGCTGGAGCTCTACAGCCGGCCGCGCAACCTGTTCGTCGCCGGCTTTATCGGATCGCCGAAGATGAATTTCATCAAGGGCCAGAACGCCGCCCAGCTCGGCGCCCATACGATCGGCATCCGTCCCGAACATTTGCTCTTGTCGATGGAGAGCGGTGACTGGAAGGGCAGGGTGGTGGTCGCCGAGCATCTCGGCTCCGACACCTTCCTGCATATCGATGTCGACGGCATCGGCATGGTGACGGCGCGCGGCAGCGGCGATTTTGCCGCCAAGGCCGGCGATACGGTCTATCTGACGCCGGACCGTTCACGCATTCATAAATTCAACGAGGGCGGCCTCGCCGTCTGAGGCAGGCAACCGGCTGGGGGCAGGCATGCGAGCCGGGCGATGGCGCCCGGCCGTTTCGGCAAGACCTTCAAGAGGACTGAAACATGACGTGCAAATTATCGCTGGCAACGCTTCCGGACGCGGCGCGCACTGCCGCCATCCCGGGATATGACAGGGCGTCGCTGAAAGCCGGCATCGTGCACTTCGGGGTCGGCAACTTCCACCGCGCCCACCAGGCGATCTATCTCGACGATCTCTTCAACGCGGGCACGGATCACGACTGGGCGATCGTCGGCGCCGGCGTGCTGCCGTCGGATGCCGCCATGCGGGAGAAGCTTGCGGCCCAGGATTTCCTGACGACGGTGGTCGAGCAGGACAACAACAAGACGGCGGCACGCGTCACCGCGCCGATGATCGATATCCTGCCGGTCGGCGATGCCGCCGCAATCATCGCCAGGCTTGCCGATCCTGAGATCCGCATCGTCTCGATGACGATCACCGAGGGCGGTTATTTCATCGACGCGTCGGGCACGTTCAATCCGGCCCATCCTGATATTGCCGCCGATGGGCAAAATCCCGGCGCGCCGAAGACGGTCTTCGGCCTGATTGTCGCCGGTCTGAAGGCGCGTAGGGAAAAGGGCGTCGGTCCGTTCACCGTCATGTCCTGCGACAATATTCCCCACAACGGCATCGTCACCGCCAATGCGGTGGTCGGCACGGCGGCACTTTCGGATCCGGCCTTCGCCAACTGGATCCGGGAAAACGTCGCCTTCCCGAATGCGATGGTCGACCGCATCACGCCGGCGACCGGCCAGCGGGAGGTCGATTTCCTCAGGGACAATTTCGACATCGAAGACAATTGGCCGGTCTATTGCGAAGAATTCAAGCAGTGGGTGCTCGAGGACAAGTTCACCGCCGGCCGTCCGGCGCTGGAAAAAGTCGGCGTGACCTTCGTACCCGATGTCACACCCTACGAGCATATGAAGATCCGAATCCTCAACGGCGGACATGCGGCGATCGCCTATCCGGCGGCGCTGATGGACATTCATTTCGTTCATGACTCCATGGAAGATCCGTTGATTCGCGCCTTCCTGGCCAAGCTCGAGAAAGATGAGATCATTCCGATCGTGCCGCCGGTGCCGAACACGTCGCTGACGGATTATTTCGCCCTGATCGAGCATCGCCTGCTCAATCCGAAGATTGCCGACACAATTCCGCGTCTGGCGCAGGACGGCTCGAACCGCCAGCCGAAATTTATCCTGCCGTCAACGCTCGACAATCTGCGTCAGGGCAGGGACGTCGTCGGCCTGGCGCTGGTCTCGGCACTCTGGTGCCGCTATTTCGCCGGCAAGACCGACAGCGGCAAGGATATCGTCTTCAACGACGCCAGCGCCGAGCGGCTGCATGCGGCGGCGCTGAAGGCCAAGGACGATCCGTCGGCCTTTCTCGTCTTCGACGATATTTTCGGCGAGGTGGCGAAATCCGAACTCTTCCGCAAGCGTTTCGCCCATGCACTCAAAACCTTGTGGGAAAAGGGCACGCGGGAGACGCTGCAACTCTATCTCGACGGCAAGCTGGCAGTGTAAGGGAAACTGGATGGCGGCATCTGCTGCGCGTCCGAATTGAACCCAGGTTGGATCTTCCATGGCTGATGCTGAACCACGGCTGGTCATCTTCGATTGCGACGGTGTGCTCGTCGACAGCGAGCCGATCTCGATCAGCGTCCTCGTCGGTGCGATGAACGATCTCGGCGTCTCGATCAACGAAGATCAGGCCTATGAGCGCTTTCTCGGCCGCAGTCTGTCGACGCTCATCGATACGCTGGAAACCGAATTCAACATCCATGCCAGCGAGGAATTCCTCGAACGAATCCGCACCGATCTCTACGCACGCTTCCGCACGGAATTGAAGCCGATCGACGGCATCGCCGCGACGATCGACGGGCTCGGCATTCCCTGTTGCGTCGCCTCGTCCAGCCAGATGGAGCGAATCCGGCTGTCGCTTTCGGTCACCGGCCTTCTCGACAGGCTGCCCGACATCTTCAGCGCAACGATGGTCAAGCGCGGCAAACCGGCGCCCGATCTCTTCCTGCATGCGGCGCGCGAGATGCAGGTCGAACCCCACTCCTGCGTGGTCGTCGAGGACAGTCCGGCCGGCATTGCCGCCGCCAAGGCGGCGGGTATGACTGTCTTTGCCTTCACCGGCGGATCGCACGCGAATTTCGCCGGATATCGTGCCGAACTCGACCGGCTTTCGCCGGAAGTGGTGTTTGACGCGATGCCGGATTTGATACACCTTGTCCGCAACCATAAGCTGGACGGGACCAAGATTTGATGCGTGATCATGTGGTTGCGGTCGATGTCGGCACCGGCAGCGCGCGCGCCGGTGTCTTCGATGCCGCCGGCCGTCTGCTCGCCAAGGCCGAACATCCGATTGCAATGAACCGGCCGCGCGAAAACCACGCCGAGTACGATTCCGAAAACATCTGGTCGGCCGCATGCACGGCGGTGCGCAGCGCGATGGCGCAATCCGGCATTGCCGCCGCCTCGATCGGCGCGATTGGTTTCGACGCCACCTGTTCGCTAGTCGTGCGCGACGTCGAGGGCCGGCAGATCAGCGTTTCCACCGGCGGCGAGCAGCGTTTCGATACGATCGTCTGGCTCGACCATCGGGCGCTGAAGGAAGCCGATTTCTGCACGGCGACGGAGCATGCGGTGCTTGAGCATTCCGGCCACGTGATGTCGCCGGAAATGGAAATGCCGAAGCTGATGTGGCTGAAGAAGAAGCTGCCCGCCACATGGGAAAAGGCCGGTTACTTCTTCGATCTCGCCGATTTCATGACATGGAAATCGACCGGATCGCCGGCTCGCTCGCGCTGCACGCTGACGGCAAAATGGAATTATCTCGCCCATCTCGAAAAGGGCTGGCAGCAAGATTTCCTGCAGCGCATCGGTCTCGAAGATCTTCAGGCGCGCGGGCGCCTGCCGGATGAGACGACGCCGGTCGGCGGCAGCGTCGGCCGGCTAACACCGGAGGCGGCGGCGGCCCTTGGGCTGACCACCGATTGCCACGTCTCGGCCGGGATGATCGACGCCTATGCCGGCGCGCTCGGCGCACTTGGCGGTTATGCGGCCGATCCCATCAAACGCGAGCATCAGCTGGCGCTGATCGCCGGTACGTCGAGCTGTATTGTCGCCTTTTCGCAGGACCGCAAACCGAGCCATGGCATGTGGGGTCCCTATTACGAAGTGGTCTTCCCGCAGTCCTGGCTGGTGGAGGCCGGACAATCGGCGACCGGGGCACTGCTCGACCATATGGTCCGCATGCATGCGGCGGGCGGCGAGCCGACAGCGGCGCTGCACCAGAGGATCGTCGCACGCATTGCCGAATTGCGGGCCGAGGAAGGCGATGCTTTCGGGGAGCGCATTTTCGTGCTGCCGGATTTTCACGGCAATCGTTCACCACGCGCCGATCCGCATGCGGTCGGCGCCATCAGCGGGCTGACGCTCGATACCTCCTTCGATGGGCTGTGTGCACTCTATTGGCGGTCGGCAGTGGCCATTGCGCTCGGCATTCGCCATATCCTGGAGAAGATGAAGGAATATGGCTATGTGCCCGATACACTGCATGTCGCCGGCGGGCATGTGAAAAACCCGGTGCTGATGGAACTCTATAGCGACGCCACCGGCTGCAAGGTCGTGGTGCCGAAGATGAATGAGGCGGTGCTGCTCGGCACTGCGATCGCCGCATCGGTCGCCTGCGGCCTGCACAAGGATTTGGCGGCAGCCGGCGAGGCGATGTATCCGGGCGGCCAGGAACGGCTGCCCGACAGGGCGAAGCAGGCGCTCTACGATCACGATTATCGCCGTCTTCTGGCGATGTATCGACACCGCGCGGAACTCGAAGCGATGCGCTAGAACAGGATGATTTTAGGCCCGGTCGGCCTAAAATCATCCTGTTCTAAATTAAAGAGTTAGAGCATGATGTCGTCCGAAAACCGCTCACACTTTTCGGCATCATGCTCTAGCCGCCGAAAGCGCAGTTTAAATCTGTATCAGTGGTTGGCCGTCTCGCCGAGGACGGTTGCGAATTCCAGCATGCGGCGGCGGCGAAGCGCGGCCTCTTCCCCGACTTCGAGGATGACCGACTCCGACAGGCAATCGAGCAAGGCGATCAGCGGCGGAAGATTGTCGAGATCGGGGGCGCGGGCGGGCGGCAGGGGCAGCATGACGTTGGATTGATCCGCCATCCAATCCGCCTGCTGCGGTGAAATCAGGACGACCTTGTAGCCGTAGCGCCGCGCGGTTCTGGCAAGCAGGCGCGCCTTGGCAAAGCGGCGACAGTCGATGATCACGAGCAGGGCGTCGTCGACCGCCGGCCGGGCAAAGAGGTCGGCAAAACGGTTGTCGGCGCCGTCGAGCGTGCGTACGCCGTCGCGGGCCTGTATCAGCCGCTGGCAGAAGTGATTGGCGAGGCTTGCAAGCCGCGCGTGGGTGGCGATCGAGACTTCACGAGCGGTACTGATCAGGCTGACAGCTTCGGACCAGTGCGGCTGCGCCGTCAGATGATAGATATGATGGAGCGCCTGGATCTGTTCGGCGACCAGCACGGCGAGCGGTTTGCCTTCCGCAGCATCCGCATGCAGTTCACTCATGGCGCTCTGCAACTGCGCCGGCGATGTCGTCACGGTCTCGCGGATCTCCACCTTGACGCTGTCCAGGCCCTGGTAACCGAGCGCGCGCAGGAAACGCCCGACGGTCATGGGCGACAGGTCCAGCCGGTCGGCAACCGACGCGGCCGTTTCAAACGGCAGGTCATTCAGGTGTTCGGAGAAATATTTCGCAATACGACGCTCGGCCGGTGTGCCGCTTTTAACGTATTGCCTGAGTTTGTGCACAAAATCTTCCACATCAGCCTCCCCCGTCTTCCCTCAGAGGCGTTCCGTGGATGCGCTATGGCGATCCCTTGTCTTTGCAACTATTTTCGGAAGCTGCTTCTCAGGCCCATGCTTAATTCTATGGGGCATAATATTATATTAGCACTTATATTGCGACAAGTTTCTATTACTGCCTGCAATTTTATTCTCTCTTGTCGGTGGCATTCGCCTTTCCTACATCTTCTGCGCAACTGGAGACGCTGAAGAAATGATCCTTGACGCCGCTCGACTATCGCTCGCCAACCTGTTCGCGCCGGAAACGCGTTCGGTCTTCTGGAAAGTGCTCGGCCTGACGATTCTGGTGCTGGTCGGTCTCTGGTTTGCATTGCGCGGGGTCTTCATGGCCTTCCTCTTTCCCTGGCTGACGAGTTTCTTTCCCGATATGCCGGACTGGGCGGGGTGGTTCGCGCTGATCTTCGCAATCCTTGCCGGCATCGGCCTTGCGCTGATGCTAGCGCTGCTGCTGTCGCCGGTAACGGCGCTGATCGCCGGTCTGTTTCTCGACGACGTCGCCGATGTCATCGAGAAGCGCGATTATCCCACGGACGCGCCGGGCACCGCCATGCCGCTCGGTCCTGCCATGGCAAGCTCGATCAAGTTCCTCGGCGTCGTGATCCTCGGCAATATCGTCGCCTTGCTGCTGCTGTTCATCCCCGGCGTCAATCTGGTCGCCTTCTTTCTGGTGAACGGCTACCTGCTTGGACGGGAATTCTTCGAATTCGCCGCCATGCGCTTCCGTCCGCCGCAGGAGGCGCGGCTTTTTCGCGCCAAGCATGCGCCCACCGTGTTTCTCGGCGGGCTGCTGATTGCACTGTTTCTGATGATCCCCTTCGTCAATCTGCTGACGCCGCTGTTTGCCGCCGGCATGATGGTGCATCTGCACAAGCTGATTGCGGCTCGCGACACCGGTTCGCGAGCCTGAGTCTCAGCCGGGCAGGGCGGAGGCGTCGTACATCGCGGCGAATTCCGCGCTCGGCGGGATCGGCTTGATGATGTCGATCAGCACGCCGTTGGGGTCAGCGGTGATGAAATGCCGCTGGCCGAAATCCTCATCGCGGATCTCTCTCAAAATCGGCAGGCCGGCGTTCCGGCAGGCCTCGTAGATACGATCGACATCCTCGACCTCGAAATTGAGCAGCAAGCCGCGAACCTCGCCACGCGCGGCGGCAGGGATGGTCTCGTGGCTGCCGTCGAGGATGGCGAGCGCGACATGCTCCGCCTCGGCTGATTGCAGGTGAACGTACCAGTCGCTTTCAAAAAGCGCCTTGAAGCCGAAGTGGGCGCAGTAGAAGGCGGCGGTGCCCTCAACGTCGCGCGTCATGATGACAGGATAGTAGCTGGTCGATTTCATCTCTTGCTTCCCTCCTTTTACATACAGTCTGTATGTTTTTGCGTATTAACATACATGCAGTTTGTATGTAAAGAGACGGTATGAGCCGCAGCAATCGCGAGAGAACCGAGCAGACAAGGCAGGCGCTAATCGACGCCGGGCGGCGCATCTTCGTCGAGAAGGGTTATGCCGAAACGGCTACACCTGAGATCGTCGCGGCGGCAGGGGTGACGCGCGGGGCGCTGTACCATCATTTCGAAGACAAGAAGGCACTGTTTCAAGCGGTGATAAAGTGCGAGGCCCAGGACGTGGCCAAGGCAATCGAAGCGTCTTCGGCGCCGAAACAAGGGCCGCGGGCTGCGCTGATCGCCGGCGCTTCGGCCTATTTCGCCGCAATGGGGCAGCCAGGACGAACACAGCTGCTGTTGATGGAGGCGCCTGCCGTTCTCGGATTGCCGGCGGCCGCCGCACTGGATGCGGAGAATGCGGAAAAGAGTTTACGCGAAGGACTTGCGGCGTTTCTGCCGGAGGCAGGCGCCTTGCTCGACCCGCTGACATCGCTGCTGTCGGCGGCTTTCGACCGCGCCGCGATCGCGATCGACGCCGGCGGGGACAGGCGGGATTACGAGCGGGCGATCGCCGTCTTACTCGACGGCCTCGCCGATCACCTGCGGCGGTAGCTCGACGAGGGGCGCCGGAATATCCCAACTTTTCTCCGGCGATTTGCAGATGTCGGCGATGACGCAGCGCTCGCATTCGGGGCGGCGTGCCTTGCAGGTGTAGCGGCCGTGCAGGATCAGCCAGTGATGAGCGTGATAGAGGTACTGTTTCGGAACCACCTTCATCAGCCGCGCCTCGATCTCGTCGGGGGTCTTGCCGGGGGCGAGCCTGATGCGGTTGGCGATGCGGAAAATGTGGGTGTCGACCGCCATCGTCGCCTGGCCGAAGGCCATGGACAGCACGACATTGGCGGTCTTGCGCCCGACGCCGGGCAGGCGGACCAGTTCCTCGCGGGTTTCCGGTACTTTGCCCGCGAATTCGTCGACCAGCATCTGCGAGAGCGCGATGACGTTTTTGGCCTTGTTGCGATAAAGGCCGATCGTCTTGATGTAGTCGCGGACCTTCTCTTCGCCGAGTTCGAGCATTTTCTGCGGCGTATCGGCGACCTTGAAGAGCGCTCGCGTCGCCTTGTTGACCCCGGCATCGGTAGCCTGGGCGGAGAGCGCCACGGCGACGACGAGGGTGAATGGGTTGGTGTGCTCGAGTTCGCCCCTCGGTTCCGGCCGCTGCACCGAGAAACGGCGGAAGATCTCCTCGCGCTCAGCCACGGAATAGGCGGTTTTCACCGCCGCTGCCGGTTTGCGGCGTGTGATGACATTCGAGTTTTGCGAGGGTTTGCCAACGGATTTGAGTTTCGGATTCGCCATGGAGAATCTATACTCAACGGCCATGATGGAAAGCAACGCCAACAGCTTCAACGAAAAGCCTGTTTTCGCAGCCGAACTCTTTCCCCACCGATCGCTCGGGCGCAAGGGCTTCAAGGTGCTGCTTTTTTTGTCGGGCGCCGTCTGCTTTCTCTACGGCATGTTCTTCACCGCGACCGGCGCCTGGCCGATCGGCTTCTTCTTCGGGCTGGATTTCCTCCTGCTTTACGGTGCTTTCTGGCTGAGTTACCGCTCCGGAAGGGCGCGCGAGGAAGTCACGGTGTCGCGCACCGACGTATCGGTGCGTAAGTTTGCGCCGTCGGGGCGGATGGTGGAGCATCATTTCAACCCGTTCTGGGCGCGTTTCCTCGTCCGCCGGCATCAGGAAATCGGCATCCTCTCCATGCATATTTTCGGCGAGGGCCGGCGCACGGATATCGGCTCCTTCCTGAACCCTGATGATCGCGAGAGTTTCGCCAAGGCTTTCAAAGGGGCGCTTGCCACGGTCAAGCAGCGTCTCTGAACCGATCACCAGAGGCGCAAGAATCGGGTGGTTTGGCCGCCGGCCCTTGATTATCTCCTGTCTAAAGGAGAAAAACGATGAATATGATCGCGAAGCTCGACACAGATATCACCCCCGGCGGCCCCGACTACGACACCGTCCGTCGGGTCATCGAACTCATCAGCGAAGAATATCGCGACCAGCCCTCGCTGGAAGCGATCGCGGCGCGGCTGAACCAGTCTCCAACGCAGCTTCAGAAGACCTTCACCCGCTGGGCCGGCCTCTCTCCCAAGGCCTTTCTGCAAGCCGTCACGCTCGACCATGCCAAGCGGCTGTTGCGCAAGGAAGAGATGCCCTTGCTCGAAACCTCGATCGAGGTCGGGCTTTCCGGCCCGAGCCGCCTGCACGATCTCTTCGTCACCCATGAGGCGATGTCTCCAGGCGAATGGAAGGCGAAGGGCGGCGGCCTGACGATCCGCTACGGCTTCCACAATTGCCCCTTCGGCGTGGCTCTCGTCATGGTCACGGATCGCGGTCTCGCCGGCCTTGCCTTCAGCGACAGCGGCGACGAAAAGGCCTGCCTGGATGACATGACCTGCCGTTGGCCGAATGCGGAATACATCGAGGACCGGCAGGCGACGGCTCCCTATGCCGAGCGCATCTTCCAGCCGGGGCGCTGGACCTCGGACCAGCCGCTGCGGGTCGTCCTGATCGGCACGGATTTCCAGGTCAGCGTCTGGCAGAGCCTGCTGAAGATCCCGTTCGGCAAGGCGGTAACCTATAGCGATATCGCCAGGGATATCTGTCGGCCGACCGCCATGCGCGCTGTCGGCGCCGCCGTCGGAGCCAATCCGATTTCCTTCGTCGTGCCGTGCCATCGCGCGCTTGGCAAGAACGGCGCGCTGACGGGCTACCATTGGGGCCTCACTCGCAAGCGGGCGATGCTCGGCTGGGAATCGGCGCACGCCTGAGCGGGCGCAGGTCGTTCGTCGCCTATCGCTCCGCCAATTCCAGTAGCGCTCGCGCCGCGCTTTCGTCGGTGATCAGCGTGTTGCAGCCGATCCGCTTGATCGTGGCGCGGATGGCGACGGCGCGGTGGGCGCCGCCGGAGGAGAGGACGATGTGCTTGGCTTCCTTCAGCGTATCGAGATCGACGGACATCACCCGACGATTGATCGAGTGGTCGACCGAATAGCCATCTCTGTCGAGGAAGTTGAACATGGTGTCGCAGACGCAGCCGGCATCGATCAGTTCCTGCAGTTCCGCCTTCGATATCCAGCCTTCCGACAGCGAGGTCGAATGCGGGCCGATATCGCCGCAGCTGACGATCGCCAGGTCGAGATTCTCGGCGAGACGGTAGATCGTGTCCAAGCCGCACTTCTCGATGAGATTGCGTTTGGTTTCGACGGAATCGACCAGAAGCGGCGCCAGGAACATGTAACATTCGGCGCCGAGTTGATTGGCCAGCCGCCACGTGTAATCGATCGGGTTCGTCTGGTGGACGGCGACGATGCCGCCGAGCAGCGAGACGACCTTGCAATTGGTCCGGCGCGGCGGCCGAAAGCTCGCCAGCGAGGCGGTCATGGTGCGGCCCCAGCCGACGCCGATCGTATAGTCATCGGGGATGGCTTCGGAGAGGAACTGGCCAAGCGCCAGACCGACATTCTTTGCCAGCGAATCGACGTCGCCCTGGATGGTCGCCGGGACGACGATCGCCTCGTCGAGGCCGTAGGCGCGCTCCAGCTTCACCGAAAGCTCGACGCAGTCGCCGATCGAATCGTTGATCCAGATCTGGACTTCGCTGCGTTTCATCGCCTCGTCGAGCAGGCGGATGACGGTGGTGCGGCTGATGCCGAGCTGTTCGGCGACATCCTTCTGGGTCAGGCCCTCGTTGTAATAGAGCCATGCGGCTCGCAGCCGCAGCGAGGATGCCTCGGAATAGGCGGTGTGCGTGCCGCGTTTGAGCTTGACCACTTCTCCTCCAGCCGAATTCCTGCCCTAAATCCCATCAGGGATGAACGGCTGTCGCGGCGCGTTTGTTGCCGGGATAATGACGGGTGTGACACTTATGTCAATTGAAATGCACAAATGTCCTTGACTTTTCATCGGGCGAATGGCGATAGTCCGGCCGACACGAAGTCGTTCTGTCCGTCCGAGGAGGACATAGTGCGGGCATACCGAAAGTCACGACCGGCCTTCCGGCCGCAGGCGACATCGCTTGCGTTCGGCCTGCGGTTTGCCTGCGGGAACACGGCCACTGTCCTTGACGTTGATGAATCATCCGAGACGGATGTGCGCATTTTCGCCTGCAGCATGCAGACAACCTGTCGGTAGATCACCTTTGCCGGGCGGAACTCGCGCCGGTCGCAGCCCAAGTTCAACAAGGATTATTGACCATGACATCCAAGCTTGACCAACTCCGCGAGATTACCACGGTCGTCGCCGATACCGGCGACATCGAGGCCGTCGCGCGCCTGAAGCCGGTGGATTGCACGACGAATCCGAGCATCGTGCTGAAGGCGCTCGGCACGCCGATGTTCGCGGACGCCATCAAGGAAGCCGTCGCCTGGGGCAAGAATCAGGGCGGCAATCCCGAAGCCGTCTCCGCCGTCGCCGATCGCCTCGCCATCTCGGTTGGCGCTGCGCTGGTGAAGCTCGTCCCCGGCCGTGTCTCGACCGAGGTCGACGCCGATCTGTCTTTCGACACCGAGGCTTCACTTGCCAAGGCGCGCTCGATCATTGCCGCTTACAAGGATCGCGGCATCGAACGGGACCGCATTCTCATCAAGCTCGCTTCCACCTGGGAGGGCATCCGCGCCGCCGAAGTGCTGCAGAAGGAAGGCATCGACTGCAACCTGACGCTGCTCTTCAGCAAGGCCCAGGCGATCGCTTGCGCCGATGCCAAGGTCTTCCTGATCTCGCCCTTCGTCGGCCGCATTCTCGACTGGTACAAGAAATCGACGGGCAAGGACTATACCGCCGAGGAAGATCCGGGCGTCATCTCCGTCCGTGATATCTACAACTACTACAAGGCGAACGATATCAAGACGATCGTCATGGGCGCCTCCTTCCGTAATGCCGGTGAAATCGAAGCCCTTGCCGGCTGCGACCGGCTGACCATCAGCCCGGCCCTGCTCGACGAGCTTTCCAAGGATGAAGGCAAGCTGGAGCGCAAGCTCTCGCCGGAGAGCCGCAAGCCCGACGCCAAGGTTTCGGTTGACGAGAAGACCTTCCGCTGGATGATGAACGAAGATGCGATGGCGACGGAAAAGCTCGCCGAAGGCATCCGTGCCTTCGCCAAGGACCTGACGACGCTGCGCACCATGGTGCAGAAAGAACTGCAGCTCGCCGCCGCCTGATCGAGGCGCGCAAACAATTGGAGGCGCGGAGGCCGGCTGGCCTCCGCGCCTTTTTCGTGCTGATATCAACGGCCTATGCGGCCGGAGGCGACGATAGTGCAAGAGGAGCGGGCAATTCCTTTGGCGACATTTTTCCGAAGACATGCAAGCTTCATCATCGCTTTCCTGGCTGGGCTGGCGGTCTTTTTGCTGATGACATCGCGTGAGGTCAGCGCCCGCAACATCCTGTTCGGATGGAATGCGAGCGCCGGCGTGTTTATCGTGCTCAGCTGGCGCAAGATGCTGCGGGCGACGGTCGAAAGCATTCGCGAACGCGCCGAAGATCTCGATTTTTCCGATACGGTTCTTCTGGCGCTTTCGATCGGCGCAGCCCTTGCGAGCATCGCCGGCATCGGCCTCGAGCTTCATTCGATCAAGGAGGCTACACCCGACGTGGCGCTCGCGCGGGCAGGCGGCGCGGTGCTGACGATCCTGATCTCCTGGGTTTTTCTGCACACGCTCTTCACCATTCACTATGCCCATTATTTCTATGGCGGGATGGACGAAGGGAGCGGCTTGAAGTTTCCCGACGGAATCGAAGAGCCCGGCTATTGGGACTTCCTCTATTTCTCATTCACCATCGGTGTTGCGGCGCAGACCGCGGATGTCGCCGTCGGGTCGACCGGCATGCGCAAGCTGACGCTGCTGCATGCCGTGCTGTCTTTCCTGTTCAATACGACGATCCTGGCGCTGGCGATCAATGTTGGCGCAAGCCTGCTATAATGCGCGTGTCGCAGCGGCTGCGAAAATCGGAGAACCGGCTGGGCCACGAGGAAAGAGCGGCTGGCCGATCGCCGCTCTTCGACCGGAGGGTAAGATGGAAAGTGCCTCAAGCCGGCATTGGCCGGCCGATCTCATTCTTCTTCTGGGCCGGCTTCTGCTGTCGCTGATCTTCCTGCACGAGGGATTTTCGCTTGCGGCCAATCTCGCCGCGACGGTGGAAACCTTCGAAAAACTGGGTCTTTCGGCGCCGATTGCCTTTGCCACCATCGTCCTTCAGATCGGCGCCGGCCTTTGCATCGCGACCGGTTTCCTCAGCCGGCTCGGCGCCTTGGCGCTGGCGCTCTTTTGTCTGGCAACCGCCTTTCTCTTCCACACCGACTTGGCGAGCCAGAACGAACTCCTGCATTTCGAGAAGGATCTGGCGATTGCCGGCGGCATGTTCGTCCTGGTGGCTGCGGGCGCGGGATCGATATCGATCGGTCATCTGCTGAAAAAGGGGACGGAGCGTATGCCCCGCTGGCTAAGGGCGATGATATAGGGGCGGGATCATGCCCGCTGCGATAGAAAGGCCGGCGTGGCTTCAGGGGGCGGCTTGCCAAATGCCGGGCCGCAAGCGCTTACAGAACTGCCTGCCCAGCCATCAGTGCAAGGACGAGGAAGATCAGGAAGATCACCAGGGCGATGCCGAACAGCACGCGGGCGATGGTCGCAGTGGCTGCGGAAACGCCGGAGAAACCGAAGAAGCCGGCGATGATCGAAATCACGAAAAATATCAGAGCCCATTTCAGCATGGCGTAATCCTTTGCTTTTGCATGAGAAGACGCGGCAGCCGGGAAATTGTTCCAGATCGTCGCCAGGCGATCGGCCGGATGATGCTGGCGGAGTCTCGATGTTGCCGGACAATGTGTTTGCGCGGCGGCCGGCTATTGCGCAGCGTTCACAGCCAGGCCGCCCCCGAGCCTCCCTGCCTTCCGCTGTCAGCCGTGATTGATCATCACGTGGCGAACGGCGGTGTAGTCCTCCAGTGCATAGACCGACATGTCCTTGCCGTAGCCCGACTGTTTGACGCCGCCATGCGGCATCTCGTTGACCAGCATGAAATGCGTGTTGATCCAGGTGCAACCATATTGCAGCCGGGCGGCCGTCTTCATGCCGCGGCCGATATCCTTGGTCCAGACCGAGGAGGCGAGGCCATAATCGCTGTCGTTTGCCCAGGCGACGGCATCGTCGGCTTGGGAAAAGCGGGTGACCGAGACAACAGGGCCGAAGACCTCGCGGCGGACGATCTCGTCGTCTTGCAGAGCGCCGGCAATGACGGTCGGGGTGAAGAAGAAGCCTCTGTCGCCGGAGACTTTGCCGCCGGTGGTGATCTCCATGTGCTTGTGTTCGGAAGCGCGGGCGACGAAGCTTTCGACGCGGTCGCGCTGACGCCTGGAGATCAGCGGGCCGATTTCGTTTTCGGTATCGTCGGCCTGGTTGAAGCGAATGCTCGCGACGGCCGAGGAGAGATCGGCGACAAAATTGTCGTAGACCCTGGCATCGGCATAGATGCGGCAGGCGGCGGTGCAGTCCTGGCCGGCATTGTAATAGCCGAAGGTGCGGATGCCTGACACGACGGCATCGATATCGGCATCGTCGAAGACGATGACCGGGGCCTTGCCGCCGAGTTCCAGATGGGTGCGCTTGACCGTCTTGGCGGCGGCCTGCAGCACCTTCTTGCCGGTGGCGATATCGCCTGTTATCGAGATCATGCCGATCTTGGCATGATTGATCAGCGCGTTGCCGACGCTTTCGCCGCGGCCGAGGATGACGTTGACGACACCCTCGGGGAGAATTTCCGAGAGCAGCTTTGCCATCTTCAGCGACGTCAGCGGCGTCTGTTCCGATGGCTTGAAGACGACGGTGTTGCCGCCGGCGATGGCCGGCGCCAGCTTCCAGGCCATCATCATCAGAGGATAGTTCCACGGCGCGATCGAGCCGACAATGCCGATCGGATCGCGGCGGATCATCGAGGTATGTCCGGGCAGATATTCGCCGGCGGCAGGTGCGTGCAGATTGCGCACGGCGCCGGCGAAGAAACGGTAACAATCGACGATCGCCGGGATTTCGTCGTTCAGCACCGAATTGATCGGCTTGCCGCAGTTCAAAGCCTCCAGCGCAGCGAAGCCTGCGGCATCCTTCTCGATGGCGTCGGCGATCTTCAGGAGGTAGGCGGAGCGCTCGCCCGGTGTCGTCTGCGACCAGCCTGCGAAGGCTTTCTCGGCGGCATCGACGGCGGCGTCGATCTGGGACAGCGAGGCCTCGGGAAGGTCGATCACCGTCTCGCCCGTCTTCGGGTTCAGGATGTGCTCTTCCGTCTCCGTGCCCTTTTCGAAGCGGGAACCGATCAGCATCTGGGTATCCATGACGTTCTCCCTGTTATTTGCCGCCGCCGGCGATCTGGTCGCCGTCGCGGGTGAGGTAATAGGCTGCCAGGATCGGCAGGAAGGTGACGAGCACCACGACCATGGCGACCACATTGGTGACCGGGCGCTGGCGCGGGCGGATGAGTTCTTCGAGCATCCAGATCGGCAAGGTCGATTGCTGGCCGCCGGTGAAGGTGGTGACGATGACCTCGTCAAAAGAAAGCGCGAAAGCCAGCATGCCGCCGGCCAGAAGGGCGGTGCCGATATTGGGCAGGATGACATGGCGGAAGGTCTGGAAGCCGTCGGCGCCGAGGTCCATCGAGGCCTCGATCAGCGAGCCGGAAGTGCGGCGGAAGCGGGCGACGGCATTGTTGTAGACGACGACGACGCAGAAGGTGGCGTGGCCGAGCACGATGGTCCAGACCGAAAACGGGATGTCGAACAGACTGAAGGCGGAGCGCAGCGCAATGCCGGTGATGATGCCGGGAAGCGCAATCGGCAGAATGACCAGCAGCGAGATCGCCTCGCGGCCGAAGAACTTCGTCTGGCTGACGGCCGCCGCACAGAGCGTGCCAAGCACCAGCGCGATCGCGGTGGCGATGGCGGCGACCTGGACGGAAAGACCGAGCGCCGACCAGACATCCGGCCGATTCCAGGCGACGGCAAACCATTGCAGCGTCAGGCCGGGCGGCGGCCATTGATAGCTCTTTTCCTCCGTCGTGAAGGCATAGACGAAGATCAGCAGGATCGGCAGGTGCAGGAAGAGCAGTCCGCTGGCGGCGGCGATCTTCAAGGGCAGCGGCGATGTCTTGAGATCAGAGCGCATCGAAGGCTCCCAGCTTTTTGGCGAGCGACAGATAAAGTGCCATGATGACGATCGGCACGACGGAGAAGGCGGCGGCGAGCGGCACGTTGCCGGCCGTTCCCTGCTGGGCATAGACGGCCTGGCCGATGAACAGCCTGGAGGAGCCGATGATCTGCGGGATGATGTAATCGCCCAATGTCAGCGAGAAGGTGAAGATCGAACCGGCGACGATGCCGGGGAGCGCGAGCGGCAGGAGCACGGTGCGGAAGGTCTGGCGCGGCGTTGCGCCGAGATCGGCCGAGGCCTCGATCAGGTTGCGGGGGACACGCTCGAGGGCCGCCTGCGTCGGCAGGATCATATAGGGCAGCCAGATATAGACGAAGACGATGAAGGTGCCGATGTAGCTCACCGACAGCGAATTGCCGCCGACGACGGGCAGATTAAGGATGCCGTCGAGCAGCCAGGAGAGGGAGAGTTTCTCGAAGATCCAGGTGAGGATGCCTTCCTTGGCGAGGATCAGCTTCCAGGCGTAGATCTTGACGAGATAGCTCGACCAGAGCGGCAGCATGACGCCGAGATATAAGAGCGCCTTCCATTTACCCTGCGCATAACGCGCCGCGTAATAGGCAATCGGGAAGGCAATCAGCGCGGAAGCGATGGTGACCAGCGCGGCCATGACGACGGTGCGGATGATGATGTCGAAATTTGTTGGGCTCAGAAGCTGGGCATAGGTCGCAAGGGTGAATTCGTAATTCACCAGGCCGGAAAAATCGTCGATCGAAAAGAAGCTCTGCAGCAGCAGGGCAATCAACGAGCCGATATAGATGATGCCGAGCCAGAGCAGCGGCGGCGTCAGCATCAGGAAGAGTAAGAGCTTCGGATGCCGCCAGAAGACATCCGAAAGACGGCCGAAGAGCCCGCTGCGTCCCGGCAGGATCGATGTCTTGGCGCTGGAGAGGGTGAGCGCGGTCATGCCGCATCGTCCATATAGTGGATATCGGCAGGCTGCCAGGCAAGGCGGATACCGGCGCCGACGTCGGGCACGGGCGCGCCGGCCGGCAGCATCACATGCAGCCGGCTGCCGCGGAGATCGACGCCGAGACGGGTGGCGGCGCCGAGGAAGCTCGCATGTTCGACTGTGGCCTCGATGCCGTCGCCTGCCAGGTGGATCGCCTCGGGCCGCAGGCTCGCCCAGCGTTTCTGGCCGCCGAGCGCGGCCATCAGATCCGGCGCGATCACATTCGAGGAGCCGACGAAATCGGCGACGAAGCGCGTCCTCGGGCGGCGGTAAATATCCTGAGGCGTGCCTTGCTGGACGATGTTGCCGTCGTTGAAGACGGCAACGCGATCGGCCATGGACAATGCCTCGCCCTGATCATGCGTGACGAAGACGAAGGTGATGCCGAGCGCGCGCTGCAGGCTCTTCAATTCCTCCTGCATCTGCTCGCGCAGCTTCAGGTCGAGGGCGCCGAGCGGCTCGTCGAGCAGCAGTACCTTCGGCTTGTTGACGAGCGCGCGGGCGAGCGCCACGCGCTGCCGCTGGCCGCCGGACAGTTGTCCGGGCCTGCGGGCGCCGTAGCCCGGCAGCTTGACGAGCTCGAGCGCATCGTTCGCCGCCTTCAGCCGTTCCGCCTTGCCGACGCCCTTGACCATCAGCCCGTAGGCGACATTGTCGAGGATGTTCAGATGCGGGAAGAGGGCGTAGTCCTGGAACACGGTGTTGACGTTGCGGCGATAGGGCGGCACGCCATCGGCCGTTTCGCCGAAGATCTGGATATGTCCGGCGCTCGGCTGCTCGAAGCCGGCGATCAATCTCAGGCACGTCGTCTTGCCGGAGCCGGAGGGGCCGAGCATGGCGAAGAATTCGCCGGACGCGATCTCAAGGTCGACGTCGTCGACGGCGCAAACCTGGCCGAAATAGCGCGATACCTGCTGGAAACGGACGGCTGAGGTCATTGGAGCTCCGGATATTGTCATCTGGCTTCTCCCTGGTAGGAGAGCTGAACGCCGAGGGAGTGCTGGGCTTTCCTCTTCTCCCCAGCGAGGAGAAGGTGGCCCGAAGGGTCGGATGAGGGGGACGGTGAGGCATGTACGACCTCGCTTGGCTCGGTCGTTCGCTCCTTCGTCGCTCACCCCTCATCTGTCCTTCGGACATCTTCTCCCCGCTGGGGAGAAGGGGAATTAGCTCACCGCCCGCCAATCACGCCGATATAGTCCGAGACCCAGCGGTGGTACGGCACGCATTCACCCTGCGTCGTGCATTTAGCGACCGGGGTCTTCCAGAACTTGATCTTGTCGAAGTGATCGAAGCCGTTGTTGGCGCAGCCGGTTTCGCCCATGAGTTCATTGCCCTTGCAGGCGGCGGGAACGGAGGGCACGGCGCCGAACCAGGCGGCTGCGTCACCCTGGACCTTGGCCTGCAGCGAGTGTTCCATCCACATATAGGCGCAGTTCGGATGTTCGCTGTCGACGTGCAGCATCGTCGTGTCGGCCCAGCCGGTGACGCCTTCTTCGGGGAAGGTGGAGGCGATCTTCTGCTTGTCTGCCTGCAGAAGGTTGACCTGGAAGGGCCAGGAGCCGGAGGCGACGACGCCTTCGTTCTTGAAGTCGTCGATCTGGATCATGGCGTCGTGCCAATAGCGCGAGACCAGTTTGCGCTGGCCGCGCAGCAGGTCGAGAGCGGCCTTGTACTGATCTTCGGTCAGCTCGTAGGGGTCCTTGATGCCGAGATCCGGCTTGTGGGCCATCAGATACATGGCGGCATCGGCAATATAGATCGCGCCGTCATAGGCCTGGACGCGGCCCTTGTTCGATTTGCCATCCGGCAGGGTCTGCTCCTCGTAGACGACGTTCCAGCTGGTCGGCGCCTTGTCCTTGAAGGCATCGGTATTGTACATCAGCACATTCGGGCCCCAGAGATAGGGCACGCCGTAATGCACGCCGCCGACCGTGTACCACGGGCCGTCCTGCAGGCGCTGGTCGACATTCTTGAAGCTCGGAATCAGGTCGGTGTTGATCGGCTGGACGCGCTTGCCGGCGATAAGGCGGAGCGATGCGTCGCCCGATGCAGTGACGAGATCGAAGCCACCCTCGTTCATCAGCGAGACCATTTCATCGGAGGTGGCGGCGGTCTTGACCGAGACTTTGCAGCCGGTCTCCTTTTCGAAGCCGGTGACCCAATCGTAATTCTTGTCGGTTTCGCCGCGTTCGATGTAGCCGGCCCACGCGACGATGCTGACAGCGCCTTCACCCTTGCCCAAGGCCTTCAGCGGTTCGGCTCCGACCACCTGTGTCGCGAAGCTCAGGCAGGCGAGCGCTGCCGTGCAGGATTTCAAGAGATTCGTCATCATCCGTCTCCCGGTTTGGTGCCACTTTTCGTGGCCGTTCGTTCCCGATTACGAAGGTGATCCGAAAAAGCCGCTTTCGCAAATTCATTTATCAGAAAGGCGATATCGGAAATTCCGATTTCAACGCATGCGGCCGGAGCGCATGCTTTCGGCAATACCAACGAAATCCCGTGCCGCCTGCGGCAGGCTGGAGCCCTTGCGCCAGACCATGCCAACCTGCACGACCGGCAACGAACCGGAGACGTCGCGGCTCTCGATGCGGTCGCCTTCCAGCGACCATGGGCGGTAGACGAGATCGGGAAGCAACGCCACGCCTGCGCCCGTTGCGACCAGGCTGCGCACCGCCTCCACCGAGCGGGTGCGGAAGGCGACATGCGGGCGGGCGCCAAGGGCCGACAGCAGCTTGCCGGTATTTTCCTCGATTTCGTCGACTGTCAGCATGATCAGCGGTTCGCGGGCGATATCGGCGACCGAGATAATATCGGCCGAGACCAGCGGATGGCCCATCGGCAGCCATAGGCGATAGGGCGAGGTTTCGAGGATTTCCGCCTGCAGCGCCATGCGGTCGCGCAGGTTCGATATCACCATGACCGCGACATCGAGTTCGCCCCCGACCAGGAGGTGTTCGAGATAGCCGCCATTGTCCTCGATCGCACTGACCTCGACTCCAGGACAGGCGCGCCGGTATCGCGCCAGCAAATCGGAGAGGACGTAGCCGGCGACCAGCGAGGTGACGCCGATGTTCAAAGTGCCGGAAAGGGCGCTCTGCCGGCCGGAGAAGCTGGTGCGCGCGTCGGAAACCGAGGCTAGGATCTTCGTCGCGTGACGGAGGAACTGGTGTCCGTTGTGGGTGATCGTTAGGCCGCGCGGATGGCGCTCGAAGAGCTCGACGCCGAGGTCGGTTTCGAGCTCCTTCAGTGCCTCGGTCACCGAGGATTGCGAGATCGAAAGGTTCTGCGCGGCGCGTGTCACCGAACCTTGTTCGGCGACGGCGACAAAATATTGGATCTGGCGAAGCGTGAAGGCCATCAGCGTTTAGAGCATGGCGGAATGTGCAGTGGCAAGCGGTTGAAAAAGGCGGACCTTTTTTGGTGTTTTTTCAAAATGGGGCAGGCTTGGCAGGCTCACTTAAACTTTCGGAAACGTCATTTCTCTAGCATTCCCAGCACCTGTCCTGCGTTGGAGTTTGAGATGGCGGAGCAGTTGGCGTGAAGGCCTTACTGCGCATATTCCGGCCTTCCCGGAAATTGGCAATCATCATCGGTGGAGTCGCTCTTCTCATGGGCGTTTCCGGCGGCGCAGCCGTCTATGTTGGCAAGGACAGGCTGATGGGTGTTGCCGCCGGCGGCGGTTCCGGGCTCAAATGCTCCGACGTCAACCTGGTGACGATCAAGAAGCAGGATCACGTCTGGGTGCGGAAATACATCAAGACCGAACCGACCGACGGCATGACGCGTGTCAGGACCGCGCTGCGTGTCGCCCAGGCCGTTTATGCCGCGCAGAAACCGGATCTGGTACAGGTGGTGGTGCTCGACGAGAACGGCCCGACGCTGCGCGCCGATATTCGCGGCCGGGCAATCGGCGCCGACGTCGTCTATATCCCGCATCCCGACAAGACCGTTCCGGGCCTCGACGACAAACCCTATACGGCGCGCTACTACGACGGCAAGGCCAGCGAAAATGGGCTGTTCTTCGGCGAGCGCATCGACATGCCGGCCGACGAGATTGCCATGATCAGCGCTTCCTTCAAGGATCCGGAGGATTGCGTCGATCCGGTTGCCGTTGCCTCCACCAAGGGCGGAGAGAAGGCGAAGAAGGCCGAAGGCGGCGGGCATGGCGTAGCGCCAGCGGCCGAAACCGAAGCGGCGCCTGCCGCCGAAGGCGGCCACGGTGCCGACGCCCCAGCCGAAGCGCCGGCAGAAGAACCGCCGGCGGATGCCCCCAAGACACACTGAACCGGCGGCATGAAAAAAGCGGAGCTCCAGCCGGCACTCCGCTTTATTTTTCCGTGTTTCTGAGGGTCAGTCGGCCTTGCTGCGGCGGGCCGGGAAGAGGATGACGTCGCGGATCGACGGTGCATTGGTCAGCAGCATGATGAGGCGGTCGACGCCGATGCCGAGGCCGCCGGCCGGCGGCATGCCCTGGTCGATCGCATCGAGGAATTCCTCATCCAGCTGCTTTTCCTTTTCGCCGCGGGCATGCGCCTGTTCGAGCTGCTCAACCATGCGGCGGCGCTGCTCTTCGGGATCGTTGAGTTCCGAGAAGGCGTTGCCGAGTTCCCAGGCGTTGCAATAGGTTTCGAAGCGCTCGACCAGGCGCGGCTCGCCCGGCACTTCCTTGGCGAAGGGCGAGATGTCCTTCGGGAAATGGATGACATGCGACGGCTGGATCAGCGTGGCTTCGACCTTTTCCTCGAAAATGAAGGCAAGGCATTCGCCCCAGGTCCAATCCTTTTCGACCGCGAAGCCGGCAGCCTTGGCGGCGGCGCGCGCTTCCTCGTCGGTCTTGATCGCCAGGAAATCGATGCCGGTCGCTTCCTTGACGGCAGCGGGCATCGGCACGCGCTTGAACGGTCCCTTGAAGGACAACCGCTTGTCGCCGAAGTCGAATTCCGTCGTGCCGTGAATGGAGAGCGCCAGGGTCTCGAATAGCCGCTCGACGAGGTCCATCATGTCCTCGTAATCGGCATAGGCCCAGTAACACTCCATCATGGTGAATTCCGGATTGTGCCGGGTGGAGACGCCTTCGTTGCGGAAGTTGCGGTTGATCTCGAAGACCTTGTCGGTCAACCCTGAAACCAGCGTGCGCTTCAGGAACAGTTCCGGCGCGATGCGCAGATACATGTCGAGCTTCAGCGTGTTGTGATGCGTCTTGAACGGCTCGGCGGTGGCGCCGCCATAGATCGATTGCAGCATCGGCGTCTCGACTTCCATGAAGCCGTCATTTTCCATGAAACGGCGGATGCCGGAGACGATCTTCGAGCGCTGCTGGAAACGCAGCTTCGAATCCTCGTTGGTCATGATGTCGAGATGGCGCTTGCGATAACGCAGCTCGATGTCGGAAAGGCCATGCCACTTTTCCGGCATCGGCAGCAGCGACTTGGTTAGCATTTCGATCTTCTGGGCGTTGATCGTCAGCTCGCCGCGCTTGGTGCGGCGCACGACGCCGGTGACGCCGATGATGTCACCGATGTCGATCATCGGCAGCAGGGCGCGGGCTTCCTCGCCGGTGACGTCCTTGTGCGAGAAGATCTGGATCTTGCCGGAGGCGTCATGGATATCCATGAACATGCCGGAATTGCGCGAGGAATAGACGCGGCCGGCGACGGTGACCACATCCTGCGTCTCGACATCCGGCTCTAGGTTCTCGTATTTCGCAGTCAGCTCGGCATTGGTCATCGTCCGGTGGAAATGCGCCGGATAGACGTCGCCGATCTGTTCGCGCAGCAGCTTCAGCTTCTGGGCGCGCACTTCGGTCGCGTCGGAGGAAAGAGTGTTTTCGGTCTTGTTGTCAGCCACTGTCGAAATCCTCTGACTGTTCTTACTTCGAGCCGACGAGGGCGGCGACCGCCTGCGCGGCGAGCTTCAGGCGCTGGCGCACGACCGAGCGGCCGAGGATCGCCATGGAATCGAAGAGCGGCAGCGAGCGCGACGAACCGGAGACGGCGACGAAGAGCGGGGAGACCACGACCTTCAGCTTCTTGCCCATGCGGTCGGAGATGGCGCGCAGTTCCGCCTCGATCGTCTCGACATTCCATTCCAGAATCTTTTCGAGATCCGGCTGAACGGTGTTGAGGATCTCGAGAATCTCTTCCGGCGGCGATTTGATCTTGGCGAAGTCTGACGGCTGCAGGCCGAGATCTGATTTCAGCAGGAAGCCGGCGAGATCGGGCAGTTCGCCGAGCTTGGAAATGCGTGTCTGCGACAGGCGCAGACCTTCCTTCAGGCGATCGTTTTCCATTGCCCAGGTCAGCACGCGCGCCTGGAACTCCTCTTCGGAGAGCTTTTCGCGAATCCAGCGGCCGTTCAGCCAGTCGAGCTTCTGGATATCGAAGATGGCGCCGGCCTTGGAGAGGTTGTCGGGATCGAACTTTTCCGACAGCTCATCCATCGTCAACAGTTCCTCGCCTTCGGCGATCTGGATGAAGAACAGGCCGAGGAAGTTCATCAGCGCTTCGGGGATATAGCCGAGCGCGGAATAATAGGAGATCGAGGTCGGGTTCTTGCGCTTCGACAGCTTCGACTTGTCGGCATTGCGCATCAGCGACAGATGCATGAAGACCGGCTGGTCCCAGCCGAAATAGCGATAGAGCAGGATGTGCTTCGGCACCGAAGCCAGCCATTCCTCACCGCGGGCCACATGGGTGATCTGCATCAGATGGTCGTCGATGACGTTGGCCATGTGATAGGTCGGCATGCCGTCGGCCTTGATCAGCACCTGCATGTCGACGGAATCCCAGGGGATGGAGACATCGCCATAGACGCCGTCGGTGAAATCGCAGGAGCCTTCGGCCGGGATTTTCATGCGGATGACCGAGGCTTCGCCGGCGGCGGTGCGCGACGTCACTTCCTCCGCCGTCAGGCTGAGGCAGAGACCATCATATTTCGGCGGCTTGCCGGCGGCGCGCTGCGCTTCGCGCATCTGCTCCAGCCGCGCGGTCGTGCAGAAACAGCGGAAGGCGTGGCCCTTGTCGAGGAGCTCCTGCGCGTACGGCTGGTACATCGGCTTGCGGTCGGACTGGCGATAGGGGCCATAGGGGCCGCCGATATCGGGGCCTTCCTTCCATTCCAGCCCGCACCATTTCAGCGCGTCCAGCACCTTCGTCTCGAATTCAGGGGTCGAGCGCGTCGCATCGGTATCCTCGATGCGCAGGATGAACTCGCCGCCGTGCTTCTTGGCGAAAAGGTAGTTGAAGAGAGCGATGTAAGCGGTGCCGACATGCGGCTCGCCGGTCGGCGAGGGAGCGATGCGGACGCGAACGCCGGTAGCTGTGCCGGAAACTGTCATTGTGTGTGCCCGTCAATGAATGCCGGACGGTTTTCGCGGGAAAGCGACGTTCGGCCGGAAGGATGCAGATATCTTCGGCAAACCGGCCGGAAAAAGGGCATGCGCCCGCACTATCCGCCGATCGTCCGTTCGGCTGGCCTTAGGCCATATTCAATTCGGCGCGTCAAGAAAAACCGCGCCCGCACAGGCCCGATGACGGCGAGGGAGGGCGCGGCGATTGCGACGCGCCCTCCCAATCCCATTCTCAGTGAGCGCCTTCGCGTTTCCGCTTGCGGGCGTTGCGCGCGAACATGTTCAGCACCTCGACCAGCGCCGAGAAGGCCATGGCGACGTAGACGTAACCCTTGGGCACGTGGAAGCCCATGCCTTCGGCGATCAGCGTCGTGCCGATCATCAGCAGGAAGGCGAGCGCCAGCATGACGATCGTCGGATTCCTCTCGATGAAGTTGGCGAGCGGAGTTGCCGCGACCAGCATCACGGTGACGGCGGCAATGACGGCGATCACCATGATCGGCAGATGCGGTGTCATGCCGACGGCGGTGATGATGCTGTCGACGGAGAAGACCAGGTCGAGCAGCAGGATCTGGCCGATGGCCGATGCAAAGCCTGTGGTGGCCGAGGTGGCGATGAAATCCTCCTCATGATCGATCGGATCGACGCTGTGGTGAATTTCCTTGGTGGCTTTCCAGACGAGGAACAGGCCGCCGGCGATCAGGATCAGGTCCTTCCAGGAGAAGCCGTGTCCGAAGGCCTCGAAAAGCGGTTCGGTCAGTTGCACGATCCAGGCGACGGTGCCCAGCAGCGCCAGGCGCATGATGAGGGCGAGACCGATGCCGATCTTGCGTGCCTTCTCCCGATGCTCGGGCGGCAGCTTATTGGTGAGGATGGAAATGAAGATCAGATTGTCGATGCCGAGAACGACTTCCATCACCACCAGCGTGATGAGCGCCACCCAGGCGGCCGGATCCTGAATGAGCGTCATAATTTCCTGCATCAGCGTATTTCCCCTTTGCGTCACATGAGCGATGACGCCCCGCAATGTAGTGTCGGCGGCTGGCCGCGCAAGCGCCGCAAGGGGATATACGAAATCGATGTGACTTTTATTCCCTCTAACGGGATGATTTAAGGCCGGGTCGGCCTTAAATTTGAATCCCGTTCTAATTTAAAGAGTTAGAGCATGCTTTCGTCCGAAAACCGCTCACACTTTTCGGCATCATGTTCTGATCGGCAACCAGATTTCGGTGACGCCCGTGCCGGTATAGGGGTCGAAGCGCTCGTCGTAGCGTTCGAACATGTCCGGCGTCTCGCCGTGCTCCAGGCCGGAGGTCGGCCACCATGTGCCGAAAATCCGGTTCATCGTCGCGGAAATGCCGGAGACATGACCGCGATGGGTGAAGACGACGTAGCGCTGGCCGGGAAGCTTGAGCGTGGTAAAATCGGCGGGCAGATCGCCGGCATCGGAGATCTCGACCGCGGCCATATAGCGGAATTTTTCCGCTTCGCCGTCGATATGTGTGCAGATGCCGTAAGCGACGTTGCCCTTCTGGCCTGATATATGGCCGAAATGGCCATTGAACTTCTGCCAGAGAGAGGGGATGGCCGCATTGCCGCCATAGGGATAGGTTTCCTCCAAGCCGGCAAGAAGCAGTGGTTGAAGGGTTTCGAAGCGGGGCGCTTCGAGGTCGCTGAGGTGGGCGGGGTCCATTCTGATCGGCTCCAGTAAGACGAGGTTACGGGTGTGCCCCTGTCTGCGCACCGCATCCGGCGTCATGCCGAACTGGTCACGAAAGGCACGGGTGAAAGCTTCGTGGGAGCCGTAGCCCGCGCAAAGCGCAACCTCGAGGATGGTGGATGAGCCGCTGACCAAGTCGGGCACGGCGCGGCTGAGGCGCCGCCCCCTGATGTAGCCGCTGATCGAGTGGCCGGTGACCAGCCCGAAGACCCGCGACAGATGGTAGCGCGACAATCCGGCTGCTTCCGATATCTCTTCCAGCGATATATCGCTTTCGAAATGGCTCTCTATGAACCAGATCGCCCGTGCGATGGCGCTCATCCCTTATCTCTCCTGGTTGCGGCTTCCTTCTTAGAAAAAAGCTGCCGGCCGGGTTTGATCGTTGTTGCGGAGTTTTGGCCGATGGAGGGCGGCCGTCAAGAAAGGACGTCAGACGGTGGCGGGCCGGCGGGCGCCATAGGCCGCCATGAAGACCTTGATCGCACCGCGGATGACGCGGTCGATTTCTTCGCGGCTCGGCGGTTCTTCCATGCTGCCGAACAGGCGCAGCTTGAAGAAACTGCCGCTGGCAAGATCGAGAAATTGGCCGGCGGCGAGATCGATATCATCGATCTCAAGTGTGCCCGCGGCAATGTGGCGTTCGAGAAAATCGCGCATTATGGTGCGCAGATTGACCGGCCCCTTGAAGAAGCGTTGACAGAGCGCAGGCATGCGCTCTCGAACGCCGAGAACGGTGCGCATGGCGGTGATGACCTTCTCGTCGGTCATATGGGTGACGAAGCTTATCCCGAATTCATACAGCCCGGATTCGGGGTCGTCGTGTTCGGCAAGCGCCGTGCGCACAGCGGCTACGAAGGCGGCGCGCTCGGTTTCGACCATCGCCGAAAACAGTTCTTCCTTGTTGGTGAAGTAGACGTAGAGCGTTCCCTTGGAAACTCCGGCCTCACGCGTCACATCATTCATGCTGGCGGCATCGAAGCCCATTTTCATGAAGACGCGCTTGGCGCCGTCGAGGATCTGCTGGCGCTTGGCCGGATCTTCGCCTGCGGCAAACCGGCCTCCGGCAGCGGGAGGACTGAATACGGCGGCATTGTCGGATTTCAGCGTCATGTCTCCTTAACCGTGTTTACGGTTTCGCCTTTCCCTTAAAAGAAATCGAACCGATGGGTTCTATGCATCTTGATATGACGACAAAACAGGTTTATGTCAACTGAACCGAACCGTTCAGTTCGATCAATTGCACCAAGATCGGTAATGGCCATGTCGAGCAATTCAAAAAGCAGCGTCGCGCGTATCGTCAGCGAAAACGCCGAAGCCGAAGAGGCAAAGGTCGCCGCCGTCGCGGAAGCTCCGACGGCTGAGGCACGCGAGGCGCCGCCTGCTCCCGCGCAGTCGGCGCCGGCTTCGGTCGCAGCACCCGCGGCTGCCAAGAAGCGCCGCAGCCCAGTGCTGCCGATTGTCGTGCTCGCCATTGTCGCAGGCGGTGCCTGGTATGGTTACGAATGGTGGACGAACGGCCGCTTCATGGTGTCGACGGACGACGCCTATATCGAGGGCGATATCGCAACGATTTCGCCGAAGGTCACGGGCTACGTCGCGAAGGTGAACGTTGTCGCCAACCAGGAAGTCAAAGCAGGCGACGTGCTCGCCACGCTCGACAATGGCGACTACCAGAACGCGCTCGATCAGGCCCAGGCCCAGATCGCCACCGAAAAGCTTTCGTTGCAGCGTATCGATGCGCAGATCGAAGGCGCCGATGCGAGCCTCGCTCAAGCGCAGGCGCAGAAGGTGGCACTCGAAGCGGCCGTTCGCGGTGCCGAAATAACCCAGAAGCGCCAGAGCGAGCTTCAGGCAAAGTCGGTCGGCACTGCTGCCGATCTCGACAATGCCAATATCGCGCTCGACCAAGCCAAGGCCAATCTTGCTGCCGGTGACGCCAATATTGCCGCGGCGCAGGCCAACATCACCATCCTTCAGGCCCAGCGCAAGGAGGCGGAGGGTTCGGTCCGTTCGCTGGAAATTTCCCGGGACAAAGCCGCCCGTGATCTCTCCTTCACCGTGCTCAAGGCGCCTTATGATGGCATCGTCGGTAACCGGTCCGTGCAGGAAGGCGATCTCGTCTCGCCCGGCCAGCGCCTGATGGCGCTCGTTCCGGTGCGCCAGCTTTATATCGACGCCAATTTCAAGGAAACGCAGATCCAGCATCTCGTCCCGGGCTCGAAGGTCAACGTCCATGTCGATGCCTATGACGACCATCCCATCGTCGGCACCGTTGAATCGATTTCGCCGGCGTCCGGCTCGGTCTTTTCGCTGCTGCCGCCGGAAAATGCGACGGGCAATTTTACCAAGGTGATCCAGCGTGTGCCGGTGCGCATCGCGCTGCCGCAGGATGCGCTCGACAGCGGGCGGCTACGCGCGGGCCTCAGCGTCGTGGTCGACGTCGATACCCGCACGGCGCCCAGCAAGTAAGCCTTATAAAAGGCGGAGGTGGTCCCATGGCCGCAAGTGCGACAGCGACAGCGGGTTCGATCCCGGCAGCGCCTGCTCACGCCGAGGACCGCATGGATCCGAGGAAACTCATCGCCTTCTTCGCGATGGTGCTCGGCATGTTCATGTCGATCCTCGACATCCAGATCGTCTCGGCTTCGCTTGCTGAGATCCAGGCCGGCCTTTCGGCCGGTAGCGATGAGATCGGCTGGGTCCAGACATCCTATCTGATCGCCGAAGTGATCATGATCCCGCTCTCGGGTACGCTGGCGCGCATCATCTCGACACGTTATCTCTTCGCGATTTCAGCCGCGGGCTTCACCATGGCGAGCGCTCTTGCGGCAACGGCGACGAATATCGACCAGATGATCGTCTATCGCGCCATTCAGGGCTTCATTGGCGGCGGCATGATCCCCTCGGTTTTCGCGGCCGCCTTTACGATCTTCCCGCCTTCGAAGCGCAGCATCGTCTCGCCGATCATCGGCCTGATCGCAACACTTGCACCGACCATCGGCCCGACCGTCGGCGGCTATCTCAGCCACGCCTTCTCCTGGCATTGGCTGTTCCTCGTCAATATCATTCCAGGCATCGTCGTCACGATCGTCACCTGGAACTTCATCGATTTCGACAAGCCGGAACTGTCGCTCTTCAAAAAGTTCGACTGGTGGGGGCTGGTTTCGATGGGCGTCTTCCTCGGCGCCCTGGAATATGTGCTCGAAGAGGGCAATTCCAACGACTGGTTCAACGACAGTGCCATTGCCATTGCCGCGGTTGCCTCCGGCGCCGCAGCCATCGTATTCTTCTATCGCGCCTTCACAGTGGATTTTCCGGTCGTCGACCTCAAGGCTTTCGCCAACCGAAATTTCTCCTTCGGATCGGTATTTTCCTTCGTCATGGGCATCGGCCTCTATGGCCTCACCTATATCTACCCGGTCTATCTCGGCCGCATCCGCGGCTATGACTCTTTGATGATCGGCGAGACGATGTTCGTTTCCGGCCTGGCAATGTTCTTCACCGCGCCGATCGCCGGCCGGTTGTCGACCAAGATGGACCTGCGCCTGATGATGGTGATCGGTTTCGTCAGCTTCGCCGCCGGCACCTATATCATGATGCACCTGACCGCGGACTGGGATTTCTACGAGCTTTTCATTCCGCAGATCCTGCGCGGTTTCGGACTGATGATGTGCATGGTGCCGATCAACAACATCGCGCTCGGCACGATGCCGCCCTCGCGCATTCGCGGTGCGTCCGGCCTGTTCAATCTGACGAGAAACCTTGGGGGAGCCGTCGGCCTTGCCGTCATCAATACCGTGCTCACCAACCGGCAGGACGTGCACTATGAGCGGCTGCGGGAGAATATGGACTGGGGCAACCCGGCGGCGATCGACCAGATGAACAATATGACTGCCAATTTCAACAGCTATGGCATGGACGGGGCGTCGGTCGCGATCAAGCAGATGGTCGGCCTTGCCACCGAACAGGCGGTCATCCTCTCCTTCAGTGACGTGTTCCTGATCCTGACCGTGCTCTTTCTCGCAATGATCCTCGGTGTAGCAATGATCAAGAAACCCGCGCCGCAAGGCGGCGGTGGAGGTGGCGGCGGCCACTGACCTCCGGCCTCCGCTCCTCGAAAAGGCCCTCTCCGGAGGGCCTTTTTGTTTGCAGTTTTCCAGCCTCTATGCGATCAGCCAAAAATCGACCTGCTGACCGGCTCCAGGCCGGCGGCGATGCGGAAACGCAATGCGCGAGTCACCCCTTCGATTTTTTGATTTACGTACATCAGAATTGGCGTTAATGGTCTCATCAGGAGGAATGATGAGGCCAACAGTTCACGATATCGCTGCCGCCGCCGGGGTCAGCCTTGCGACTGTCGACCGGGTGCTCAACCGGCGTCCGGGTGTGCGCCATGTGACGCGCGAAAAGGTCGAGACCGCGATTCGGCAGCTTGGTTACATCAGGGACGTGGCTGCCGCCAATCTTGCGAAGGGCCGCACCTATCCGCTGGTGTTCATCCTGCCGGCCAGCGACAATTCCTTCATGCACGGGCTCAACGGGGAAATCCGGCAAGCGATCCTCCGTTCGGCTGCCGAACGCACTGATATTCGCACCATCGAGGTGCCGGCCTTCGATCCGGCTGCTCTCGTCGCTATGCTCGAAGAGCTCTCTCGGGAAAAGCCTTGCGGCATTGCCATGGTCGCCACCGATGCACCTGAGGTGTGCGCCACCGTCGACAAGCTGGTGCATGCGGGCTTTCCCATCGTCACCCTGGTGTCCGACCTCACGGGCTCGCTGCGCCACCATTATGCCGGCGTCGACAATATCGCGGCCGGCCGCACAGCGGCGCGTCTGCTCGGCCGCTTTCTCGGGCCGCGAAAGGGCGAGATCGCCGTGCTCGCCGGATCCATGCTGGTGCGCGACCATCGCGAGCGGCTGGAGGGCTTCACTGCAGTCATGGCCGAGGAATTTCCCGATCTGGCGATCCTGCCGGTGCTCGAAGGCCGTGACGATCCGGAGATCGCCCATATGCTCGTTGCCGACGCGCTCTCCCGGAACGCCGGTATTGTCGGCGTCTATAGTCTCGGCGCCGGCAATCGCGGCCTCATCCGGGCGCTGAAGGAGAAGGCTGTCGATCGGACGCTGACCGTCATCGCCCATGAACTGACCGTGCATACGCGGGCGGCGCTCATCGATAATACGATCGATGCTATCCTCAATCAGGACGCCGGCCATGAAGTGCGCAGTGCGATCCGCGTGCTGAAAGCCAAGGCGGACGGGCTCCCAGTCATCGACGCGCAGGAGCGCATCCGTCTCGACATATTCCTGAAAGACAATCTGCCGTAACGGCAAAGGAGAATACCAGATGTATCTCGGTTTCGATCTCGGAACCTCCGGCGTCAAGGCGATGCTGATCGACGGCGATCAGACGATCGTCGGCTCGGCCAACGGTTCGCTCGACGTTTCGCGCCCGCATTCCGGCTGGTCGGAACAGGAGCCGGCCCATTGGGTGCGCGCCACGCAAGAGGCCCTCGCCGGTCTCAAGGCGAAACATCCGAAAGAGCTTGCCGCGGTGAGGGGTATCGGCCTTTCCGGCCAGATGCACGGCGCGACACTGATCGACGCCGCCGACAAGGTGCTGCGCCCCTGCATCCTCTGGAACGATACGCGCAGTCATGTCGAGGCCGCGGCGCTCGACGCCGATCCGCGTTTCCGCGCACTCACCGGCAATATCGTCTTCCCCGGCTTCACCGCGCCTAAACTCGCCTGGGTCAGGAAGCACGAGCCTGACGTTTTCGCAAAGGTGGCCAAGGTGTTGCTGCCGAAGGACTATCTGCGTCTTTGGCTGACCGGCGAATATATTTCCGAAATGTCGGATTCGGCCGGCACCTCCTGGCTCGACACCGGCAAGCGCGCCTGGTCGTCCGATCTGCTCGCCGCCACCGATCTTTCCGAGGAGCAGATGCCGACGCTCGTCGAAGGCACTGCACAGGCCGGCAAGCTGCGGGCGGAACTTGCGGCGCAATGGGGCATATCAGGGGATGTCGTCGTTGCCGGCGGCGCCGGCGACAACGCCGCTTCTGCCTGCGGCATGGGCACGGTCAGCGATGGTGCGGCCTTCGTCTCACTCGGCACGTCGGGCGTGCTTTTTGCCGCCAACGGCTCCTATCTGCCGAAGCCGGAAAGCGCCGTGCATGCTTTCTGCCACGCGCTGCCGAATACCTGGCACCAGATGGGCGTCATCCTGTCGGCGACCGATGCGCTCAACTGGCATTCCGGCGTGACCGGCAAGTCGGCCGCCGATCTCACCGGCGAACTCGGCGAGACGCTGAAGGCGCCGACCGGCGTCACCTTCCTGCCCTATCTCTCCGGCGAGCGTACGCCGCACAATGATGCGGTCATCCGCGGCGCCTTCATCAGGCTGGAACATGAAAGCAGCCGCGCCGTGCTGACCCAGGCCGTGCTCGAAGGTGTCGCCTTCGCCATCCGCGACAATCTCGAAGCGCTGCGGTCGGCCGGCACCGGCATCTCCCGCGTCACGGCGATCGGCGGCGGTTCACGCTCGCGCTACTGGCTGGCGTCGATCGCCACTGCGCTCGGTGTTCCGGTTGATCTGCCCGCCGACGGCGATTTCGGCGCGGCCTTCGGTGCCGCCCGCCTCGGCCTGATCGCGGCAACGGGTGCCGATCCGATTGCTGTCTGCACGCCGCCGGTGACATCAGACACGATCGAGCCGGTGGCTTCGCTGAGCGGCGCTTACGAGGATGCCTACACGCGCTACCGTGCACTCTATCCGGCGATCAAGTCGCTGGCGCATTGAAACTGGAGCCAGCGGCCCCTCATCCGCCTGCCGGCACCTTCTCCCCTGGGGGGTCCGAATGACGGGGCGAGACCCGCGGGTCGCCCCTGGCAAAGGTGGCCCGAAGGGTCGGATGAGGGGGCTGAACGGCACGAACGATCAAACTGAACTACGAGAACCCAAGGAGACCTGACATGAGCACCGGATTTTTCGGCGATATCCAGAAGATCAAATATGAAGGCCCCGACAGCACCAATCCGCTGGCCTTCCGCTATTACCAGCCGGACGAGATCGTTCTCGGCAAACGCATGGAAGACCATCTGCGTTTTGCGGTGGCCTATTGGCACACCTTCACCTGGCCGGGCGGCGATCCCTTCGGCGGCCAGACCTTCCTGCGCCCCTGGTTCGAAGACACGATGAAGGCTGCCAAGCTCAAGGCCGACGTCGCGTTTGAATTCTTCTCGCTGCTCGGCGCGCCCTATTACTGCTTCCACGACGCCGACGTGCGCCCTGAAGGCAAGAATTTTGCCGAAAACACCAGAAACCTCAACGAGATCGTCGATTATTTCGCCGAGAAGCAGGCTGCGACCGGCACCAAGCTGCTCTGGGGTACGGCCAACCTGTTCTCCAACCGGCGCTATATGTCGGGTGCGGCGACCAACCCGGATCCCGATGTCTTTGCTTTCGCAGCCGCGACGGTCAAGACCTGCATCGACGCCACGCAGAAGCTCGGCGGCGAGAACTACGTGCTCTGGGGCGGCCGCGAAGGTTATGAGACGCTGCTCAATACCGATCTCAAGCGCGAGCTCGACCAGCTCGGCCGCTTCCTCAACCTCGTCGTCGAGTACAAGCACAAGATCGGCTTCAAGGGCACGATCCTGATCGAGCCGAAGCCGCAGGAGCCGACCAAGCACCAGTATGACTATGACGTCGCGACCGTTTACGGCTTCCTCAAGAAGCACGGCCTTGAAAACGAGGTGAAGGTCAATATCGAGCAGGGGCATGCGATCCTCGCCGGCCACTCTTTCGAACATGAGCTGGCGCTCGCCAATGCGCTCGGTATCTTCGGCTCGATCGACATGAACCGCAACGACTACCAGTCCGGCTGGGACACCGACCAGTTCCCGAACAATGTTCCGGAAATGGCGCTTGCCTATTACCACGTTCTGGCCGGCGGCGGCTTCAAGACCGGCGGCACCAACTTCGACGCCAAGCTGCGCCGCCAGTCGCTCGATCCTGCGGACCTTTTGATCGGCCATATCGGCGGCATGGATTGCTGCGCCCGCGGCCTGAAGGCCGCCGCCAAGATGATCGAGGACAAGGCCCTGTCGCAGCCGCTCGCCGATCGTTATGCCGGCTGGGAAACGGCCGAGGCGCAGAAGCTCTTCCGCGGCGAATACTCGCTGGATGAGATCACCAACTGGGTCGAGACCAAGGACGTCAACCCGCAGCCGAGATCCGGCAAGCAGGAACTGCTCGAAAACGTCGTCAACCGTTACGTCTGATGGCAGACGCCGGCGGCCATCGGTCGCCGGCGCTACCTTTTTCGGTTGGCGTCAGCGTTTCAACCAATTGCGCGACGGCGCGGAGACGGAGTTTCGAACCACCAGATCCGGCCGCAGCAGGATTTCCGTCTCGGCCGGCCGACCATCGGACAAGAGCTCCAACAGCAGCGCCATCGCCTGTTTGCCGATCGCCGTTCGCGGCTGGCGGATCGTCGTCAGCGACGGGGATATGAAGACGGCCTGCGGCACGTCGTCGAAACCGGTCACCGAGAAATCGCGCGGAATGTCGTAGCCTCGCGCGCCGAGCCCGATCATCACGCCGATTGCCGTCTGATCGTTCACGCACATGAAGGCGGTCGGGAGCGTGTCGCGCATGAAGAGCTGTTCGACGGCATGCCGGCCGCTTTCGATCGTGCCGTCGCCTTCCAGCACGATCCTGAGATCCGGCGGGACGCCGGCGGCGTCGAGGCCGGCATCGTAACCCATGCGGCGCCTGACATAGGCAAGCCGGGTGCGCGAATCGCCGATGAAGGCGATCTTGCGATGGCCTTCGGCCAGCAGCAGATCCACCGCCTTTCGCGCGCCTTCGGTATCGTCGACGCCGACATAGGGAATGCCGCCGTTGAAGACGGGTTCGAAAACGCCGACGCTCGGCGGCAGCCGCGCGGTCATGGTCTGATGGCCGAAGGGCAGGATGCCGGTGAAAAGGATCAGCCCGGCCGCCTGGTTGGAGTTGAAGAATTTCAGATACTCCAGGCCGCGCTGGGCGTCGTTCTGCGTGTGGCCGATCAGGACGCCGTAACCGTGCGCCCGCGCCTCGTTCTCCAGGCCGACGAGGATATTGGAGAAATTGGGGTCGCCGATGTCGGGCGCCACCACGAGGATCATATTGGAGCGACCGAGCCTCAGGCTGCGCGCCATGGCATTGGTGGTGTAGCCGGTGACGGCGATTGCCTGGTTGACCTTGAGCCGTGTGGAGTTGGCGACCTTCTCCGGCGTGTGGATCGCCCGCGAAACCGTTGCGATGGAGACTTCGGCGATCCGGGCGACGTCTTCGATTGTTGCGGGTGTGGAATTCGACACTGAGCTCTGCCTTGGGGCTGTCTTCGCCGCGACACTACACAGACTTGTCGAGAGGTCAAAGGCAGGCTTCAACGGATCTGTGCTAATCCACGATGTAAACCTTTACATGGATGATGTAAAGGTTTACATAAGGTTCAAAGCGGACGGGAGCCGCCAGCGCAAACGCCGGAAAAGCGAAAGCTGTTTTCAGAAACGGAATCTGCGCTAGTTCAAAGTGATGGAGCGTTGCCGGTGCATTGCCAATTGCAAAGCGCTCTGGGGGAGGCATGATGACCGTGGAAATCGCCGACACCGCACCCGTGGTGCTGTCCGCCAGGCGCATATGCAAATCTTTCAGCGGCGTGCAGGTCCTGTTCAGCGTGAACTTCGATCTCCGCGCCGGCGAGATCCATGCCCTCATGGGTGAGAACGGTGCCGGCAAGTCCACCCTTGTCAAGGTGTTGTCGGGCTTCGAGCAGCCGAGTTCCGGTGAAATCCTGCTCGACGGCAAGCCTGTCGTGCTGCCGCCCAATGGCGCGGCGGAGGCGCTCGGCATTGTCATCATCCACCAGGAATTCAATCTTGCCGAACACCTGACCGTGACGGAGAGCCTCTTTCTCGGGCGTGAGGTGACGCGTTTCGGCGTGCTCGACCGCAAATACATGCGGTCGGAAACGCGCAAGGTCCTCGATGTGCTCGGCTCGCATGTCGACGAAAATGCGCTGATCAGCACGCTTTCCATCGCCGACAAGCAGATGGTCGAGATCGCCAAGGCAATCAGCCGCGACGCGCGTGTCGTGTTCATGGACGAACCGACGGCCGTGCTGTCGCGGGAAGAGACGAATATGCTCTTCAAGCAGGTCCGCAAGCTGCGCGACCAGGGCACCAGCTTCGTCTTCGTCTCCCACAAGCTCGACGAAGTGATGGAATTGACCGATCGGGTGACGGTGCTGCGCGACGGCCAGTGGGTCAAGACGTCACCGACATCAATCCTCGACGGGGAATCGATTGCGCAGCTGATGGTCGGCCGCGAGCTTTCCAGCCTCTATCCCGCCAAAGTCGAGCCGGATGTCGACGAGGAAATCGTCTTGAGCGTCTCCTCGGTGTCGACTGGTTATGTCAGGGATGCGAGCTTTGAGGTGCGCAAGGGCGAGATTATCGGCTTTTCCGGGATGATCGGCTCCGGCCGCACCGAATTGATGGAGGCGATCGCCGGCCTGCGAACCCGCCTTGAGGGGGAAGTGGTCATCAAGGGGCAAAACGTTCCCTCCGGTGATGTGCATGCGGCCAACCGCTGCGGGCTTGCCTACATGACCAAGGACCGCAAGTCGAAGGGCTTGCTGCTGCGCTCCGGCATGATGACCAATCTAACGCTGCAATCGCTCGGAAGGCATTCTCGCCACGGTTATCTCAGCCCCGGCAGTGAAGCGGCTGCGCTGGCGACGGCCAAGCGCCGCTTCGACATCAGGGTTCGCGACGGCAATATCATTGCCGGCCGCATGTCCGGCGGGAACCAGCAGAAGCTGCTCTTGGCGAAGGTCATGGAGACCGAGCCTGACATCATCATCATCGACGAGCCGACCCGCGGCATCGACGTCGGCACCAAGCAGCAGATCTATCATTTCATCTCGGCGCTCGCCCGCGACGGCCGATCGATCATCGTCGTTTCCTCGGAAATGCCCGAGGTCATCGGACTCTGCACCCGGGTGGTGGTGATGCGCGAGGGACATATCGTCGGCGTGCTCGAGGGAGACGAGATTTCCGAGCAGGAGATTATGCGCTACGCCGCCGGGCTCAAGAAGAAGGCGGCGGCCTAAATGCATGTCGCCCAACAGCATGCCGCGGGTTCGGAAGACGACAGCAGAGAATAAAGAGCTGAGAGCGGGCGGGACTTTGCCGACGCGGACAATAGATAAATGCCCAGGCAGTCTGGGACGGGAGGTTGGTTTTGGACATGAGTGTTAACGAGGAGACCAGGGAAATCCGGCGCAGGTCCTGGCGTGACGTTGATCTGCGCGCAGTTGCACCCTTTGCCGCTTTGGCCTTGCTTCTCATCGTCGGCGCGCTGGTCAATCCGAATTTCATCGGCATCACCAATCTTGCCAACGTCGCGACACGCTGCGCTTTCATCGCCATTATCGCTGTCGGCGCGACCTTCGTGATCTCGGCCGGAGATCTCGATCTTTCCGTCGGCGCGATGGTGGCCTTTGTCGCCAGTCTAATGATCCTGCTGATCAATTCGGGCGTCATTGCCGATCCGGTGCTGATGCTGACCGCGGCTGTGCTCTTCACAGTCATTGCGGGTGCTCTTTGCGGCCTCGCCAACGGGCTCATCACCACCGTCGGCAAAATCGAACCTTTCATCGCCACGCTCGGCACCATGGGCATTTATCGCGGCCTGACCACCTGGCTGTCGCAGGGCGGCGCGATCACGCTGCGCTCGAGCGACATCCAGACGCTCTACCGGCCGGCCTATTTCGGCAATATTCTCGGTCTTCCGGTTCCGATCGTGGTGATCCTCGTCGTGACCGCGATTGCGGCCTTTATCCTGTATCGCACGCGTTACGGCCGCCATGTCGTCGCTGTCGGTTCGAACAGTGACGTCGCGCGCTATTCGGGCATCGCGGTCAATCGCGTGCGCACCATTGCCTTTGTCATCCAGGGCCTCTGCGTGGTGATCGCCGTGCTGCTCTATGTGCCGCGTCTCGGCTCCACCTCGGCAACGACCGGCATTCTGTGGGAGCTGCAGGCCATTACCGCCGTCGTCGTCGGCGGCACGGCCCTCAAGGGTGGCGCCGGCCGCGTCTGGGGCACGATTTGCGGCGCCTTCATTCTCGAACTCGTCGGCAACATCATGCTGCTCTCGAACTTCATCAGCGAGTATCTGATCGGCGCGATCCAGGGTGCGATCATCATCATCGCCATGCTGGTGCAGCGGTCGCTGGTGCGCAAATCGTAAAGCAGGCGGTTCTCGGATTGGCCGGGCTTTACAGGGCACCCGGCTCGGATTGGAAAAGTCCCTGATATTTTTGGGAGGAAATAGCATGCGCAAGCTCATGTTGGGTCTGGCGGTTGCGGGGGTGGCTTTTGCCGGCGCAGCCTACGCCCAGGACAAGAACTACACGATCGGCGTATCCATTCCGGCGGCCGATCACGGCTGGACTTCCGGGGTCGTGTTCCATGCCGAGCGTATTGCCAAGAAGCTGATGGCCGAACATCCGGGTCTGAACGTCATCGTCAAGACTTCGCCGGATGCTGCGACGCAGGCCAATGCCGTGCAGGACCTCGATACGCAGGGCATCGATGCGCTCGTCATCCTGCCCTCGGATCCGGATCCGCTCGTCAACGCCATCAAGGAAGTCAAGGACAAGGGCAAGTTCGTGGCGCTGGTCGACCGTGCACCGTCGAACAACGACAACTCCGTGCGCGACCTCTATGTCGCCGGCAACAATCCGGCGCTCGGCGAAGTCGCCGGCAAATACATTGCCGAAAAAACCCCGGAGGCTGAAGTCGTCGTCATCCGCGGCCTGCCGATCCCCATCGACCAGCAGCGCCAGGACGGTTTCGACAAGGGCATCGCCGGCTCGAAGGTCAAGGTTCTTGATCGCCAGTACGGCAACTGGAACCGCGACGACGCCTTCAAGGTCATGCAGGACTATCTGACCAAGTACCCGAAAATTGATGTCGTATGGTGCCAGGACGACGACATGGCCGTCGGCGTTCTTCAGGCGATCGAGCAGGCCAAGCGCACCGACATCCAGTATGTCGTCGCCGGTGCCGGTTCCAAGGACATGATCAAGAAGGTTATGGACGGCGACAAGCTGATCCCGGTTGACGTTCTTTATCCGCCGGCGATGGTCGGCACGGCGATGGAGCTGACGGCGGCTGCTCTCTACGACCAGGTTCCCGTCCACGGCAACTACATCCTCGACGCGACGCTCGTCACCAAGGAGAATGCCAAGGACTTCTACTTCCCGGATTCTCCGTTCTGATTGATCCGCTATGCAAGCGCGCCCATTCGTAAGGATGGGCGCATTTTTTTGCCGTCGTTTTGGCGAGCAGGCGAAAATGCTGCACGTACCTCTTGCCCGCCAATGCCCATCATGGTTAGTTCGCAGCCATACACCATCCGGCTCTGCGCCAAATACGACAGCAAGCAAGGAAGCGCCTTGCTCCCGCAAAATTGCGTGCTACAAGTTATCAGAAACGTTTACGGTCGATGTTCAGGGAGGAATCTGACATGAAGACGATCAAGGGCCCCGGCCTTTTCCTTGGCCAGTTCGCGGGCGATGCAGCGCCTTTCAATTCGTGGGACGCAATCACCAAATGGGCAGCCGATATCGGCTACAAGGGCGTTCAGGTGCCGACCTGGGCGAGCCAGCTGATCGATCTGAAGAAGGCTGCGACATCCAAGGATTATTGCGACGAGTTCGCCGGCAAGGCCCGTGAAAACGGCATCGAGATCACCGAACTTTCCACACATCTGCAGGGCCAGCTCGTTGCCGTTCACCCGGCCTATGACGAAGCATTCGATGGTTTCGCAGCGCCCGAAGTGCGGGGCAATCCGAAGGCCCGCCAGGAATGGGCGGTCGAGCAGGTCAAGATGGCGCTGACCGCGTCGAAGAATCTCGGCCTCAAGGCGCATGCGACCTTCTCCGGCGCGCTGGCCTGGCCGTTCATCTATCCCTGGCCGCAGCGTCCCGCCGGTCTGGTCGAGACCGCCTTCGACGAGCTTGCCCGCCGCTGGACGCCGATCCTCAACCATGCCGATGAAAACGGCATCGACGTATGCTACGAGATCCATCCGGGTGAAGACCTACATGACGGCATCACCTTCGAGATGTTCCTGGAGCGGGTGAAGAACCACCCGCGCGCCAACATGCTCTACGACCCCTCACATTACGTCCTGCAGTGCCTCGATTATCTCGAGAACATCGACATCTACAAGGACCGCATCAAGATGTTCCACGTCAAGGATGCGGAGTTCAATCCGACCGGGCGCCAGGGCGTTTATGGCGGCTATCAGGGCTGGGTGGAACGCGCCGGCCGCTTCCGTTCGCTCGGCGACGGCCAGGTCGATTTCGGCGCGGTCTTCTCGAAGATGACGGCCAACAATTTCGACGGCTGGGCCGTTGTCGAATGGGAGTGCGCGCTGAAGCACCCGGAGGACGGCGCCCGCGAAGGAGCAGAATTCGTCGCCGCCCATATCATCCGCGTCACCGAAAAAGCCTTCGACGATTTTGCCGGCAGCGGTACGGATCAGGCGGCCAACCGGCGGATGCTGGGGCTCTGAGACTTCGGGCATGCATGGAGGCTGCCCCTCACCCTAACCCTCTCCCCGTTCTGACGGGGAGAGGGGACTTGCCTTGCGAGACGTTAACGAGGGATGGAGAGGTCGCGGCATATCCCCTTCTCCCCGTCAGAACGGGGAGAAGGTGGCGGCAGCCGGATGAGGGGCGCATCCGCACAAGTTCAAATTTCAGGAGGACAAGAATGGCAATCGAAGCATCATCGGAACAGACCCGCGAGCCGCGCATCCGGCTTGGCATGGTAGGCGGCGGCGCCGGCGCGTTCATCGGTGCGGTGCACCGGATCGCGGCGCGCATCGACGATCAATACGATCTGATCGCCGGCGCGCTGTCGTCGACGCCTGACAAGGCCGTTCAGTCGGGCCGCGACCTCGGCCTCGATCCGTCGCGGACCTATTCCAGCTACCGCGAGATGGCCATCCGCGAGGCGAAGCTGAAGAACGGCATCGAGGCGGTGGCGATCGTCACGCCGAACCATGTGCATTATGATGCGGCCAAGGAATTCCTGAAGCGCGGCATTCATGTCATTTGCGACAAGCCGCTGACCTCGAACCTTGCCGATGCCAAGAAGCTGAAAAAGGTCGCCGACGAAAACGGCGCGCTGTTCATTCTGACGCATAATTACACCGGTTATCCGATGGTCCGCCAGGCGCGCGAGATGATCGCGAACGGCGAACTCGGCGATATAAGAGTCGTCCAGGCCGAATATCCGCAGGACTGGCTGACCGAAGCGGTCGAGCAGACCGGCCAGAAGCAGGCCGCCTGGCGCACCGATCCGGCCCAGTCCGGCGTCGGCGGCTCCACAGGCGATATCGGCACGCATGCCTATAATCTCGCCTCCTTCATCACTGGCCTCGAGCTCGACAGCCTAGCCGCCGATCTCGACAGTTTCGTGCCCGGCCGCCGTCTTGATGACAATGCCCATGTCATGCTGCGTTTCAAGGCGAAGGGCTCGGAGAAGCCGGCCAAGGGCATGCTCTGGTGCAGCCAGGTCGCACCCGGCCATGAGAACGGCCTGATGGTCCGCGTCTACGGCAGCAAGGGCGGCCTGGAATGGACGCAGAAGGATCCGAATTACCTCTGGTACACGCCCTTCGGTGAACCAAAGCGGCTGATCACTCGTGGCGGCGCCGGCGCCGGAGCTGCTGCCGGCCGGGTTACGCGCGTGCCGTCAGGGCATCCGGAAGGTTATCTCGAGGCCTTCGCGACGATCTATACGGAAGCCGCGCATGCGATCAACGCCCGCAAGAAGGGCAAGGCGGTCGACAAGGCGGTAGTCTATCCCACAGTCGATGACGGCGTGAAGGGTGTCGCCTTCGTCGAAGCCTGTGTCGCCTCGTCGAAGAAAAACGGCGCCTGGGTCAAGCTCTGAGGCTTGGCGATCCGCGTGAAATTGGCGGAGCCCGCGAAAATGCCGAAGCGGCCATTGGCTGCCTCGGCCTGTCCGTCATTCGTCAGGCCGCAGCGCGGTTGCGCTTCATCAAGCTGTCGACGCTGAGCGGCCCGGCGCCTGCCGCCACCAGATAAAGAAATACGAAGCAGAACAGGATCGCCGCGACGCCGCCATTCTGCGCGGGATAAAAGCTCTTTCCCGCATGGCCGATGAAATAAGCGAAGGCCATCAGGCCCGAAAGCACGAAGGCCGCGATGCGGGTCTGGAATCCGACCAGGACGAGGAAGCCGAGGGTGAGTTCGATCAGCCCGGCAATCCAGGAGAGCGAGCCCATCGGCGGCACGCTTGCCGCGGCGGGAAAATGCAGGATCTTCTGCGTGCCGTAGCTGAAAAGCACGAGCGAGGAGATGATGCGCAGCAGGCTCAGCAGATGCGGCTGCAGCAGATGGATCGAAGACAGCATTGGGTTCCTTTCATGTTTGCGATGTCTTCGCTGTGTAGTGATCGCCGCCTCGGCAGCAAGTCACGACTGCTGACATTCGCGTTATGAGATCCGTTGCGGTCGGAACGTGATGTCCGAAGCCATCAAATGATGCCGGTCATGGCCGTTCCGCCCTTCCTACTGCAACGTTGCAGCTTTTCTTGGCCGAGACCTGTACTTTGCTTTTCGGCTTGGCTAAATCCGGCCCAATGGCCAGTCCATATGCTCAGAGACGGGGATTAGAGATGATCGATGCCAAGACGCTTGCAAGCCGCTTTCCCGGTGACTTTACCTTCGGCGTTGCCACCGCCGCCTTCCAGATCGAAGGCGCGAGCAAGGCCGACGGCCGCAAGCCGTCTATCTGGGACGCTTTCTGCAACATGCCCGGCCGCGTCCATAACCGCGATAATGGCGAAATTGCCTGCGACCATTACAACAGGCTGGAGCAGGACCTTGATCTCATCAAGGAGATGGGTGTCGAAGCCTATCGCTTCTCCATCGCCTGGCCGCGCATCATCCCCGATGGCACAGGCCCGGTGAACGAAGCGGGCCTCGATTTCTACGACCGACTGGTCGACGGCTGCAAGGCGCGGGGGATCAAGACCTTTGCGACGCTCTACCATTGGGACTTGCCGTTGCTGCTTGCCGGTGATGGCGGCTGGACGGCGCGCTCGACGGCTTACGCCTTTCAGCGTTATGCCAAGACGGTGATAAGCCGCCTCGGCGACCGTCTCGACGCCGTCGCGACCTTCAACGAACCCTGGTGCATCGTCTGGCTGAGCCATCTCTATGGCATCCATGCTCCCGGCGAGCGCAACATGCAGGCTGCCCTTCACGCGATGCACACCATGAACCTCGCCCACGGCCTCGGGGTCGAGGCGATCCGCTCGGAAGCTTCGAACGTACCCGTCGGCCTGGTGCTCAATGCCGCCTCGATCATCCCGGGCTCGGACAGCCCGGCCGATCTTGCCGCCGCCGAACGCGCGCATCAGTTCCACAACGGCGCCTTCTTCGATCCCGTCTTCAAAGGCGAATATCCGAAGGAATTCGTCGAGGCGCTCGGCGACCGGATGCCTGTCATCGAGGACGGCGACATGAAGCTGATCAGCCAGAAGCTCGACTGGTGGGGTCTGAATTACTACACGCCCGAGCGCGTCGCCGACGATGCTGACCGCAAGGGCGATTTTCCGTGGACCGTGAAAGCGCCGCCGGCAACCGACGTCAAGACCGACATCGGCTGGGAAATCTATGCGCCGGGCCTGAAGCTCCTCGTCGAGGGTCTCTATCGCCGCTACGATCTGCCGGAATGCTACATCACCGAGAACGGTGCCTGCGACAATGCCGGTCTCGCCGATGGCGAGGTCAATGACACGATGCGCCTCGACTATCTTGGCGACCATCTTGACGTCGTCGCAGATCTCATCATGGACGGCTATCCGATGCGCGGCTATTTCGCCTGGAGCCTGATGGACAATTTCGAATGGGCGGAAGGCTACCGCATGCGCTTCGGCCTCGTCCATGTCGATTATGAGACGCAGCTGCGCACGGTGAAGAAGAGCGGCAAATGGTATCGCGACCTCGCGGAGCAATTTCCGAAAGGAAACCACAAGCCGGGTCAGCGGTTTGTCTGAGCGCGAATCCTGCCGGCAGCGGGGCAAAAAATGAACCGACAAGATCTGCAACAGCCGCGTGCTTAAACGTTTCTGAACCCTTGGCTGGCAAAGTCCGATGGTCAGGGAGCGGTAATGCAGATACTCGGAAAATTGCAGCGCAAAGGATCGGGAATAGGCCGTCACATCACCGTTACCGGCGTGCTGTTTTCCTTTGCGGTCATCGTTGCGGTCGCCACCATTATGGTGTTGACGGCAATCGAACGCGTCGCTCAAAATGCCAATGTCCTTGATGACGAGCGCTCGCGCGAAACGACGATCGGCGCGTTGAGGACCTTCGAGGATCAGCTCGGCGCGACGCTCGACGATTATGCCGCCTGGGACGACGCCGCCGCCAACGTCTACGCGCCAGATGGGATGGGGTGGACGATCAGCAACTACGGCGAGATGTCGGTCAATAGCTCGCTTTTCGACATGGCGATCGTCATCGATGATGCGAGGAATGCGATTATAGCCTATCGCGACGGCAAGCCGATGGAGGAGCCGCTCGCAGATTTCTTCGGGCCTTCGCTCTGGAAGCTGCTCGATACAGCGAAGGCGGCCGGCCCAGTCGACAGGCCTCAGGCCGTCGGCTTCATCAGCACCAAACGCGGGATTGCAGCTGCCGGCGTGGCCCTGGTGCGGCAGAAATCCGGGGCACTCGATGTGCCGGCCGGTCATCATCGCTATCTTATTTTCGCCCGTCATCTCGATGACGACAGGGTGAGCGCGCTCGGCCAGACCTATGTCATCGGTGGCCTGCGGCTGGCGCCGCCGACCTTCAACGCCGGTTATCTGGTGCCCATCGTCGATCCGATGGGGGCCACGCTCGGCAAGCTGGTCTGGACCTCGCGCTCACCGGGGAATGTGGCCTATGCGCAGGTGCGGCCGATGGTCCTCGAGGCGCTCGGTCTGGTCGGCTTGTTTTTCGTGGTGCTGCTGGCCATCGGCTGGCTCGCCGGCCGCCGCTTGAAGGCGGAGGAAAACAGGGCCCGCGAGGAGGCGCTGCGCGACAGGCTGAGCGGGCTGTCCAATCGCGAGGGTCTCGGGCTGGCTGTCGACCGCTTTGTCGCCGAAGCCCGCCAGAGCAGGCGCAATGTGCTGCTCCTCTATCTCGACCTCGACGGTTTCAAGGAAGTCAATGACAGCTATGGACACGGCACCGGCGACCAGTTGATCCGCGCGGTCGCGGCCGGGCTCAAGGTGTTGATTCCACAAGGCGCGGTTCTCGCCCGCATCGGTGGCGATGAGTTTGCGATCGCCTTTCTCTCCGACGGCGAGAATGCCGCCGCGCTGCAGCTTTCCGAGCAGATCCTCGATTTTCTGGTCGATCCGCTGGAGATCGGTCGCCGCGTCGTCGTCGTCGGGGCCAGCATCGGCATCGCCATGTCGCCGGCCGGCGCGATCGACCGCGAAGAGCTGGTGCGCCGTTCCGATCTTGCCATGTACAAGGCGAAGGAGGCCGGTCGCGCGCGCATGACGCTCTACGATCCGTCGATGGATGCGGACCGCGAGCAGCGCAACGCGCTGGAGCTCGATCTCAGGATCGCCATCGAAAGCGGCGACCTGACCCTCGCCTATCAGCCACTGGTCGATGCAACCACGCATGCGCTGAATGGCGTCGAAGCGCTGGTGCGCTGGAACCGCCCGGGCCACGGCCCTGTTTCGCCTGAAATATTCATTCCGATCGCCGAGACCAGCGGCCTGATCGAATCGCTTGGCCTGTTTGTGCTGCGCAAAGCCTGCGAGACGGCCAAGCAATGGCCGGAACTCAATGTCTCGGTCAACGTCTCGCCCGGCCAGTTCCGCAATCCCGCCTTCACCGACTATGTGCGCTACGTGTTGAAACAGACGGAGATCGAGGCCAGCCGCATCACGCTGGAGATCACCGAAGGTTACATGATCCAGAATCCGCAGCGCACCCGCCAGTCGATCGAACGGCTGAAGGGGCTGGGAGTGAAAGTGGCGCTCGACGACTTCGGTTCCGGCTTCTCCTCGATAGGTTATCTCAGGCAGTTCGGCTTCGACCGCATCAAGATCGACCGCTCGCTGGTCATGGGGGTCAACGAGGACAAGCGCCAGCGCGAAATGCTGCAGGCGACGGTGGCGCTCGCCCGCTCGCTCGATATCCCGGTGACAGCTGAAGGCATCGAGACCGAAGGTCAGGCCGTCGCCATGCGCCTGTTCGGCTGCGACTGTCTGCAAGGCTACTTATTCGGAAAGCCCATGCTGGCCGAGCGAATTACCGACATGCTCAACGAGCTTCGTGCTGCGGAGCCGTCAAACCGGCGCCGTCTCGGGGCCGCCTGACGGCGAATTCGCGGGCAGCAAGCCCGTCTAAACGGAACAGGCTCAGCTGCCGATATGCCGCTGGCCGCGTTTTCTTGCCAGCGCGATCTGGTGCTGCCGCTGACGGTAGCGCAGCCGGTCTTCCTCGGTGCGCGCGTGATAGCAGTGGCTGCAGGAAACGCCTTGCTCATAGAGCGGCGAGGTGATTTCCTCTGAAGTGATCGGATTGCGGCAGGCGTGGCACAGCTTGTGTTCGCCCTGCTTCAGCCCATGCTCGACGGAGACGCGTTCGTCGAAGACGAAGCAGGCGCCGTCCCAGAGGCTTTCTTCCGGCGGCACGTCCTCCAGATATTTCAGGATGCCGCCCTTGAGATGATAGACCTCGTCGAAGCCCTCAGCTTTCATGAAGGCCGTGGCCTTCTCGCAGCGTATGCCGCCGGTGCAGTACATGGCGATCTTCGGCTTGTTGTGCAGGCCGGCATTGCGGCGCACCCAATCCGGAAATTCGCGGAACGTCTTCGTCTTTGGGTCGAGCGCGCCGCGAAACGTGCCGATCGCCGTTTCATAATCGTTGCGGGTGTCAATGACGATCGTATCGGGGTCGGAAATCAGCGCGTTCCAGTCCTGAGGCGCCACATAGGTGCCGACCACCTTGTTGGGGTCGATGTCTTCGACGCCCATGGTGACGATTTCCTTCTTAAGCTTCACCTTCAGCCGCAGGAAAGGCATTTTCGACGCGCGGCTTTCCTTGTGCTCCAGCCCCGCAAATTCCGGCTGGGCACGCAGGAAGGCGAGCACGGCGCCAATGCCGGCATCCGGTCCCGCGATCGTGCCGTTGATGCCCTCATGCGCCAGAAGCAGCGTTCCCTTGACGCCGTTCTCTTCGCAAAGCGCCTGCAGCGGCGCTTGCAGGCTGGCAAAGCGCGGTACGGAAACGAAATGGTAGAGCGCCGCTACGAGGAACGGGCCGGTGTGTGTCAGGCTGTCGGTCATGGCCGGGAAATACAGAAAATCGGCGGCTTGCGCAATTGCCTTCGCCGGTAGCGGCTTTGACGGTTACCGATTATGCTTTCGCCGTCCATTCCGAAAACGGCCGCACGCCGAAGCTTCGGTCGGGAGTGTCGTCGAGAATGCTAATGAACTCGATCGAGTGTCCATCCGGATCCTTGAAATAGATCGACAGAGCCGGCATCCAGCCGAGAACCACCGGCTCCGTCGCCGGTTCGCCGGTAAAGCCGAGAGGTTCAACACCCTTTGCCTTGAGAGCGGCGAGCGCCTGCAGCACACCTTCGACAGTCATGCGGAAGGCAATATGCAGCCGCATCCTCAGGGGTCCGGTTCCGGTTTCCCAAAGGCCGAGCATGCCAGTCTTCCTGTCGTCCACCCAGAGGAAAGCGACTTTGCGCTCCTCGAATGACGCCGCCGGTTCGAGTCCGACGACATCCCGGTAGAAATCCGTGGAGGTCTTGAGGTCGGCAACGGTCAGATGCGTCTCGTAGAGCCCGAGCAGCTTTGGCATAGCAGCATTTGCGGCAATCATTGTTTCCTCGCGGTCAGGTCTGCTTGGTCGACTGCCGGAGGGTAGGACCTCAAGTCTGGTTGAGGTCAATGGGCTTTCTTTCGACATTTCCGACGCGCTGGCCCAATCGCAATAATGACGCCGCCGCTCAACCTGCGACCGTCAGCCAGAGGAGCTCGATGCGCTGTGCTTCCTCGTCGGGATCGTCGGCGAAAACGGCTTCTGCTTTGACAAGCGCCTGCCGCCGGTCCTCCTGCTGGCGGAAGATGATGGCGTCGAGCAGATGCGCCAGATCATCATTGCGGGTGAAGAGCTGCGGCTCGGCTTCCACCAGTTCGCAGAGCACGGCCAGGTCGTTAATATGACCGAGATCCTCGACGAGTTCTTTGGCCACATCGCGCTTGGCCTTCATCGCGCCCGGCCAGATGTCGCGCAAAAGGGCGTGATAGAGTCGATAATCGTAGGTGCGTTTGCGGAGATCGTGGAAATCGTCGGCCGCTGCCTGGCCATGGCAGGCGGCGAGCGCAGCCTTGGCCTTGCGCGCGGTGCGGCGCCAGCTGTTTGCCAGCTTGCGGGGCATTCTTGCGGTGATCGCCATCAAATGAGACTGTAGCGAGGGCGGCAATCGCTTCTTTCAGAACGTCAGAGGTTTCCGCGAGCCGTTGCTCCAGGCCGCTTTCGGCCTCCGCCATCCAATCACGCCGCCCTTCGAGAATAGTGACAATCCGGCCGAGCGCTTCGTTCTCATCCGGCTCACGGGCCGACTGCTGCAGATATTGCGCCGTGCCGATAAGAGCGGCTGCGTCGCGGATTGCCGACAGCGAGAGTGCGACATCGCGCAGCCTTGTATTTTCATGTTCTTGGATTCCGGCGCCTCGCGCGCTACGAGCCGGTAGAGCGAGCGCAATCGCTTCAGGTCCTTGCGGGAGGAATGGATCGCCTCATGCGCGCCGTCCGGTCGCTCCTCAAGAACCGTGATGGCGCTTTCCAGCTGCTCGGTCGCGACGCTCCGGAACGCCTCGGTGAAATCGGCGTCAGGCCGTATGCGATAGGCCATGCCTGTCGTGCCCATATTCCGTGGCAAGGGCTTGGTTGGAATAGCGGAAATCGCCGGTCACTTCGCGGCCAAGCCAGCTGGGGAGGGCCGGGTTGTCGGTTTCCGCCGCCATTTCCACCTCAGCGATGACAAGTCCGCGATGCTCGCCGGCAAAAACGTCGACCTCCCAGACGAAGCCCTGATGCGGAACGCGGTAGCGCGTTTTCTCGATGACGATGCCGACCGCGTTCTGCAACAGCTCCTCGGCATCGGCGATCGGAATGTCATATTCGAATTCGTCACGGGTGATGGCGCTGCGGCCGATCTTGATCGTCAGCTTCGCGTTCCTGCCGTCAAGGGTGCGCACCCGAACGGAACGGTCGTCCATCGAGGCGATGTAACCCTGCCTGAGAACGGACTTCGTTTCGACGGCGGACCGCCATCCATCGCTGCGTACCAGAAACTTCCGCTCGATCTCTTTCGCCATATCGGTGAACCTTTTGTGACGAGTGCGGCACGGTATCCCACTTTCCCGGTATTTCATACCCACCTTGTCATATGAATTGGTTTTATCTCGACAAGGTTCCGCAAGGGCGTTATTCGGGGTCGAATTCAATCGTTTCAAGGAAGTCGCACGGCCATGGGCGAGAAAACAGAGAAGCTCCTTTCCATCCTGAAACTCCAGCCGGTCGTCCCGGTCTTGATCGTCGACGATGCCAAGTCGGCGGTGCCGCTGGCCCGCGCGCTCGTCGCAGGTGGCCTGAAGGCGATCGAGATCACCATGCGCACGCCGGCCGCCCTTGAAGCCGTGCGCGCCGTCGCCGCCGAGGTCGAAGGCGCCGAAGTCGGCGCCGGTACGATCCTCAATGCTGCCCATTGGGAAGCGGCCGTCGAGGCCGGTTCGAAGTTCATCGTCAGCCCGGGCACGACGCAGGAGCTGCTCGATGCCGCCGCCGATTCCGACGTGCCGCTGCTTCCGGGCGCTGCCACCGCCAGCGAAGTCATGGCGCTGCGCGAAGAAGGCTACCAGGTGCTGAAGTTCTTCCCGGCCGAGCAGGCCGGCGGCGCCGCCTTTCTCAAGGCGCTTTCCTCACCGCTTGCCGGCACGCTGTTCTGCCCGACCGGCGGTATTTCGCTGAAAAACGCCAATGATTACCTGTCGCTGCCGAACGTCATCTGCGTCGGCGGTTCCTGGGTGGCGCCGAAGGAACTCGTCGCCGCCGGCGATTGGGCAGGCATTACCAAGCTTGCGGCCGAGGCGGCAGCGCTGAAGGCCTGACATTGGATTTTCTTAGGGGTGCGCTTCTTGGCGAGCCCCATATTTGTATTTCAGCCGTCGCAAACCTATGTTCTCCTCCAGCCTCAACAGGGAGATGACGAGGAATGTTCGACGCGAAGAAGCTTCTCGACCAATTCTTGGGTTCGCAGGTGCCGGGTCTCGGCGGATCGGTCCGCGATAGGGCGGGCGATGCCGTGCAGACGGCAAAGAACAACCCGATGAAGACCGGTGCGATCGCCGCCGCACTTCTCGGCACCAAGACCGGCCGCAGTATTGCCGGCAATGCCCTGGCGATCGGCGGTCTTGCCGCCATTGCCGGCCTTGGCTACCAGGCCTACAAGAATTACCAGGCGGGGCAGGCGCCTGCAGCCCCCTCGGATGCACCCTCGGCAAACAATCCGGTTCTTCTGCCGCCGCCTGTCGAATCCGGTTTCGGGCCGGCGTCGCCTGCCGGCAGCAACGAATTCGTGCTGGTGCTGATCCGTGCGATGATCGCCGCCGCCAAGGCCGACGGCCATATCGACGATGCCGAACGCGCCCTCATCATGGACAAGGTCAAGGCCGCCGATGTCAGCGGCGAGGCTGCGGCCTTTATCGAGCATGAACTCGCTTCGCCGACGGATATCGATGCGCTCGTCGCAGCGGCAGTGACGGAAGAACAGCGGGTCGAACTCTACACCGCTTCGCGGCTCACCATCGAACCGGATTCGCGCGCTGAACGCGGCTACCTCGATCTGCTCGCCGGGAGGCTCGGCCTCGCCGACCAGCTGGTCGACCATATCGAGGCGACGGTGTCTTCCGCCAAGACGACCTTGTCACAGTGACACCTCGGCCGGTTGCCTTTATGGGGCGGCTGGCCTATCCCACTCCTACATAAGGGAGTGAACATGCGCGATCTTGCAAATTTCAAAGGCTGCCCGGCGCCGAAGCCGGTGATGCTGAAGGGCCGTTTCGTCACCGTCGAGCCCTATCAGCGTGCGGAGCATCTCGAAGCGCTGTGGGAAGGTCTCGGCGGCATGGGCATCAACCCGCTGCTGCTTTATTTCGCGCAGGACGATTTCTCCGGTATCGAGGATTTCGCCAACTGGCTGGAAGCCGTCAACACCAAGTCCGGCTGGCTCACCCATATTTTCCGCGACAACGCCACCGGCAAGATTGTCGGCATGGCGAACTATATGCGCGCCGACCCGGCAAACGGCGTCGTCGAGATCGGCGGGGTGGCGCATGGCGCCGACATGAAGCGGTCGCCGCTGTCCACCGAGGCGCATTACCTGATGGCCAAACACGTCTTCGAGGATCTCGGCTACCGTCGCTACGAATGGAAATGCGACAATAACAACGAGGCGAGCAAGACGACGGCGGTGCGGTACGGCTTCAGCTTCGAAGGCGTGTTCCGCCAGCACATGATTTCCAAACATCGCAACCGCGACACCGCTTGGTTCTCGATGATCGATGCCGAATGGCCGCTGATCAACGCTGCCTTCGAGGCTTGGCTTTCGCCTGAGAATTTCGACGCCGCCGGCAACCAGATCCGGCGATTGCAGGATATCCGCGCCGATCTGGAAAAGGAAAGGCTCGCGTGAATCAGGAGAGCCGCTCGCAGGCGATCGCCGCCGCCATCATTCTGCTCGGCGCCGGCCTCGTCATTTATTTTCTGCCGACCATCGTCTTATGGATCGGCAATTTCTCGCCGGTGCTGGGAATTGCCGTCGGCGTCTGCCTGATCATGGCGTTTTTCGCGGTCTTCTGGCTCAGGGCGCGTTACCAGCGCGGCCGAGAAAAATAAGGTCAGCCCTGCAGGGAGGCGCCGAGCAGCAAGACGCCCATCAGGATGACGAGAAGCGCGCCGAGGATTTCGATGGCGTGGCCGATCCAGATCGAGGCGGTCGAGCCGCGTCCGGAGAGGCGGACGGCAGCACCCTTGGCGGTGACGGCGAGGGTGGCAAGCACGGAAACGGTGAGCGCGGTGCCGAGCGACATGGCGGCGACCGACAGCATGCCGCCGAGATAAAGCCCGTTCAGCAGCGAAAAGGTCATGACCAGGAGCGCGCCGGAGCAGGGGCGAAGGCCGACGGCAACGATCGCCGACCAGGCCTCGCGGGCGCTGAACTTGTCGCCGGCGAGCAGGGCCGGATCCGGCAGATGGGCATTGCCGCAGGTCTCGCAGACCATGCCGGGAACGAAGGTATGGCCGGCGCCGATGGCCTGCGCCTTGCCGTTGAAGGCATAGGCCTGGCGTTCGGACGCGTTGTCCTTCCAATCGAGCATCATGCTGACCGGGCCGGCGGATGTCGCCATCAGCCGGCGGCGCGGCAAATTGCCCGCCATGGAGCGCAGTTTGCGAAACAGCAGCCAGCCGCCGAAGAGGATGACCATGACGAAGCTGGCGATTTCCATCGCATGGGTCGCAGCCGTCAGCGTGATGCCTGTGCCGCGCAGCACCAGCCAGGCGCCGCCGACCAGGGCGACGGCGACGATGCCCTGGATGAACGCCGAAATGAAGGAAATCACCACGCCGCGCTTCAGCTCGACCTCGTTGGCGATCATGTATGAGGAGATGACCGCCTTGCCGTGGCCGGGGCCGGCGGCATGGAAGACGCCGTAGGCGAAGGAAAGACCGATCAGCGATGTCAGCTGCCACGGATCCTCGCGCATGCCCTTCAAGGCATCCGTCAGCGCCCGGTAGAAGGCCTGCTGCTCATAGTTCACATAGAGCAAAAGTGGTGCGAACGGTCCGCCAGTCGGTTGAAAACTCGGTTCGGCCGCGCCGATGCCGAGCGGCGATTGCGCATGGGCAAGGCATGCCGCCATCACGAGCGCAAGGAGGGCTGCGGAAAGGATGAAGGACGGGCGTCTCGTCAGCATGTAACCTCCAGCCGGGTGGCGAAGAGTTTGGACATGTTGGTGCCGGTGGGATCGTTGAAGAAGGCATCGGTCAGCGACTGCTTGTTCTCCGAGATCACCTGGTCGGCATCAGGCCTGACCACCTGGTGTTTGCAGGCCTTGAAGCCGTCGCCGACGATTGAAAGTTCGGCGTCGGTCGGAAAATCGATCGACGTATAAAGCGTCGGGTCGTAGACGCCGAAGCTCAGCCTGCCCTTGAGCGGCATCTTCTCCGCCGGCTTCACCGCGAAGAACATCAGCAGCTGGCCGTCCTTGTAGTCGACATGGATGATGTCGGGCTGCTGGACGGTGACGTTCTTCCCGTTGACCGTCAGGTTCATGTAGTAGTCGTAATCGGCAAGCGATTGCTTCACCGTTTTGCCGACCTGCGCGAGTTCGTTCGGCTCGAGCTTCAGATCGGTGTTCTTGTCGAAATCCATGACGACCGAGGAGGAGAAGACCTCGTCGAAGCGCCAGACATTGCGCAGTTCCTCGACGCTGCCGTCAGCGCCGGCGACGACTTCGAGCCGCGCCTCCACGAAGATGTGCGGATGCGCAAAGGCGGCGGCTGGCGCCAGCGAAAGAAGCGCGGTCATCAATAGTATGGATTTTTTCATGCGTCCCGCTGCCTTATTCGCTCGACCCGTGTTCTTGCCAGAAATTGGGACGGAATTGGGACGGCATGCCGGCTGAACTTGCCCGGGATCACCCGATCGTCCGGCCGGGCGGATCATTTGGTGCAGCCTCACGGATGCTTCTTGAACCAGTTGTGCAGGTAGTCGACGAAGATCCTCACCTTGGCCGGCAGGTAGCGCCGGTGCGGATAGACGGCATAGATGCCGCGGTCGGTCGGGATGTAGTCGTTGAACAGCGTCACCAGTTCGCCGCTCTCGATCGGCTTGCGGGCGATGAAATCCGGAATGAAGGCAATACCGATGCCGGCAAGGGCCGCGCGCAATGTCGCATGCGGGCTGTTGACCTCTATCGGCCCGGAAACGGCGACCGCGAACGAGGTGTTGTCGGGATTGTAGAAGCGGATGCTCGCCTGGCTGCGCGCATTGGTGTCGACGATGAAAGGGACGTTGGAAATATCGCTCGGATGCTCGATGTTCGGATAGCGGGTGAGAAACTCCGGGGTGGCGCAGAGATGGATCCGGAAATCGGAGATCTTGCGGGCGATCATGCCGGAATCCTCGAGCTTGGTGATGCGGATCGCCACGTCGAAACCTTCCTCGATCAGATCGACGAAGCGGTCGTCGGCGGCGATCTCCAGCGAAACCTCGGGGTTCTCCCTGGCGAAATCGATCAGCGACTGGCCGACATCGGCGTCGACGAAGGTGCGCGGCACCGAGATGCGCAGCCGTCCTTTGAGCTGCGCATTGTTTTCGCGCACGAGATCGGCGAGGTTGTCGATCTCCTTGAGGATATCGGAGGCGGTGCGGTAGTAGGTATGGCCGGCCTCGGTCATCGAGAACTGCCGGGTGGTACGGTTGAGCAGCAGCGCGCCGAGCTCATCCTCCAGTTCGCGCACGTATTTGGAGAGCAGTGCCTTCGAGCGGCCGGTCCGGCGCGCGGCGGCGGAAAAGCCTTCGGCCTCGACGACATCGATGAAGGCGCGTATGCGGGTCAGAGTGTCCATGGCCTTCCCCAAGCTGTTTCGAAACGTTGAACAAATTGGCCCGAGCTGTTCAATTATTTTTTTGACCCCAAGATCAAAAAAACGCTTGATTGTGAAGGCGAATATTCTTATTTCCACCTCAGCCCAAAGTCGCACGTGCCCATGGGTGTCCGCCGAACCCTCGAATTGGTGAGGAAATCGGTAAGGTACCTGGAATTAACCCCTCCAGTCGCTATTCCGGCCAACCGGAAAATGCGAGGACGCCTGAAGCAACGACGGTGCGGGCCTTTTTGTTCTCTCCCTGCTTTCCATCAGCGGGGGTTACTGAAGAGGCACACCATCATTGCCGGAAGTGCGGTTGGGATTCTCCCTCCAATCCATGGCAGACAAAGCCGAACTTACACCGCATCGCGGCGTTGGTTCACTATCCGCGCATCGAGCGCTTGCTATGGTTCCGGGGTCTCCACCGGCTGGTTCCAATGCGAGTTCTCGTATGCCCTTTGTCCTCCGGTTCATGCCGGAGCTCTGGAACTGGAAGAGGGAATCGATATGACCACCCAGCGCATCCGCGACTTTCTCGCAACCCGACGTCCCGACGGTCCCTGCCTCGTGGTTGACCTCGATGTCGTTCGCGACAATTTCCAGGCCTTCCGTCACGCCATGCCGGACAGCGCGATCTACTACGCCGTCAAGGCCAACCCGGCCCCTGAGGTGCTGAAGCTGCTCGCAGGTCTCGGCTCCAATTTCGATTGCGCATCCGTTGCCGAAATCGAAATGGCGCTCGACGCCGGTGCGACCGCTGCCCGCATCTCCTTCGGCAACACGATCAAGAAGGAGCGTGATGTCGCTCGCGCTCATGCGCTCGGCGTCAGCCTCTTTGCCGTCGACAGCCACGAGGAAGTCGAGAAGATCTCGCGCGCCGCTCCCGGCGCCCGTGTCTTCTGCCGGGTGCTGACCGATGGCGAAGGCGCCGAATGGCCGCTGTCGCGCAAGTTCGGCTGCGTTCCGCAGATGGCCGTCGACGTTCTCGTCTACGCCCACCAGCTCGGCCTGCAGTCCTACGGCGTCTCGTTCCATGTCGGTTCGCAGATGACCAAGGTCGATGCCTGGGATTCGGCACTCGCCGATGCGAAGCGCGTTTTCGTATCGCTTGCCAAGCAGGGCATTCACCTGCAGATGGTCAACATGGGCGGCGGCTTCCCGACGAAGTATCTGCGCGACGTTCCGTCGGCAGAGGCTTACGGCAAGTCGATCTACCAGGCGCTGCGCACGCATTTCGGCAACCAGATCCCGCAGACGATCATCGAGCCGGGCCGCGGCATGGTCGGCAATGCCGGTGTCATCAAGGCGGAAGTCGTGCTGATTTCGAAGAAGTCGGACAATGACGATGCCCGCTGGGTCTTCCTCGACATCGGCAAGTTCGGCGGTCTCGCCGAGACGATGGATGAAGCCATCCGCTATCCGATCCGCACGGAGCACGACGGCGACGAGATGGAACCCTGCGTCATCGCCGGCCCGACCTGCGATTCGGCCGACGTGCTCTACGAGAAGAAGCTCTATCCGCTGCCGATCTCCCTTTCGATCGGCGACGAGGTCCTGATCGAAGGCACCGGCGCCTACACGACGACCTATTCGGCGGTCGCTTTCAACGGCTTCGAGCCGCTGAAGGCCTACGTCATCTAAGGTTGTTTCCGCCGGCCCCGTAACCAGCCGGGGCGGCAACTTCACAATTTTCATTCATCGCCGCTGATAACGGTATTGGGTACGGGAGGCCAAGATGGCCGCTGTTCTTGATTCTGTCCGCGCATTCTTTGCGCCCACCACCTTCGCCATCGACGCCGAAAATCCCTCGGATGTCGTTGCCCGTGAAAACTTGCTCGACCGCGTCATGGGACCGGACCGCCGCAAGAAGTCGTCGGAGAAGATTCGCCGCAACCGTGTTCCGGCCGAGGGGCTGGCGCTGGTCGCGCGTGACCGCGACGGTCATGTCATCGGCACGGTGCGGCTCTGGAACGTCGAGGCCGGCGTCAATGATGCAGGCACGCCGATCAATGCGCTGCTGCTCGGTCCGCTCGCCGTGGATGGCCGTCACGGCGGCAAGGGCATTGGCGCGGCGCTGATGCGCGCGGCGATCCTGGAGGCGAAGAACCGTGGGCACGGCGCTGTCCTGCTCGTCGGCGACGCCGCCTATTACGAGCGTTTCGGCTTCTTCGCCGAAAAGGCTCGCCATCTTGTCATGCCGGGTCCGTTCGAACGCTCGCGCTTTCTGGCGCTCGAGCTCACGGAAGGCTGGCTTGACGGCGCGGCCGGCATGATCGTCCCCTCGGGGCGCATGCTGACCGGCGCGCCGGTTCGCCGCGCCGCCTGAGGCTGTGCCGATCGGCTGGCCGGGGTGGAACGTCCTTACCCCGGCCGGCAATATCCGCGCCGTTTGAGTGGAGGCAGGCGGGCCTGCCGTGGTTGCGGCGCGGATTGTCCTTTTTGGCGGCCGACGCGGCGCATGATCACCGGCGCACGCGGCAACACAATCGCGTGAAAAGTGCCGCCGGCCCGCGAAGATATCGCTGAGATATCCTATCTTGCGCCGCATGCTCCGTGTTCTCTCCTTTCTGCTTCTTTTCTCTCTGCCGCTTGCCACAACGGCGCCGGCCACTGCCCAGAGCGTAGCCCGCGCCAGCACCGGGCTTGACCCGCGTCTCGATCAGGCGGCTGATGACCTGGCGATGCGGCCGCTCAAGGTGGTGATCGTCGCGCGCGGTGGGCGGGTGCTTGCCGAACGCGGTTTCCACGGTCATTCACCGGCAGAATCGACCAATATCAAATCCGCTTCGAAGTCGATCATTTCGGCGCTGGTCGGCATCGCTATCGACAAAGGCCTGCTGAAGGGGCCGGATCAGAAGATCGCACCGATCCTGAAGGCCGATCTGCCTGAAACACCCGATCCGCGCCTCAACGACATCACCATCGGCAATCTTCTCTCCATGCAGACTGGGCTCGATCGCATGTCGGGGCCGAATTACGGCCGCTGGGTCTCCTCGCGCAACTGGGTGCGTTTTGCCCTTTCGCAGCCTTTCGTCGATCAGCCCGGTGGAGAAATGCTCTATTCCACCGCATCCACGCATCTGCTGTCGGCCATTCTCACCAAGGTCAGCGGGCGGTCGACGCTGGCCCTGGCGCAGGAATGGCTGGGTCCGGTCGACGGTTTCCGCATCGGCGCATGGGAGCGCGATCCGCAGGGCATCTATCTCGGCGGCAACCAGATGGCGATGAGCGCCCGCTCCCTGCTTGCCTTCGGCGAACTCTATCGCAACGGCGGCAAGACCGCCGAAGGCCGCCAGGTCATCCCGGCCGACTGGATCTCCCGATCGTGGCAGCATCGCACCAACTCACGCTTTTCGGGCGACGAATATGGCTATGGCTGGTTCACGCGGCAGATCGGCGGCGAGCAGGTGCATTTCGCCTGGGGTTACGGCGGGCAGATGCTCTATATCGTGCCGTCGCTCGATCTGACGGTCGTCATGACTTCGGAAGAGAGCGGTCCGTCCGCCCGAAACGGCTACCGGGATCTGCTGCACGGTCTGTTGGCTGACATCATCGGCGCGGTGCGGGCCGCCTGATTAAAGCGCCCGTGCATCTTGGACAATCAGCAGGCCGCATAACGACCGAAGCACATTTCGGAAAGATCTAGATATTTTGATCCATGGTCTCGGCGGGGATTTCGTCGGCGCGGTGGATGCGCACGACGGTGGCCGGCACGCCGGCGACCGTACAATGTTCGGGAACCGGCTTCAGCACGACGCTGCCGGCGGCGATCTTGCTGAAGGCGCCGATTTCGATATTGCCGAGGATCTTGGCGCCGGCGCCGATCATGACGCCATGGCGGATCTTCGGGTGGCGGTCACCGGTTTCCTTGCCGGTGCCGCCGAGCGTGACGCCCTGCAGGATCGATACTTCGTCCTCGATCACGGCCGTTTCGCCGATGACGATTCCCGAGCCGTGGTCGAGCATGATGGAAGCGCCGATTCGTGCGGCCGGATGAATATCGGGGCCGAAGACCAGCGAGGCGAGATTGGCGAGCCAGGTGGCGATCTCCGGCCGGCCGGCGTTCCAGAGCGCGTGGGCGACGCGGTGCGTCTGCAGCGCATGAAAGCCCTTGAGGTTGAGGAGCGCGTGCAGAAATGTCGTGCAAGCGGGATCGCGCTGGCGCACGGCTGCGAGGTCTGCCTCGACCTTCCGCATGATGTCGTCGCTCAGGGTCGACAGTATAAGATCCAACAGATTGCCGGTTTCCACCTGCGTCACGGAAAGCCGGGCGGCGATTACCCGGGCAAGGATCTCATTATTGCCGATGGCATCCGTCACCTCTGCGGCAAGCAGCCGCCGCAATATCGGCTCTCGCGCAGCAAGCTCGGCTGCCTCGGCGCGGATGGCGTTCCAAACGGACGCATCGCCCAAAGGCGGCGGCTGTTGCTCGGCTACACCGAGGCCGGTTGATTTCGGCATTGGCATTTCCTCTGTCACCTACGCGCAGGAATACCTGCGTGATTTTTCATGTTTGGCCCATGCAAAGCATTTGGCAAGATGGATTCGGGGGCCTGGCGCGTGTCCTAGTCAGACGGGTTCAAGCAGGCGTCAGTTCGGAAAACCGGCGCCAATGATAAAGCACGTCAGGCTCCTTTTCCTCATTGTCGCTGCCATCTGTCTCTTCCTCGACGGAAAAACCGTGCCGCTCGTAGAAAGCGCGGGCGCCCCTGTTGCGCTGGAACGTCCAGAGCCTGATCTCGTCCATCTCTTCCTTGGCGCAGCCGAGGAGCAGGGAACCGATACCCTTCGCCTGGAAATCCGGGAGAACGTAAAGCTGCTCAATCCAGTCATCGCCATAGGCGACGACGCCGACAAGGTCAGTTCCCATGGCGGCGCCGAGGATGGTGCAATTCGGCAGGAGATGCATGCACCAATACTGCTCTTCTTCGTCAGGCGTGTGGATATCGAGCAGCCAGGGCAGGCGCTGCCACAGGGCGGCGCGCCGAATTCTTGCCGCCGCCTGCATATGCTCGGCGCCAAGCGCCACGATCTCCGGTTCCATCACGGCATCGTCCATGACCGGCAATAGGAGTTCACGCCGAAATATCGACAACGCCACAATCGCCGGCTTCGGAGGCGAAGGCGAGCAGCTTGCCGTTTGCGCTCCAGCTCATCGCCGTGATCGCGCCCTTGCCGGGGCGGCGCAGCAGCGCTTCCTTGCTGTCGGCAATGCGTACGGCCAGAATCATGCCGTCGATGAAGCCGATGGCAAGAATGTCTTCCAACGGGTGGAATCTCACCGAGGTCGCCATGATATTGGCGCGGGTGCCGAGTTCGAGCGGCGCCTTGCCCATCGGCCCGTCCTTGCCTTGGAAGGGCCAGACGATCGCTGCGGGCGCGCCCGATGAGGCGAGCCATTTGCCTTTGATCGACCAGGAAAGCGATTTCACCTTGGCGGGATAGCCCGTCATGCGCATATGCCGGGCCTCGGCACCGGGTTTGCTGTCGAGCTTCCAGCCATGCAGGGCATTTTCCTGCATCGAGGTGACGAGGAAATTGCCATCAGGCGAGAAGGTGACGCCGGTATGCGCGCCCTTCCATTCGAGATCGACCGGTTTGGCGCTCGTGCCGACCCAATGCAGCGACACGCCGTTGTATCGGGCGGCGGCGATGCGCAGGCCCTTCGGCGCGAAGGCGAGGCCTTCAACCGTGCGCTCCTCGGGGAATTCCTTGGTGGTGCCGTCGGCGAGGCGGACGAGCGAGCTCTTGCCGTAAGAATAGGCGACGGCGCCCTGCGGGCCGGCCGCGACTTGCGAGATCCACTTGCGTGGCGCCGTTGCAAGTTCGCTGACGCTGCCATCGGCGGCAATGCGCAGAACCTTGCCGTCCTCGCCGCCGGAGATCAGGCTGTCGCTATAAGGATCGCGGATGGCGGTGAGCATGCCCTGATGGGCTTCGCAAACCTTCTCGCCGCCGTCCAGCCGGTGAAAAGTGCCGTTTGCGTTTGCGAAGAAGGGAATGTCACCTAAAAATTCGACGGCCAGAACGTGGCCGGCGAGATCAAGCGGTGCAACTGTCGGCATCAGGCGGCTGCCTCGCAGGCCTTGAAGGAGGCCTCGAGCTTTTCGCGGTCGAGATCGCGGCCGATGAAGACGAGACGGCTTTCATGTTTCTCGCCGTCCTTCCAAGGCCGCTGATGATCGCCCTCGATGATCATGTGCACGCCCTGAACGACGTAACGCTCGGGATCGTCCTTGAAGGCGATGATGCCCTTGAGACGCAGAATATTCGGGCCCTGAACCTGGGTGATCTTCTGGATCCAGGGGAAGAAGCGCTCCGGGTTCATCTCACCGCCGCGCAGCGAAACCGACTGCACCGTCACATCATGGATCGCCGACATCGCGCCATGGTGATGATGGCCGTGATCGTGATCATGATGGTGATGATCGTGATCGCAGTCCGGGCCGCAGACATGGTCGTCATGGCCGTGCTCGAGGAAATGCGGATCGTTTTCGAGCGCCCGCTCCAGGTTGAAGGCGCCCTGGTCGAGCACGCGGGCGAGGTCGACGCCCGAGCGGCTGGTCTTGTAGACCCGGGCGGCCGGGTTGATGGCGCGGACAATGTCCTCGATCACGTCAAGTTCTTCCGCCGTCACCAGGTCGCTCTTGTTGATGACGACCACGTCGGCGAAGGCGATCTGGTCTTCGGCCTCGCGGCTGTCCTTCAGGCGCAGCGGCAGGTGCTTGGCGTCGACGAGAGCGATGACGGCGTCGAGCTCGGTCTTGGCGCGCACGTCGTCATCCATGAAGAAGGTCTGGGCGACCGGCACCGGATCGGCAAGGCCCGTCGTCTCGACGATGATGCCGTCGAAGCGGCCGGGGCGGCGCATCAGGCCTTCGACGACGCGGATCAGGTCGCCGCGCACGGTGCAACAGACGCAACCATTGTTCATCTCGTAGATTTCTTCGTCCGACTCGACGATCAGGTCGTTGTCGATGCCGATCTCGCCGAATTCATTGACGATGACCGCATACTTCTTGCCGTGGTTTTCCGACAGGATGCGGTTGAGCAGCGTCGTCTTGCCGGCGCCGAGATAACCGGTGAGCACGGTAACGGGAATGGGCTTTTGGGTGGCAATCGCGTCGGTCATGGGAACCTCTAGAATTAGGCGTGCGGCCGGGCGGCTTTGGATCGGCTGCTTGAAACGGTTGGTCTCATATAATGGCATGGGTGCGGCAGTTCAAAGGGTTTTATAATGTTATAAGATCACATCATCTGCGGGCGCGGATCGGTCGCCCTCACCGGAGCTCGCCGAGGTCGAAGGCATCGACATCCTCGAGCAATTCCATCAGCCCCTTCGCTGCATGGGCAATCAGCACCTCGCCCTTTTCGGCTGTCGCGGCCGCGGCGTTGCCCGCCGCGCCTTGCGAATTGAGATCCGACATTTTCCAGCCGAAAGCGTGCGGCCCGTAGGCGCGCAGATGTTTGAAGCGTTTGGCAAATTCCGTCTGTCGCGAAGGGAAATCTGCAGCCTTCGCCATATCAACCCTGTCAGGATGAAGCGCCAGCATCACCGAGGTCTCGATATCGCCGCCATGAATGCCGATCGCCTTTTCCACGGGAGGGATCACGCCATCCGGCAGGCCGAAGCGGGTCCAGCTCGTCGCCACGGCCAGCATGGCAAAGCGGACTCGCGCCTCCGTCGCGACGATCGTCATCAGCGGCGAGTTGCCGCCATGGGCGTTCAGCATCACCAACTTGCGGATATTCTGCTTGGCAAGGCCTTCGGCGATGCCGAGCCAGCGGTGGACGGCCTCGTCGAAGGTGAGCGTCTTCGTTCCTTCAACATCCATATGCTCTATGGAGTAGCCGACCGATTCGGCCGGTAGGAAGGTGACCGGCAGGCCGGCGGGCAGGGCCGCCTTCAACCGTCCGGCAATGCCTTCGGCAATCAGCGTGTCGGTTTCGAAGGGCAGGTGAGGGCCGTGCTGCTCATGCGCGCCCAGCGGCAGCACGGCGATCGGGCAGCGCCTGCCGGCGGCGGAGGCCGGGTCGCTGTCCTCGAAGCGTGGCGAAGGCGTCATCATCCGGTCGTTGCCTCTTGTTTATGACGAGATCATGGGCAATGTCATATCGCAGCGGCGTCGGTGCTTAAAGATCAAAGGGATGGCTATGGGAAAGAAGCGTAAGGACGGCAAGAAGAGCAAGTCCAAGAAGAAGGACCAGACGGAGTATACGCTCGTCGATCTCTCGCCGGCGCTGACCCAGGCGGCTCGTTCCATGCGTACGGTGCTCTCGCGCAACCTGTTCGAAAGCGGCCTTTATGCCGGCCAGGACGGCGTCATTCTCTCGCTCGCCGAGAGTGACGGCATGACGGCGGGCGCTCTTGCCCAGAAGCTCGGCGTCAAGGCGCCGACGATGACGCGCACGATCGGCCGCATGGAAGCGCAGGGCTTTCTCGAGCGCAAGCCCGACGCCGAGGATGCGCGCCTGACCAAGGTCTATCTCACTCCGCTCGGCCGCGACAGCGTGCAGGCGATCGAGATGGCGGCGTCCGCCTGCGACAGACTGGCGACACTGGAGTTTTCAGACAAGGAAATCCGCAATCTCGTGCGTCTGCTGAAGGCGATCGACGCCAATCTGCAGGCCGAAGCGCTTCCTCTGGAGGAACCGGACGAAGAGTGAAATTTCGCAAAAAAGACGAATTGCCTCCACCTGTTAAATCTTTTAATTAAACATTTTAAGGGGCCGCACCAGTTTTCCGACGCGGTCTGCTGTCTTGCGTGCTGCCTAGGGGAGGAGGACACGTGGTCCAGAAGATCAAGCTTTCGACAATCGCCGAAACGCTCGGCATCTCAACGGCGACCGTATCGCTTGCCCTGCGCGACAGTCCGCTCGTCGCCGGCAACACGCGGGAGAAGATCAAGGAACAGGCGCGCGCGCTCGGCTATATCTACAACCGCCGTGCCGCCAGCCTGCGCACCTCGCGCTCCGGCATTATCGGCGTCGTCGTGCACGACATCATGAACCCGTTCTACGGCGAGATCCTGAAGGCGATCGAAAGCGAGCTCGATCGCAGCCGTCACACCTTCATCCTGTCCAACCACTACGACAACGTCGAAAAGCAGCGCACCTTCATCGAGACGCTGCTGCAGCTCGGCGGCGACGGCGTCATCATGTCGCCGGCGATCGGCACGCCGCCGGAAGATCTGCAGCTGGCGGAGGAAAACGGCATGCCGGCAATCCTGGTCGCCCGCTCGATGGACGGTCTGGAGCTGCCGACCTATCGCGGCGACGACAGCTACGGCATTTCGCTCGCCACCAACCACCTGATCGGCCTCGGTCACCGCTCGATCGCGATGATCGGCGGCACGGACCAGACGTCCACCGGGCGCGACCGCTACCAGGGTTATGTCAATGCGCTGCGCAAGGCCGGCATCGAAGTCGATCCGAACCTGCGCATTCCCGGCCCTCGCTCGAAGCAGGGCGGTTTCGAGGCCGCGGTGCATTTCCTCTCGCTGCCGCAGCAGCCGACGGCGGCCGTCTGCTGGAACGATCTCGTTGCCATCGGCCTGATGAACGGCATTGCGCGCGCCGGGCTGGTGCCGGGGCGCGACATTTCCGTCACCGGTTATGACGACCTCGAGGAAGCCTCGATCGCCACGCCGGCACTGACAACCGTCTGGAACGGTCAGACCGAAGTCGGCCGCCTGGCGGCGCGCGCGCTTCTCGATCGTCTTGCCGGCAGCCACGAACCTGACGGCATGCATCTAATCAAGCCGGAGATGCGCATTCGCCAGTCGACCAGTCCCCATCGGCCCCGCGCCTGAACCAAAAGCCCATCCAAGAGGAAAAGCCATGTCTCGCATCGCCATTCTCGTTCCTGGGAAGATACACGAGCGTGTTCTCGAAAGACTGAAGGATCGTTTTGAGATCATCACCGTCACCCGAGAGGAAAAGCTGGGGCTCGACGACGAGACTGCCGCCCGCATCCGCGGCGTCGCCGTCTCCGGCGCCTTTCCCGGCGCCTGGATGGATCAGCTGCCCGGTGTCGAGGTGATCGCCAGTTTCGGCGTCGGTTATGACGGTATGGACGTAAAGCGTGCAGCCGAAAAGGGTATCGTCGTCACCAATACGCCCGATGTCCTGAACGACGAGGTGGCCGATACGGCGATCGGCCTGCTTTTGAATACGATCCGCGAATTGCCGCGGGCCGAAGCGTGGCTGCGCGCGGGCAACTGGAAGCGGGGCACGGCCTATCCGCTGTCGCGTTTCTCGCTCAAAGGCCGCCATGTCGGCCTTTACGGCCTCGGCCGCATAGGCCTTGAAATCGCCAAGCGGCTGGAGCCCTTCAAGGTAAAGATCAGCTATCACACACGCTCGCGTCATGCCGATGCGCCCTATGATTATTACTCTTCATTGAGCGGGTTGGCCGAGGCGGTGGACACATTGATCGCCATCGTTCCGAAGACGCCGCAGACGCATAAGACGATCGATGCCGATATTCTGGCTTCTCTCGGTCCAAACGGTATTCTCGTCAATGTCGGCCGCGGCTGGACGGTTGATGAAGAGGCGCTGAGTGCCGCCCTTGCATCAGGCGCGCTCGGTGCGGCCGGTCTCGACGTCTTCTATCAAGAGCCGACCGTGCCGGCCACGCTGCTGGAACCGGCCAATGCCGTGCTGCTGCCCCATGTCGCCTCGGCCTCGGTGCCGACGCGCAACGCAATGGCCGATCTCGTCGCCGACAATCTGATCGCCTGGTTCGAGAAGGGATCGGCGCTGACGCCGGTGCCGGAGACGCCGCAAAAGGCCTGAGGACACGCAGCTTGCTGCCTCTTCAGGCGATTGCCTGTGCCGCGGTCGCTGGCAATTTCGCGGTGGCATAACTGCGGACGGCGTCGCCGAAGGCGGCAAACAGCCGGTTCGACATCTTGTCGGTTTCGGCCCAATATTCCGGATGCCATTGCACGCCGACGGCGAAGGCTTTGGCATCGATGACGGAAACGGCCTCCACAGTGCCGTCTTCGGCGGTGGCTTCCACCTGCAAGCGCGGCGCAGTCCTGGCGATCGCCTGGCGGTGCAGCGAGTTGACGCGGATATCACCGGGGCCGAGGATGCCGGCAATGCAGGAACCTTCCTTGACGTGGACGGTCTGGCGGATGGCGTACATGCCGTCACGGTCGACGCCTTCCGGCCGGCGGTGGTCCCAGATGCCGGGCTGTTCGTGGATCTCGCTTGCCAGCGAGCCGCCGAGAGCGACGTTCAGCTCCTGAATGCCGCGGCAGATGGCGAGCAGCGGGATGGCGCGGTCGATGGCGCGGCGGATGAGCGGCAGGCTTGTGGCGTCGCGGGCGGGATCGAAGGGGCCGTCCCTGTCGTTCGCCTCGGCGCCGTAAAGCGAAGGATGCACATTGCTGGCCGAGCCCGATACCAGCAGACCATCGACGCGGTCGAGGATTGCGTCGGTGTCGTAGCCCGCTTCGAAAGCCGGGATGACAAAGGCCATGACGCCGGCTGCATTCAATGCGGCACTGAGATATTGATGCTGCACGGCGTGCCAGGTCGCGCCGTCGAAGCTGCGAATATCGGCAGGAATGGCAACGATCGGTTTCGTCATGTTCGCCCCGGTGAAATCTTCTGCTTGTCGTTTTTGCCGCCAGAATGGCCGCGAAGTCAACGTTTGGCTGCAACTGGCGGCCGATTTCCGCCAGCGCCTTGCCGTGGCGTCTGGTCTCGCGGCTAAGCTGCTGATTTTGATGGGTGCCTGCCTGTTGCCTTATTGCCGACTTGATGCCAAAGGCTAATAGACTAAAGCTTGAATCGCGGCCCTCGCCATGCTTAGCTCTGCCCTCGCTGCGGGTAGGGGTGAAGATTGGCCGCGCAGTGCCATCTATACGGGAGGTTTTTGATGGATCGTCGTTCGTTTTTCAAGAAGGCGGGAACCGCCGGGGCCGGCGCGGTTGCCGCAACGGCATTGGCAGCGCCTGCGATCGCGCAGGAGAATCCGAAGATCGCGTGGCGCATGACGTCGTCGTTTCCGAAGAGCTTGGACACGATCTATGGCGGTGCCGAAGACATCGCCAAGCATGTCGCCGCCGCAACGGACGGCAATTTCACCATCCAGCCTTTCGCGGCCGGTGAAGTCGTGCCGGGACTTCAGGCCGTCGATGCGGTGGCTGCCGGTACGGTCGAGGCAGCCCACACCACCTCCTATTATTTCGTCGGAAAGGATCCGACCTACGCCATCGGAACGGCCATTCCGTTCGGGCTCAACAGCCGCCTGACCAATGCCTGGTTTAATGACGGCAACGGCAACAAGCTGATGAACGAGTTTTATGCCACGCAGGGCATGTATGCTTTGCCGGCCGGCAATACCGGTGCCCAGATGGGCGGCTGGTTCCGCAAGGAAATCAACACGCTCGACGACCTCAAGGGCGTCAAGATGCGCATCGCCGGCCTTGCCGGCCGCGTCATGGAGAAGGTCGGCGTCATCCCGCAGCAGATCGCCGGCGGCGACATCTATCCGGCGCTCGAAAAGGGCACGATCGATGCGGCGGAATTCGTCGGTCCCTATGACGATCTGAAGCTCGGCTTCCACAAGGTGGCGAAATATTACTATTATCCGGGCTGGTGGGAAGGCGGCCCGACGGTGCATGCGTTCTTCAACCTCGACAAATGGAGCAACCTGCCGAAGCACTACCAGGCAGCGCTCACCGACGCCTGCGCCTTCGCCAACACCAACATGCTGGCGAAATACGACACGAAGAACCCGACGGCGCTGAAGCAGCTCGTGGCCGAAGGCGCAACGCTGCGTCCGTTTAGCCAGGAAATCATGGAAGCCTGCTTCCAGGCGGCTATGGGCATTTACGGCGAAATCTCGGCCAACAACCAGTATTTCAAGAAGATCTACGACGATCAGACCGCCTTCAAGCGCGACGCCTATCTGTGGATGCAGCTTTCGGAATACACCTTCGATACGTTCATGATGATCCAGCAGCGGGCCGGCAAGCTCTGAGCGCTCCCATCCGCGCATCAAACGCATACGAAAACCCCGGATCGCTTGGTCCGGGGTTTTGTTTTGGCCCTGCTATTTGGGGTTATTTCGCAGGTGGCGGCGGGGCTCCCGGCAAGCCGAGCGGCGGCAGGTTCAGGCCTGGGATCTGTGGTGCGCCATTGCCGCCGCCGCCCACCGGCGGCAGGCCGAGCTGGCCGCCGAAGCCAGGCACTTCGATCTTGATCGAGTTCGGGTCGACCTTCGGGCCATGGTCCAGCCAGTAGGTGACCGATTGCGGCCAGAAGATCACGATCGCCACCAGGATCAGCTGCATGCCGACCCAGGGCAGCGCGCCCATGTAGATATCCGAGGTCTTGACCTCCTTGCCGGCGATCGAGCGCAGGTAGAAGAGCGCGAAGCCGAAGGGCGGATGCATGAAGCTTGTCTGCATGTTGACGCAGATCAGCACGCCGAACCAGATCAGGTCGATGCCGAGACTGGAGGCGACGGGGGCAAGCATCGGGATGACGATGAAGGCGATTTCGAAGAAATCGAGGAAGAAGGCCAGCACGAAGATGAAGATGTTGACGAAGATCAGGAAGCCGACCGGACCGCCCGGGATGCCCGACAACATGTGCTCGATCCAGCGCGAACCGTCCATGCCCTGGAAGACCAGGCTGAAACAGGTGGAGCCGATCAGGATCATCACTACCATCGAGGTGATGTGGGTGGTCGACGTCATCGCTTCGCGGATCAGCGGCCAGGTGAGACGTCGATTCATCGCGGCGAGCGCCATGGCGCCGACGACTCCGAGCGCGCCGGCTTCCGTCGGCGTCGCAAGGCCCATGAAGATCGTGCCGAGCACCAGGAAGATCAGCACGATCGAGGGCACCATGCCCATCAGTACTTTTGCCAGCAGCGCCCAGTTGAAGTCGCCGCGCACCTCCTTCGGCAGCGGCGGCATCGATTTTGGCCTGATGATCGACATCACCAGGATGAAGAGCACGAAGATCGACACCTGCAGGATCGAGGGGCCGATCGCGCCGAGATACATGTCGCCGACCGATCTGCCGAGCTGGTCGGCGAGGACGACGAGCACGAGCGAGGGCGGGATCACCTGGGTGATGGTGCCGGAGGCGGCGATGACGCCGGTGGCAAGGCGCGGGCTGTAGCCGTAGCGCAGCATGATCGGCAGCGAGATCACGCCCATGGTGATGACGGAGGCGGCCACCGTGCCAGTGATGGCGCCGAGCACGGCGCCGACCAGGATGACGGCATAGGCCAGACCGCCGGGAATGCCGCCAAAGAGCTTGCCGGTGCCTTCGAGCAGATCCTCGGCAAGGCCGCAGCGTTCCAGCACCGCGCCCATGAAGGTGAAGAAGGGAATGGCGAGCAGCAGGTCGTTGGAGACGATGCCGAAAAAGCGCAGCGGCAGCGCTTGCAGAAAGGCTTCGCTGAAATGGCCAGTGGCGATGCCGATGATGCCGAAGAACAGGCCGACGGCGGCGAGCGAAAAGGCGACCGGAAAGCCGTAGAGCATGAAGATGACCATGCCCAGGAACATGGCCGGCGGAATAATGCCGAAATCAAACAAATCCGTTCCTCCCGGGCGCTATTGCAGCGGCTTTTCGTATTTCGTGTCGATGCTGATCTGGCCGGTGAGGGCGGCGATCCGCTTGATCAGCTCGGAAACGCCCTGAAGGGACAGCAGTGCGAAGCCTGCGACCAGGATCAGCTTGACGGGCCAGCGGATCAGTCCGCCGGCGTTGCCCGATATTTCCCCCTGCGTGTAAGACAGCGCGAAGAATGGCCAGCAGAGCCAGGTGAGGAAGATGCAGACGGGGATGAGGAACAGGATGAGGCCGACGATGTCGATCCAGATCTTCGCCTTGTCTGACACGGCGCCGTAGATCAGGTCGACGCGGACATGCTCATTGTTGCGCAGCGCATGCGAGGCGCCGAGCATGACGACGAAGGCGAAGAGATACCACTGGATTTCCAGCCAGCCGTTCGAACTGTAGTTGAAGGCATAACGTACGATGGCATTTCCGGCGCTGATCAGACAACAGAACAGCACCATATATTCGGAAAGTTTGCCCATGATCCGGCTGAGCGAATCGATCAGCCGGCTTGCCGCCAGAAGTCCCGACATTCGTTTCCCTTATTCTTGTCCTGCCGTTATTTCGGCAGCTTTCCCTCTTTGAAGTCGGTGTAGACTACGGCCTTTGAAATTGGAAGGATAAATGCCGTGCATAGGCGCATAGTCGTACAGCGCCTGCCCTCGTCCTCGCGCGCGCGGGCTCTTCCGAAAACGATTCCGATTTTCGGCATCAAGATGGCCGGTCCGCATGATCGGCACATTTTCTGACAACCTAGGCGTGGATGATTTTTTCAAAGAACTCGCGATAAGGCTGCAATATCACCCCGTGGCTGTGATGCTCATCCTGGGGTTTTAGAAAATTTGCCCAAATGTTTGATTCGATTGAAATCAATTTTTAAAGGGTTGCCACTAGAATTCCCGCGCACAGGGAAAGTGTGGATGAAGCCAGATAGCCCGAACAGGGTCCCTTTAGATGTGTATCTGTCGTTTGTGAGTTCCCTTTCCGGGAACCGCATGACGCTTCTTGCTGGCGTAATCGTCCATGTGGCGACATGCCTTGCCGTCGCCGCCAAGACACAGTCTTCCGTCTACATTCTCCTCTCAGCCGCCTTCCTTCTGGTCTTCAACGTGCGCATGGCCATCTTCCGGCAGTTTGACCGCGTCGACAAGGAGAGGCTGTCGCACGCCGGAATCGAGCGTTGGGAGCGGATTCTGGTTGCCGGTGCTGCCTGCACCACAGCATTGCTCGGCATCGCCAGCGGCTACGCGATCTTCGTCGTACGCGATTCCTTTGCCGAGCTTGCCTGCATTGCCGTCACTATGGCAACCATGGTTTCGGTCGTCGGCCGCAACTACGGTTCGCGCCTCGCGGTCGACCTTCAGACGTTCTCCTGTTGCCTGCCGATGATAATCTGCAGCCTGTTGGCGCTGGATTTCTACCGCGGTCTACTGTCGATCTTCCTTATTCCCTTCTGGCTGACGACGCGGGCAATGGCGAATGGCGTGCGCGATTTCCTATACGAGAACGTGATTGCGCGTCGGGAAATCACCATGATCGCCGACCGTTTCGATACGGCGCTCAACAACATGCCGCACGGCTTGGTCATGGTGGATATGGAAAACCGCATTCAGGTCGTCAACCGCAAGGCCTGCGAGCTTTTGAAGATCGGTGCGCCGGAGCGGCTGAAGGACCGCGATCTCGGCGCCGTGCTGCGTTATGGCGCGCGTTACAGCTTTATGGATGCCTCGCAGCCGGAGCTCATCCTGCGCCAGCTCACCCAGGTCGCCGACGGCAACCTGTCACGTACGCTCATTCATTTCCCTGAGAACCTGTCGCTCGAATTCTCCGCCAGCCGCAGGGCCGACGGCGGCGCCGTTCTGATCTTCGAAGACGTGTCGAGCCGGGTGAAGGCGGAGCAGAAGATCATGCACATGGTCCGCTTCGATGCGCTGACCGGTCTGCCGAACCGCGAATATTTCGGGCAGCTGGTCCAGGAATATCTCGCCAGGCACCCGCGCAAATCAGGACCGCTCGGCTTCATGGTTCTCGATATCGACGAGTTCAAACATGTCAACGACATGCGTGGTCACGTCACCGGCGACCATCTGCTTTGCGCCATCGCCGCCCGTATCAAGCAGGCTTGCGGCAATGCCATCCTCGGCCGGTTGATGGGCGATCAGTTCATCCTGTTCTTCCCGCATGCGAAGGAGCCCACATCGCTCGAGCTCTCGATTCGCCGCGTGCACGCTGCGATCCAGGGCCATTACGAGGTCGACGAGCTGACCTTCCTCGTGTCGCTCAGCGCCGGCTACGCGGTCCTCGAAAGTTCGGCCTTTGCAATGGACGAGTGGAGCGTCAAGGCGGATCTTGCCCTGTTCGAAAGCAAGTCCCGCCTCAAGGGCGGCATTTCAGGATTCGAGCGCGAGATGGACGGGCGCTATATCGAGCAGCAGAAGCTGAAGGCTGACCTGCGCGAAGCGGTTTCGGCGCAGGCGCTGCACCTCGTCTTCCAGCCGATGTTCCGGGCCGATGGCGCACGGATCGAATGCGCCGAAGCGCTGGCCCGCTGGGTGCATCCGGAGAAGGGCTCGATTCCGCCCGACGTATTCATCCGGCTGGCCGAAGAGATGGGCATTATCTCCGACATCACCCGTTTCGTCCTGTTCAAGGCCTGCAGCGAGTGCATGAGCTGGCCGGACCATATCGCCGTCTCGGTCAACCTCTCGGCGCGTGACTTGCGTGATGCCGATATTCTCTCGGTTGTCGCCGATGCGCTTGCTCATTCCGGTCTCGATGCGGCGCGGCTGCATCTCGAAGTCACCGAAAGCTGCCTGATCGACGAGCCGCAGGCCGTGCGCGCCATCCTGGCGGAACTGAGGGCCCGCGGCATCACCATCGCCATCGACGATTTCGGCACCGGTTTCTCCAGCCTCAGCTATCTCGACACGCTGCCGCTCGATATCGTCAAGATCGACCGTTCCTTCGTGCGCAACATCGTCGAGGATACCCGCCGTCTCAAGCTGTTGCGCGGCACAGTCCATCTCGCCCGCGAACTCGGCCTGAAGATCGTCATCGAGGGCGTCGAGACCGAGGAGCAGCTCGCGCTGCTCAACAAGCACCGCAGCACCGATCTGGTGCAGGGCTATGTTTTCTCGCAGCCGGTGCCCTCCCAAAACATCCCGCTGCTGCAGCAGGGCATCGGCCGCCGCCCTGTGCAACGTCGCCGCAATAAGGTCGCCTGAGCGCTCTGTGAGCGCCAATTCTTCCACTGACAATCCGCCGCACCGTTAACCTTAATAGTTTATTTACGGCCCGAATTATCGGATTTCCTTGCCTAAATTTCACCAGCGTATGATTAATGATCCGTTAACGAGCGGATCGAGAGAATGTCAGAGACACTGTTCAAGCGTAATGATTTCAGCACGAAAATTTTGGATATTTTTGATCATGTCGAATATCGCCGCGTCGAAAGCAGCGAAGACATGGAACAGGTGGAACGCCTGCGTTACAAGGCTTACAAGGCCCATGACGTCCTGGCGCTCGCTCCGAAAGGGCTGCTTGATGACAGCGATTTCGACAGCCACGCCTATATTTTCGGGTTGTACTATTATGGTGAGCTGATCAGCACGATCCGAGTTCATTATGTGACACCCGAGCATCGTCTCAGCCAGTCCGGTGGCGCTTTTCCTGAGGCGATGGACGAACTCCTGGACGCCGGGCTGACGTTGATTGATCCGGCGCGTTTCGCGGCTGACCCGGAACTCACCGCGGATCTGCCCTGGGTTCCCTACCTGACGCTGAGACCCACCATCGTTGCGGCAGCTTATTTCCGCGCAGACCGCGTGCTTCAGTTTGTTCGACCGCCGCATGCAGCTTTCTATAAGCGGGTCTTCTATGCCGACACGATCGTCCCCGGCCGGCTGGCGAAGAATTACGGGATCGACATGACGCTGATGGCGACGAATGTGGTCGAGGTCGGGCGCAAGCTGTTGACGCGCTACCCCTTCTTCATCTCCAGCGCCAGCGAGCAGCGCATGATGTTCTCGCGCAATCCCAACGACACGTTGCCGCCGCTCACCATTATTCCGACGGCGCGTTTCGTGCCGCCGGGTGAACTCGGCACGGACCTGCCGCTCTGATTTCTCCTGCCGCCGGGCGGGGCGACATAGGGGCGATGACAAGATCCGCAGCCGATGTCCCGCCATGCTCTTTCCTTCGTGGGAGATGGGTGGTTTGGAACCGTGGCTGCGGCATTCTCATGCATTGCGCTTTCGCCTGTCATTGTGTAATTCCTGCAAGCAAGAATTCCCTCGGTCTAAGCGGGGGAATCAGGCAGCGCAGAGGCATTTCAGGGAGACGATATTTATGGCCGAACATCATACCGGACCGGTCGAGACCGGCGCGCCGATGGATTACAGGGAACATGAAAAAACCTACGACATGTTCATCGCGGCCACGAAGTACGGCTCGATGCTTCTGATTGTCCTCCTGCTTGCGATGACTGCCGGTTTCTTCGGCGGCGCCGGCCTTCTCGGCGGTCTCTTCGTCTTCATCATTCTTCTCGCTGCCGGCATCTTCCTGGTCCGCTGATTGCGGTAAGGGGAGGAGGGGGCTTTTCCGCAGCTTTGTGACTGAGGCGCGTCGCGATCGTTCAGATTCGCTCCTCGCGCTTCAGGTCTTTATTTTCTCGCACGTCGTTATCGCAGAACCGCCGTACAGTTTTGCGCGACATGCTTAGGTGCTTGGCCTGCGCAGGCGCGCCTGCGGCGGTCTGGCTGACCCGGAGGAGGGGGCAGTTGGGCAATATTATTTTCGTTGCAAGCGAAGTCACGGACGGGGAGACGCGGGTCGCGGCTTCTGCCGAAACCGTGAAGAAAATGAAGAGTTTCGGCTTCGATGTGGTCGTCGAAGCCGGTGCCGGGGCGGCGTCACGTATTCCGGACCGAGAGTTCGAGGCTGCCGGCGCCAGGATCGGCAGTCTGGCCGATGCCGCTTCGGCCGATGTGGTGCTGAAGGTGCGCCGCCCGAGCGCGTCGGAAATCGCAGGCTATAAGAGCGGCGCGGTTGTGATCGCCATCATGGACCCCTATGGCAATGACGAGGCGATTGCGGCTCTCGCCAGCGCCGGGCTTTCGGCTTTTGCGATGGAGCTGATGCCCCGCATCACACGCGCCCAATCGATGGACGTGCTGTCGTCCCAAGCCAATCTCGCCGGTTACCAGGCCGTCATCGAAGCGGCGGCGGTTTATGACCGCGCCATGCCGATGATGATGACGGCCGCCGGCACCGTGCCGGCCGCCAAGGTCTTCGTCATGGGTGCCGGCGTCGCCGGCCTCCAGGCGATCGCCACCGCGCGCCGTCTCGGCGCGGCGGTTTCGGCCACCGACGTGCGCCCGGCCGCCAAGGAACAGGTCGCCTCGCTCGGCGCCAAGTTCATCGCCGTCGAGGACGAGGAGTTCAAGGCGGCGGAAACGGCCGGCGGCTATGCCAAGGAAATGTCGGCCGACTATCAGGGCAAGCAGGCCGCACTTGTGGCCGAACATATCACCAAGCAGGATATCGTCATCACCACGGCGCTGATCCCTGGTCGCGCTGCGCCGCGTCTCGTCTCACGCGCCATGCTCGCCTCGATGAAGCCGGGAGCGGTGGCCGTCGACCTTGCCGTCGAGCGCGGCGGCAATATCGAGGGCGTCGTTGCCGGTGAAATCGCCGATGTCGAAGGCGTGAGCGTGATCGGTTTCGCCAACATGCCGGGCCGGGTTGCGGCCAGCGCCTCGGCGCTCTACGCCAAAAACCTCGTCACCTTCCTCGAGACCATGGTCAACAAGGAAACCGGGAGCGTGGTCGTCAATGTGGACGACGAACTCGTCAAGGCGACGATGCTGACCTATGCCGGCGACGTGGTTCATCCCGCCTTCGGCGGCGCGAAGAAGGGGGACATGTGATGGCCAGTGAAGCAATGGACAGAGCGCTTGAACAGCTCGACCAGGCGGTGACGGCCGTCGTTACGGCGGCGGCCCAGGCGCCGGAGGCGGCAAGTGCCGCGACCGGTGGGGCGATCGATCCCTTCGTCTTTCAATTCGCGATCTTCGTCTTGTCGATCTTCGTCGGTTATTATGTCGTGTGGTCGGTGACGCCGGCGCTGCATACGCCGCTGATGGCCGTCACCAATGCGATCTCCTCGGTCATTGTGGTCGGCGCGCTTCTGGCGGTCGGCATCTCCACAAGCGGGCTTGCGACCGGCTTCGGCTTCGTCGCGCTAGTGCTCGTCTCGGTCAATATCTTCGGCGGCTTCCTCGTCACGCAGCGAATGCTTGCGATGTACCGCAAGAAGGACCGGTGAGGGACCGATGACCAATATTGCAGCCTTCTTCTACCTCGTTTCCGGCGTTCTGTTCATCCTGGCGCTGCGCGGCCTGTCGCATCCGGCCACCAGCCGCAAAGGCAATCTCTACGGCATGGTCGGAATGGGGATCGCCATTCTGACGACGCTCGTGCTGGCGACGCCTAATTTCGGCGGCTTCGTGCTGATCATCCTCGGCCTTGCCATCGGCGGCAGCGTCGGCGCCTATGTCGCCCGCACCATCGCCATGACCTCGATGCCGCAGCTCGTCGCCGGCTTCCATTCGCTGGTCGGCCTTGCAGCCGTCCTGGTCGCCGCCTCGGCGCTCTATACGCCTGCTTCCTTCGGCATCGGCGAGATCGGCCATATCCACACCGAGGCGCGTATCGAGATGGCGCTCGGCGTGGCGATCGGAGCGCTCACCTTCACCGGCTCGATCATCGCCTTCCTGAAGCTCGACGGACGCATGTCCGGCAAACCGATCCTGCTGCCCTACCGGCATGTGATCAATGCGGCGCTGTTGGCGTTGATCATTCTCTTCATCATCGGGCTTGCCGCCACCGAAAGCCATTTTGATTTCTGGGCCGTCGTGGCGCTCTCGCTGGCGCTCGGCGTTCTTTTGATCGTGCCGATCGGCGGCGCCGATATGCCCGTCGTCGTTTCGATGCTGAATTCCTATTCAGGCTGGGCCGCGGCCGGAATCGGCTTCACGCTCGGCAATCTGGCGCTGATCATCACCGGCGCGCTCGTCGGCTCCTCCGGCGCGATCCTTTCCTACATCATGTGCAAGGGCATGAACCGCTCCTTCGTCTCCGTCATCCTCGGCGGTTTCGGCGGCGAGGCGGCCTCCGCCGGACCCGATACGTCGGACCGGACGGTCAAGCTCGGCTCGGCCGAGGATGCAGCCTATCTGATGGCCAACGCCTCGAAGGTGATCATCGTGCCGGGTTATGGCATGGCGGTGGCCCAGGCCCAGCATGCGCTACGCGAACTCGCCGACAATCTTAAGAAGAACGGCGTCGAGGTGAAATATGCGATCCATCCGGTCGCGGGCCGCATGCCGGGCCATATGAACGTGCTGCTTGCCGAAGCCAATGTCCCCTATGACGAGGTCTTCGAGCTCGAGGACATCAATTCGGAACTCGCTCAGGCCGATGTCGCCTATGTCATCGGCGCCAACGACGTCACCAATCCGGCCGCGCGCGACGACAAGACCTCGCCGATCTACGGCATGCCGATCCTCGACGTCGACCGGGCAAAGACCTGCCTTTTCGTCAAGCGCTCGCTCGGCTCCGGTTATGCCGGCATCGACAATACGCTGTTCTATAAGGACGGCACGATGATGCTGCTCGGCGATGCGAAGAAAATGACCGAGGATATCAACAAGGCGATTTCGCATTGATCGAGCGAGATGCAGCCGCCCATCGGGCGGCTGTTCGATTCATGCCGGCCGGTCTGTGCCATGCCGGCTCGGTGTCGCCTTGCCGCAAGCAAGTCTTCCGTCATACCTCGCCCGGCACCAGCGTCATCTTCTCGACCCCGATCGCCAGGTTCAGTCCTTCCTGAGCCTGGACGTTCAATGGCTGCAGCATGAAGGCTTTGTTTGTGCCGCCGGCGATCACCTTGGCGCCGGCGCCTGCACCGATGCTCGCATCCGCCCCGACACCGTAGTACTCGCCGGCCAGGGCATACTGCGGCATATCCGTGCCGGTTTTCGCAAGCACCTGCCAGATCATCACGCTCTTGCCTGTCTGGCCGATATCGAGGCCGAATTTCTCGATTTTGCCGGCGTAGACCGCCTTGGCGCCGCCGGATGCCGGCGTGTAGGTGCAGATCAGGTTCTTCTGCGACGTGATGATCAGACCCTGGCCGCCATCCGATCCGCAGACCAGGCGGCCAAGCGTGACATAGCTTTCGGCGCCTGCCGGGCTTGCCCAGGCCGCGGCCGTCAGAGCCACGGCTGCGATCATGGTTTGCTTGAACATGGTCTTTCTCCTTGGGAACGACCTGTTCGAAACGGGTGCCGGTGGCGATTGTTCCGGGAGGCTGAAGCCCGCCGCATCAAACGTAATGCATGGGATGCGTTCTCGCGCTTTGATTTCCCCGGAAACGCTCAGCCCTTGCGGGCGACATGCGTCAGGCCCGCTCCAGCGTGGCGCGTTGCGCCGTCAACACCCATAAGAGACCTTCAAGCCGGAAATCGATCTCAACAGTGCCGCGGAAGGCGGCGGCGGCATGGGCTTTGATAACGGTCGTGCCGAAGCCCGTGCGTGACGGCTCTACCACCGGCGGGCCGCCGCGCTCCTCCCAGGTGAAGCGGAGCAGGGCATCCGGCTTGTCTTCCTCCCTGACATCTCGCCATTCGAAGCGGACACGGCCTTGCGGAACGGAAAGTGCGCCGTATTTCACCGAATTGGTGGCCAACTCATGCAGCGCCAGACCGAGATTCTGCACCGCATCCGGCTTCAGGACGAAATCCTCACCTGTGATTTCGATCTGTTCGCGCGATTGCGGGAAGGCCTGCAGATGGATGTCGACGACCCGCCGAAGCGATACGCCTCCCCATTGCTCGCTGGTCAGGAGCTCGATCGAACGCACCAGCCCGTCGAGGCGATCGGCGACAGCGGACTGGAAGGTCTCGACGCTGTCGGCCTGCTTGGCGAGCTGGCGCATCATTGCCTGGGCGAGCGTCAGAAGATTTTTCGTGCGGTGGACGAGCTCGTGCATGACGAAACGCAGCCGGTCCTCGGTCTGGCTGCGGTCGAAGGAAGCATTCGACAGAGCGATCGCCACTTGGTTCGCCTCGATGACGCTGGTCTCGACCGGCGAGACAATGTGGCCGTCGCCCATACGCTTTGCCATTTCGGCGATATCGCGGATGGTGGTGCGCACCTGCCTTGCGACGGCATAGGCGGCGAGCACTGCGACGAGCACAAGCGCCACGCCGCCGATGATCAGGAAGCGCCAGGTGCTGAGGATCGAAGCCTGCGCGACCGGCCCCCAGATCACTGTTTTCCATGACCAGCCGGGGATCTGGGCATAACCGAGAAGCATGTGCGGCAGGATCGCCTCATCTTCGAAGACGCCGCGGGAGAAGCTCAGCGCCGGCAGGATGCGCGGATCAAAGGGCGTGCCGGGTTCCGGGGCTGCGGGGCCGGCAGCAACGACCACGTGACCGCTTTGATCGACGACGGCTGCCGACCAGCCGGGGGCAAGGCCCTGGGTCGTGACCAGCCTGCCGAGATCCTTGGCATCCTGCGTGATGATGAGGGCGGCGACCGGATCATCCGCCCGCGGGAGGGTGACGTTATAGACCCATTCGCCGCTTGTTCTGCCGCGAAAAACATCCGAAGCCTCGATGCGGCCGGATTTCATGGCGGCATCGAGCGCGGCGATGTTTGCCGTCTTTTCGAGCGGCGTGCCGAAAGGCCGGCGCGTGTTCAGCAGTTGCTGACCGCTGCGGTCGACGGCGAGGACGTAGAGCGTATTGTTGCGCAGAGCCGTTTCCGTGCGCTCGTGGAAGGAGGCGAGATCGCCGTTTTCAAGCTCCGGCGAGCTCGACAGCAGCCGCAGCGTTGTCGCCATGTCCTGAAGCTGGCGGTCGATGATGCGTGAAAGGGCAAGCGCGTCCTGCGCCGTTTCGCGCTTCAGCGTCGAGCGCTGGTTATCCTCCAGCTGCAATAGAAGCAGCGCCACGAAGGCGAAAATCGGCAGCGCGATCGCCACCGCCATGGCGACGAGATAAGTGCCGATCGAAGCCTTTGGGAAGAACAGCGCGACGATCTTCATTAAATGTGCCGCGCCGCCTGTACCATCGCACAATCCATCAGGTCCACTCGAGCGAAGGATAAAATCGCGGGGCAGAGAACGTGGCCGTACCGCTGGCGCCGTTCGGCAGATGCGCGGCGCTGAGGCGGGCGCTGCCCGCAACAGTTTTCGCTCGCGGTCAGGAACGCAAAGATTCGCATCTCTCGCAAAACGCCCTCAACACGTTTTTCCATGCCCGACAGCGGGCCATCGAAGCAGCGACATGTTAGGGGGAGCATGAGCCGGTTGCAACATCGTATGACACGCCATCGACGATGACGGATGTTTTTTCCGCCTCTCTTTTCAAGGCGATGCGGCCGCCTTCATGACAGCGTCGTTGTCATCGGCGGCCGCGCCAATGCACATCCTTAGCCGGCTGGCGCGACGCCCACTCGGGCGAGTCCATCTCGGGCCGGCTGATATTTCGGATCAAGCCCGACTGCATGGCGGTAGGAGCGGGCAGCCTTCGCCTTATCGCCGCGGCGTTCGTAGACAAGCGCCTGGTTGGCCCAGGATTCGGCGATGTTACCGTTGAGCTCGATTGCATGGTTGAAATCGGCAAAGGCGTTGTCGTCGTCGTTCAGCGCGAAATAGGAAATGCCGCGGCCATTATAGGGCTCGGCCGAATTCGGCGCGAGCGAGATCGCCTTCGAGAAATCGTCGATCGCCTTATCCTGCTGATTGCGCTTCTGATAGATCAGCCCACGATTGTGGTAGGCGCGCCCGTCGGTGGTGCCGAGCTGGATTGCCTTGCTGAAGTCGTTGAAGGCCGCATCGTCCTGACCGGCCATGCGATAGACATTGCCGCGGCCGATATAAGCGACGTCGTAGCTTGGATTGATCTGCAGCGCGGCATTGTAGTCGGCAATCGCCTGCTGCTGTTGACCCATGTTGCGATAGACAAGGGCGCGGTTGGCATAGGCCTGGAAGAAGCGCGGATTGATTTGCAAAGCCGTGTTGAAATCGTTCAGCGCCTGGCGGAACTGACCGCCGCGGCCATAGGCGGAGCCGCGGACGTTGTAGCCCTCGGGATCCCTGGGGTTGGCGTTGATAACAGCCGTCAGCGACGCGATATTCTCTTCCGACCCTTGAGCCTTGTCGATGCGGATCACGGCGTCAGTGGTGTTGGTCGTCTCACAACCGGCGAGGCCGAACACGGCGGCCAATGCCACAGCGGGCAGCAATGCGGTTTTCTGCAAGCGCCAGGCGCGGGACAAATTGAAGGTGGTATCAGCCATTCGGGCTCGCTTTCCCCATGCGGCATATCCGAGACCGGGATATGCGATCTTCAGCGACAAACTAAAAAGGCGGCGGCGAACCAATCGCCCCCGCCACAATGCATCTGAAAACGTCGAAAAAACGACGGCAACGCTTAGCGTGCGACCAGGCCTTCGCGCTGGGCGCGCTTGCGGGCCAGCTTGCGAACGCGGCGAACAGCTTCGGCCTTTTCGCGAGCACGCTTCTGCGACGGCTTCTCGTAGTAGTCGCGCATCTTCATTTCGCGGAAAATGCCTTCGCGCTGCATCTTCTTCTTGAGAGCGCGGAGAGCCTGATCGACATTGTTATCGCGGACAAGTACCTGCACGAGAATCACGTTCCTTTGGTTTGGTTGATGCCTGAGGCGGCGCAGCGCCAGGGGCAAAAAAATAACGTTCGCGCGGCCGCAGCCTTGCGATTGGTGATGCGGGATAGCAGATCGAGTAGAGGAAGTCCAGATGGATATGGGAAGCAGCCGGAAAAATCACACCTGACCGGCATCCTGTCTCGATCGCGCCGCCTCAGGTAAGGCCTCATCCAGAGCGGCAATCGCCTCCTTGAGCGCCGTTCTGACCCGAAGCCGGTCGGCAGGCTCCACCCGGCTCATATCCAAATGCAGGTCGAGGCCGGAGAGGTGTTCGCTCAGAACGCGGCTCTTATGGTCCGTGCCGAGCGTCAGCCCGTCCACGGCATAGGGCACGATCTCACGCTGTATGCCCTTCATCGTGATCGGCGGCAGCGGATGAGCGGCGACGATTTCGTTCACCAGCGCATAGGTTTCGTAGCTGATGACGATTTCTCCACCCTGGGCGATCGATTGCAGCCGGGCTGCCAGATTGGCCTCGGCGCCGATGATCGTGTAGTCCATGCGGTCGTTGCTGCCGAAATTGCCGACGTTGCAATAGCCGCTGTTGATGCCCATGCGCACGACGAAAGGCTCTTCGGTGCCGTTTCTGCGCCATCTGTCCTTGAGTTCGCCGAGGCGGCGCTGCATGTCGACGGCCATGCGCAGGCAGGCTTTCGCATCCTCCTCCGGCCCCTTCGTTTCCGGGTCGCCGAAGAAGACCAGCATGGCGTCGCCGATGAACTTGTCCACCGTGCCGCCATGCGCCAAGGCAATGTTCGACATCTCGGTGAGATATTCGTTGAGCATCTCCGTCAGCGCTTCCGGCTGTAGCCGCTCGGTGGTCGCGGTGAAATCCTTGATGTCGGAGAAGAAGATCGTCAGGCGCTTGCGCTCGGTATGGACCACCACGTCCTTCTGCCCACTGAAGATGCTCTTGTAGATCTGCGGCGAGAGGTAGCGTGAAATCTTCAGCGAGACGCTGGCGAGGAATTCGTTGGCCGCTTCCAGATCCTGGTTGGCGTTATGGATCGCGCGCGCCTGCTGCCGCTGCAGCAGAATGAAGCTGAGGCCGATGATGGCGACAAACAGAAAATAACAGAGCAAGTATTTGAAGGCGAAGACGTTACTCGCATAGGGCTGCCGGATGATCACTTCCTGGATGCCGCGCACATCGCCCACCTTCCAATCGGTCTTCGGGCTTTCCGGGTGGCTGTTGTGGCAGGCAACGCAGGCCTGCCCCATGACAACGGGCGTGATGAACCGCAGGGTATCGGTCAGTCCGACACGCGTGAGATCGTTCAGCGTCTGTTGCGGGTTGGCGCGCAACGCGGCAAGCGCTCGTCTCTCGAAATCGTCGAGCTCGTGGGACGCGCGGCTCTTGAACGGCAGGTCGGAGACGAAGCGGTAGGTGATATTGGCCTGCTGCTCCTTGATGACGTCGCCGAGTTCCAGCGAGAGTGTCGCCGGCAGCGGAATGGCGCCTGGTATATTGGCGTAGTTGTGTGAAACGACCGTGCCCGCCGTTGTGCCGCTGGCATGGGCGGCCAGGACGCGTCCTACGACATTGGCGGAATAGTAGGAGCGGATGCTCGATATCAGCGAGCTCATGTCGCGCGCCTGGCGTCTGAGGGTATTTCCGGAGAGATCGCTGATGTCGAGCCAGACGGCAAGCGGCAGTCCTGCAAGCATCGCCAGCACGACGACGATCAGCCAATAGCCGCTGCGGCGCACGGCGGTTTCGGAAATCACGGGAGCCCCCACTCTCTTATTTGAAAAGCATTCGCGCTTCGACCGGTACAAGATCATTTCGCCGCGCCCGGGGCAAGATCGAAGCCATGTCGTTGAAGCAAAGGCGTGGCCGAACTGACGGCGTTGTTGCGCTGATCGATGGAAAGCGGAGGGCGCGGAAGCGAAAAGAACCGTCCGGAGCGTATGTGCGAATGGTGTTCGGACAGAAAGCGGCGTAGCCTGTCGGCCGGCAGGTGTGTGGCCGCGCGATCGGCCATGGGAGGGAACGCCGGTTGAGATGATGACTCGCGTGCAGCAAATCGGTGTCATTATCGGCCTGGTGATCGTGGTCGCGCTGACGATGCTGCGGGCAGACGATCCCGGGATTTTCAAGCTGATCCGTGGCGTGACCTTCGACGAATATCAGCGTCTGCTTCCGAGAACCTTCGAGCCGATGCCGGTCCGTGTGATTGATATTGACGAGGCGTCGCTGCGCGAATTCGGCCAATGGCCTTGGCCACGAGACCGGTTGGCCCTGCTGGTGAACCGGCTTTCGGAGATGGGCGCTGCGGCCATTGCATTCGACATTCTCTTTTCTGAGCCGGATCGGCTGTCGCCGCGTAATGTCGTGCGCGAGGTCACCGGGGTCGATGCGTCCCTGGCCGAGAAACTTCCTGACAATGACGAGATATTTGCCCAGGCAATCTCTGGCAAGCCTGTCGTGCTCGGCTTCGGGCTTTCCAACGAGGGCAGTTACCGGCCGCCTGTCAAGGCGGGCTTTGCTTTCACCGGCGAAAGCCCTGTCTCGGCGCCGCCTCATCTTACCGCATCGACGCCGCTCAGACCACAATTGGAAGCCAACGCGGCAGGGCTCGGCCACATCAGCCTCAATCCCGGCAATCCTTCGCCGGTGGTGCGGACGGTGCCGTTGTTCCTGACCGATGGTGTGCAGCTCTACCCCAACCTCGCGGTCGAGGCGCTACGCGTCGCGCAGGGCGCTTCCACCTATGTATTGGCCGGCGCCCCCGATCGTGCCGGCGTAATGACATCGGCAAAGATCGGCGATTTCGTCGTGCCGCTGACGGCGGCGGGTGAATTCTGGCTCTATGTCAGCCCCGACCGGGCTGAGCGCTATATATCCGTCCGCCGGGTGCTCGCCGCCGAAGGCGCCTCTTCCGAGGTCTCTGCCGCCATTGGCGGCAGCATCGTCTTCATCGGCACCTCGGCGGCAGGCCTGCAGGACATCCGCGTCACGGCGCTCGGTGAGAATGTTCCCGGTGTTTCGATGCATGCGCAGGCCGTCGAGCAGATTCTCTCCGGCCGTTTCCTGTCGCGGCCCGATTGGGCGGATGGGCTGGAAATCCTTACGATCGCGGTGCTCGGATGCCTGCTCGTCGTGGTCACGACCTTCGTCAGTCCCGCGGTCGCACTGGTCTGCGGCCTGCTTATTACCGCAATGGCGCTCGTGGCCTCCTGGCTCTCCTTTCTCTATGCAGGGCTTCTCCTCGATCCGCTGGCTCCGATCGTCAGCGGATCGATCACCCATTTTGCCGCGACCTCGTTCCGCATTCTCGTGATCGATCGGGAAAGGCGCGAGGTGCGACGCGCCTTCGGCCATTATCTGTCTCCGTCGCTGCTCCATCGCATCGAGCATAACCGCGATGCATTGCGCCTCGGTGGCGACGACCGCGAGCTGACGGTCATGTTCGTCGACGTCAGGAACTTCACAGAGATGAGTGAACGGCTGGCGCCGACGGATGTCGTCGCCTTCCTGAACACATTGCTCGACGCGCTGAGCCGTCATGTCGTGGCCAATGAAGGCACACTCGACAAGTTTATCGGCGATTCGATCATGGCGTTCTGGAACGCGCCGGTTGATGTTGCCGATCATGAAACCAAGGCGGTTCGCACTGCCCTGGCCATGCGCGAGACACTCGCCGAACTGAACGCCGGCGACGCCTTCGGCTTCGGTCCCGATCAGCAGGTCGACATCGGCATCGGCATCCATACCGGCGTTGCCTGCGTCGGCAATATGGGCGCCAAGACACGCTTCAACTATTCGGCGGTTGGAGATGCCGTCAACGTCGCGGCCCGCATCGAGTCGTCGTGCAAAGAAGTAGGCTTCGATATCCTCATCTCCGACAGTACTGCACGTTCAGTGGATGGAATGGCGCTGATCGACGCCGGCGCCATTCCACTGAAGGGAAAGAGCAGCCGCACCAAGATCCTTGCCGTCCTCGGCAATGAGCAGGTGGCGGCATCCCGGGAATTCGCCGCGCTCAATGCCGTTCACCGGCAATTGGTGCAGGCCCTGCATTCGCATTCAAGGAATACCCGCAAACTTATGGATACGGCAAAGCTCAGGGCGGATGACGTGGTGGGCGGTTTGGTGGAATTCTATCGGCGGATACCCAGCAGGACCGACCATTTTCGGGAATTGGCTGCGGGGATCGAAAAGAGGGCTGCCGATACCGAAAAGTAAAAGCGATTTTCGGAGTGCCCTTCTTGGGAAGGATATCACCTTCACTACCCGACACGCCGGCAGTCCTCGCCGCCCTGCAATGCTCGTTGACGTACTACCTCATTGCGAGGCGGATATAGCGGTGCCGACGCCTTGATTTGCGAAGATCCCGAAAACAGCCTCACCGGCCGCGCTTGAAATCCCGATTTCTGTCGTGGTTTCGATCATTCTTATGATCGCGATCTCCATCATGGTGGCGCCCGTGCTCCCGATGATCCAAACCGTGATTTCCGGGCTTTCCGTCATCGTCATGGCGCCCATGGCCCTCATGCTTGTCGGGTCTATCCGGCTTGTTATGGTGGGGCTTATCATAGTGCGGCCGGTCGTGATGTGGCTTGTCGTGGTGCGGCCTGTCGTGATGAGGCTTATCGGGCTTGTTCGGTCGCTCTTTTTGCGGCTCGGCCTGTCTCTGTGGCGGATCCTGCCTCTGCGGAGCAGGTGCAACTGCCGGCGGAGGCCGTGTTCTGTCTTTTCTTTCCGGCATAACGGAGGCCATATTGCAGCCGCCGAGCATACCGATGCCGCCGGCAAGCCGCTGGTTGCCGGAGAGGAAGGGGAGGGCACGGAGATTTCCAAGCGTATCGAGAACGCTGGGATCGACCCGGCGGGCCGGCGTCATATCGCCATTCGGTTTGGCGACAACGCAATCGCAGCGTTGCTGCAGCTGGCGACAGCCGCCGGGGCCGCAAAAGCTGGCCGCGCCGTTCAGGAGTACGACGGCGGTGGTGCCGTCCGGGCCGACATAGAAATCGAATGCGGTGCCGCGCACGCCGATTGTTCCGGCCGGAGTCAGGATCTGATAGGCTGACGATTTGGAATTGCCGCTGACCCAGCGGAAGGTCCCCTTGGCGGCTTTGATGGTGAGCTTTCTAACCGATTGCGTGTCGTCGAAGACATATTTGTCGATGACGACAGAGGAGCCCCAGCCGACCGCAAGTTTGGTGCCGTCACGAAACAGAAACTGGCCAAGCCCGGATGGCGATGTTCGGATACGCTCGTCGCGGTGAACGCTGGTATTGACCGCAATCGGTCCGGCCTGTCCGGTGACCTCGGTCTTAATGAGGACAGCCTGACCAACCGGCTCGGCGGCGGGCGACGCCTGGGCGCTGCAAAACGCGATGAGAAGCGCGTGGAAGAATGGACGCCGACCCCACATGATACAAGAACCCTGGAAACAGGGGGAGAGTTAACATTTTAGTAACTGCTTGTCTTCTCGCCCTCTTGGGTGAGGGCTAGCCGGCGGCCGATCGATTGCTGGTTGTGCCAACTCCAGAGGAAACGGAGCGCGTGTCCTGGAGGCAGGGCGCTTTTCGACATCATGTCGCTCAGTGTCAAAACCAAAGCTCTCGCGCGTCGCAAAAGAGCCGTTGTGCCGCATTTGGATTTGCGATTTGTATGGGCACGGAGAATGGCCTTGCCCGAAGGAGAAGAAGGCGGATGCGGAAATATTCGGTTTTTGCCGTGGCGCGAGAGGCCCTTCGTGGCCACAGAGGCTGGGAGAAGCAATGGACGTCGCCGGAACCGCGCGCCGAATACGACGTCGTCATCATCGGCGCCGGCGGGCACGGCCTGGGCGCCGCCTATTATCTCGCCAAGGAGCATGGCATCACCAATGTGGCGGTGATCGAAAAGGGTTGGCTCGGCGGCGGCAATACCGGCCGCAACACCACCATCATCCGCTCGAACTATCTCTATGAAGAGAGCATGCACATTTACGAGCATTCGATGAAGCTCTGGGAGGGGCTTTCGCAGGAGCTCAATTACAATGTGATGTATTCGCCGCGCGGCGTGATGATGCTCTCGCACAATATTCACGACCAGCAGTCCTTCAAACGGCATATCCATGCCAACCGGCTCTACGGCATCGACAATGAATGGCTGACGCCGGAACAGGCGAAGGCCTATTGTCCGCCGCTCGATATCTCCGCCAGCGCCCGTTACCCGATCAACGGTGCGGCACTGCAACGGCGCGGCGGCACGGCGCGGCATGATGCGGTTGCCTGGGGTTATGCGCGCGCAGCATCGGACCGCGGTGTCCACATCATCCAGAATTGCGAAGTGACCGGCATCCGCCGTGCGCCCGATGGGCGCGTGACCGGCGTTGAGACGACGCGCGGTTTCATCGGCGCCAGAAAGATCGGCGTGTCGGCGGCCGGCCACACGACGACGATCATGAAGATGGCCGATGTACGGGTGCCGCTGCAGTCGAGCCCGCTGCAGGCGCTGGTTTCCGAGCCGCTGAAGCCGATCTTCCCCTGCGTTGTCATGTCGAACACCGTGCACGCCTATATCTCCCAGTCCGACAAGGGAGAGCTCGTCATCGGCGCCGGCACCGACCAGTATAATTCCTACTCACAGACCGGCGGGCTGCAGATCATCACCCATACGCTCGATGCCATCTGCGAACTCTTCCCGATGTTCCGGCGCGTCAAGATGATGCGCCAATGGGGCGGCATCGTCGACAATACGCCGGATCGTTCGGCGATCCAGTCGAAGACGCCGGTTCCGGGTCTTTACGTCAATTGCGGCTGGGGCACCGGCGGTTTCAAGGCGACGCCGGGTTCGGCCAATCTCTTCGCCCATCTGATCGCCCGCGACGAACCGCACAAGTTCAACGCCGGCCTGACGTTGGAGCGTTTCCGCAGCGGCCGACTGATTGACGAGGCTGCTGCGGCGGCGGTGGCGCACTGACGATGGGTGTTTTCGTGCTAACGCTCGCTCCTTTCGTCGCTCACCCCCTCATCCGTCTTTCAGGCATCTTCTCCCCGCTGGGGAGAAGAGGAGGAGAAGGAAATCCTACATGCTGCTGATCCATTGCCCTTACTGCCAGGAAGAGCGCTCCGAGCTCGAATTCCGCGGCGCGGGTGACGCGCATATTGCGCGGCCCGCCGATATTGCCTCGATCTCGGACGAGGAATTCGAAGCCTATTTCTTTCTGCGCGACAATCCGAAGGGGCTGATATTCGAACGCTGGCGGCACATCCATGGCTGCGGACGGTTCTTCAATGCAGTCCGCGACACGGTGAGCGACAAGTTCCTCATGACCTATAAGGCCGGTGAGCCAAAGCCCGTGGTCGGCGCTGCTGCCGAGAAGCACGCGCCTGTCGAGACATATGAAGCCCTGGAAGGAGAGGCGCAATGAGCGGCGTCAACCGTATCGCCGGCAAGGGGCGCCTGACGCCGGCCAAAACCGCGCGCTTCAGCTTCGACGGCAAGAGCTACACGGGGCTCGAAGGCGATAGCGTCGCCTCGGCGCTGATCGCCCACGGCGTGCATCTTCTGGGACGTTCGTTCAAATATCACCGGCCGCGCGGCATTCTTTCAGCCGGCGCGGAGGAACCGAACGCCCTGATCGACGTCGCTCGGGATGCAGCACGCAAGCAGCCGAACGTGCGCGCCACTGTGCAGGAAGTCTTCGACGGCATGATCGTCAGCTCGCAGAATCGCTGGCCCTCGCTTGCCCGCGATGTCGGGGCGATCAACAATCTGATGTCGCCGTTCTTTGCGGCCGGCTTCTACTACAAGACCTTCATGTGGCCGCGTGCCGCCTGGAAGCACGTCTATGAACCGCTCATCCGTCGCGCCGCCGGCCTCGGTGTTGCGCCGACGGAAGGCGATCCGGACCATTATGCCAGCCGTTACGCGCATTGCGACGTGCTGGTGGTCGGCGGCGGCGTTGCCGGGCTTTCGGCGGCGCTGGCCGCGGCCCGGACCGGCGTCAAGGTGATCCTCTGCGACGAGCAGCCGGAAGCGGGCGGTGCGCTGCGCTATGATGCCGGCGCCAAGATCGACGGGCAGGACGGCTTCACCTGGGCGCAGAAGACCGTGGCGCAGCTGAAGGCGATGGACAATGTCCAAGTGCTGCTGCGCACGACGGCTTTCGGCTACTACAACCACAATTTCGTCGGCCTTGCAGAGCGCGTCACCGACCATCTCGCCAATCCCCCCCATGATCTGCCGCGCGAACGGCTCTGGCAGGTCCGCGCCAAGCGGGTGATCCTCGCCAACGGCGCGATCGAACGGCACATGGTGTTTCCGAACAACGACCGGCCGGGCATCATGCTGGCCTCGGCGGCGCGGACCTATCTCAACCATTACGGCGTCGCCGTCGGCAAGAATGTCGGCATCTACACGGCGCATGACTCCGCCTATGAAGCGGCCTTCGATCTGAAACGAGCAGGTGTCTCGATCGCTGCGATCGTCGATTGCCGGCAGGCGCCGGGTGCGGCGGTATTGGCGGAGGCACGTGCGCTCGGCATCGACGTGCTGGCTGGCCAGTCGGTCATCAATACCGCCGGGCGGCTGCGCATCTCGTCGATGACGGTGGCACGCAACGGCGGCGGTTCGCCGCGCAAGATCGCCGTCGATGCGCTGCTGGTTTCGGCCGGCTGGACACCGTCCGTGCATCTGCTCTCGCAGTCGCGCGGCAAAGTGGCCTTCGACGCTGAGAGCCAGCGTTTCCTGCCCGGCTCCTACGCGCAGGACTGCCTGTCGGTCGGCGCCTGCAACGGCACCGACGACCTGCAGCAGACGATCGAGGAATCGCTTGCCGCCGGCGAGCTGATGGCGCAGGCCACCGGCGGAAGCAGCGGCGAGAAGATCGCAATGTCGGCCGAGCAGGCGTTTGAATGGACAGGCGGCATGATCGGTGCCGCCGAAGGCGCCGGGCCGAAAACCAACGCCAAGGCTTTCATCGACTTCCAGCACGATGTCTGTGCCAAGGATATCCGCCTTGCCGTGCGCGAGGGCATGCATTCGATCGAGCACATCAAGCGCTTTACGACCAACGGCATGGCCTCGGACCAGGGCAAGCTTTCCAACATGCATGGCCTGGCGATCGCCGCCGAAATGCTCGGCAAGGAAATTCCGCAGGTCGGTCTCACCACCTTCCGCGCCCCCTACACGCCGGTCACTTACGGCACGCTGGTCGGCCATTCGCGCGGAGAGTTGTTCGATCCCACGCGCAAGACGCCGCTGCATGGCTGGGAAGAAGCCCACGGCGCCGTTTTTGAAGATGTCGGCAACTGGAAACGCGCCTGGTTCTATCCGCGTGCCGGCGAGAACATGCATCAGGCGGTCGCGCGCGAATGCCGCACAGCCCGAGAGTCGGCCGGTATTTTCGACGCTTCGACACTTGGCAAGATCGAGGTAGTGGGGCCGGATGCGGCGAAGTTCCTCAACCTCATCTACACCAATGCCTGGGATACGCTGAAGCCGGGCAAGGCCCGCTACGGCATCATGACCCGCGAAGACGGCTTCGTTTATGACGACGGTGTCGTCGGGCGACTGGCCGAGGACCGTTTCCATGTCACGACGACGACCGGCGGAGCGCCGCGCGTTCTTCACCACATGGAAGATTACCTGCAGACGGAATTCCCGGACCTGAAGGTATGGCTGACGTCGGTCACCGAGCAATGGGCCGTCATTGCCGTGCAGGGACCGAAAGCGCGCGCGATCGTCGAGCCGCTGGTCGAAGGGGTCGACCTTTCAAACGAGGCGTTCCCGCATATGAGCGTTGCCGAATGCACGGTCTGCGGTGTGCCGGCGCGGCTCTTCCGCGTCTCCTTCACCGGCGAAATCGGCTTCGAAATCAACGTGCCTGCCGATTATGGCCAGTCGGTGCTCGAAGCCGTCTGGGCCAATGCCGAGCCGCTCGGCGCCTGCGTCTACGGTACCGAGACGATGCACGTTCTGCGCGCCGAAAAGGGCTACATCATCGTCGGCCAGGATACTGACGGGACGGTTACTCCCGACGATGCGGGTGTTGCCTGGGCCGTTTCGAAGAAGAAGAAGGACTTCGTCGGCATTCGCGGCCTGCAGCGGCCGGACCTCGTAAAGGAGGGACGCAAGCAGCTTGTCGGGCTTATCACCAAGGATCCGAAGCTGGTGCTTGAGGAAGGCGCGCAGGTCGTCGCGAACCCGAACGAGCCGAAGCCGATGACGATGCTCGGCCACGTCACCTCGGCCTACTGGTCGGAAAACTGCGGCCGGTCGATCGCCTTCGCGCTCGTCGCTGGCGGCCGGGCGCGGATGGGAGAGACGCTCTACGTGCCGATGCCGGACCGGACGATCGCCGTCGAGGTGACGGACCTGGTGTTCTTTGACAAGGAAGGAGGCCGCATCCATGGCTGATGTTGCAATTCGCAAACCGGCGCTGGCCGGCCGTCTCGGCGGCTCCGCCACCGTGCGCCTGACGGTCGCACCGGCCGCGACCCGCGTGGCGCTACGCGCGCCGGCGCAATCGCTCGCAGCACTTTCTTTGGCTCTCGGCCTGTCCGTACCGCCCACGCCGAAAACATCCGGCCGCGCCGGTGCACGATCGGCGCTCTGGCTTGGGCCGGACGAGTGGCTGTTGATCGACGAGGCGGGCGGCGATTTGATGGCGGCGTGTTCAAGCACCGGCGCGCTGCATTCGGCGACCGACGTTTCCCACCGCAATGTGGCAATCATCGTTTCGGGACCGGGCGCGGAGCTCACGCTTGCGGCCGGCTGCCCGCAGGACCTGTCGCTTTCGGCCTTTCCGGTCGGCGCCGCTTCGCGGACCATTTTCGGCAAGGCCGAGATCGTGCTTCTGCGCACCGATGAAGAGACGTTCCGGGTAGAATGCTGGCGGTCATTTTCCGACTTCGTCTTTGGCCTGCTCAACGAGGCGGCCCATGATGCCGGCCATTGAGCGGGACCAATCCTGACTGCATAGGGCGCCCATCCGAGGGAGGGCGAATGCTGCATCATGCCTTCCTCGGCGTTTCCGATATAGAGCGGTCGGCGGCATTTTACGATGCCGCCCTCGGCGCGCTCGGCTATGTCAGGGTCTGGGATGACATCAGGCCTGGCCAGACGGGACAGGCGGTCGGCTACGGCCTTCCCGGCGGCGGAGACAAACTGGCGATCAAACATCGGCCAGAGGGCCAGCCCCCGGCCGGCCCCGGATTTCATCTGGCCTTTGCCGCCCTGAGCCGTGCGGCGGTCGATGCGTTTCATGCCGCGGCAATCGCGCATGGCGGCCGTGACAATGGCGGTCCCGGTCTTCGACCCCATTATGGCGAGCATTATTATGCCGCCTTCGTCATCGATCCGGACGGCCACGCTCTTGAAGCGGTTCTTAATTCCGCGGAATCATAGCCGCATCCGGGCTTACACGTCCTCGGGACGATCCTTCGGGTCGAACTGGATGATGGTGATCCACTTGGCCGTCAGCGCCGGCTTCTTCTCGTTTTCGATTTCGATGGTGACGTCGTAGGTGGTCATCAGCATGCCGCCGCCGCGGAAGCGGGCGTCGGAGAGCAGGAAACGGCCGCGCACGCGGGCGCCGCTTTTGACCGGCGTCATGAAGCGGACGCGATCGAAGCCGTAATTGATGCCCATGGTCTGCTCTCGCACTTTGGGCAGGCAGTTGTAATTCATCGCCGAGAGCAGGGACAGTGTCAGGAAGCCATGGGCGATAGTGCCGCCGAAAGGGCTCTCGGCGGCGGCGCGCTCCGGATCGACATGAATGAACTGGTGGTCATCCGTTGCCCCCGCAAAGGCGTCGATCATCGTCTGGTCGACGGTGATCCAATCCGACAGGCCCGTTTCCATGCCGATCAATCCCCGCACGTCGGAGAGTGAAATTTCCGTGCCCATGCATTTCCTCGTCAGATAAGCCCGCCGCGCCAAAGCCTTATCGTGCATTTATGACGATTGCGACAAGGATTTGCGCCAATGGGAGGCGCCGGTCATTTTTCTATGAAAAAGGCGACGGAGCGTGGCTCGACGGTGACTCGGGGGCCGGCCTTCTTCGCACCGGCCGGCGTCAATTGACGCCAGGACGCTTCGCCTTCCAACGGAAGCGTAAAGAGCTCGCGGCTTTCGGAACGATTGAAGAGCACGGCGAGCCGGGTCCGCCTGCCGCCTGAGGCGCGGTCGCCGGTTGCCAGCAGCATGCCAAGGGTCGGGAGCGACGGCGTCTCCCATTCGGCGACTGTCATCGGTTCGCCCGATACCGAGATCCATTCGACGTCGCCATTTCCCGACAGGAAACCCGTTTCTGAAAAGACGGTGAAGCGGCGGCGCAGTCCGGCGACGAAGGCGGTATGGGCGATGAGATCCTCATCCAATGCCTTCCAGTCGAGCCAGGTGATTTCGTTGTCCTGGCAATAGGCATTGTTGTTGCCGCGCTGGCTGCGTCCGCCTTCGTCGCCGGCGGTCAGCATAATGCTGCCGCGGCTGGCAAAGAGCGTTGATATCAGCGCCATGACATCCTTTATCCGGCGCTTGCGGATCGAGGGGTAGAGCGTTTCGCCTTCGACGCCGTTGTTCCAGGAGTGGTTTTCATTGTGACCGTCACGATTGTGCTCGCCATTGGCGTCGTTGTGCTTCCCGGCATAGGAGACGAGGTCGATCAGCGTGAAGCCGTCATGGGCGGCAAGGAAATTGACGCTGCGCGTCGCTTTGCCGTCGTGACGGGAGAAGATGTCGGAAGAGCCGGCAAGCGCGGTTGCCAGCGCGCCGGTCTTCCACTGGTCGCCGCGCCAGTAACAGCGCAGGTCGTCGCGGACGCGGTCGTTCCATTCGAGGAAGGGCGGCGGGAAGTTGCCGAGCTGGTAACCGCCCGGGCCGATATCCCAGGGTTCGGCGATCATGATCCGGTCGGCAAGCACGGTGTCGGCCAGAATGGCGGCAAGTGTTCCCCCATCGCGCTCGAAGCCTGTCGTGGTTCGGCCGAGCACCGGGGCGAGATCGAAACGAAAACCGTCGACGCCTGAATTGAGCACGAAATGGCGCAGGCTGTCGATGACGAGACGGCGAACTTCAGGATGGTCGCAGGCAAGCGTGTTGCCGGTTCCCGTATCGTTGACCAGTTCGCCCGGGCAATTCTGGACATGGCGGAAATAATGCAGGTTGTCGAGGCCGCGCAGCGACAGCGTCGTGCCGTAACGATCGCTCTCGCCGGTATGGTTGAAGACCAGGTCGAGGATGACGGCGATGCCCTCGGCATGCAGGGCGGCAACGGTCTCGCGCAGCTCCGCCATGCCGCCCGGGGCGAGCCGCGGATCGAGCGCCATGAAGGCGACAGGATTGTAGCCCCAGCCGTTGGTGAGGCCGAGCGGCGGCAGGTGGCGTTCGTCGATCCAGGCGGTGATCGGCATCAATTCGACGGCATCGACGCCGATCCGCTTCAGATGGGCGACGACGGAGGGATGGGCTAGGGCGGCGATGGTGCCGCGCTGGGCCTCCGGTATGTCGGGATGGAGGATGGTAAAGGGCCGCACCGCTACTTCGTAAATGAAGCCGCCCGGTTTGAAGAGTGGCTTGGCGATGACGGCGCGCGTATCTGAGGTGACGATCGCCTTCGGCATCAGGTCCTGGCTGTCTTCGCCATAGACGCCGAGGCGGGGATCGTAGCGGAACGGTCGGTCAATCTCCTTGGCGTAGGGGTCGATCAGCAATTTGGAAGGATCGAACCAGAGGCCGTTGTCGGGCGCATAGATGCCGTCGGCGCGATAGCCGTAACGCGCGCCTGCCTTCAGCCCGTCGACAAAGAGACGATGGATGTGGTTGCTGTCGCGCGCCATCGGCAGGCGCGCGAATTCTCTGGCGCCGTCATCTTCGAAAAGGCAGAGTTCGATCTGTGCGGCATGATGCGACCACACGGCAAATTCGACGCCGGTTTCGAAGACGATTGCTCCGGCCTGCGCCGCATTGTTCCCGCGCATGTTTCCCCCGGATCAGGTGATCACGGTTGGCGCGTCGCGTCCCGTGCGTTCCCGAATGCTGGCCACGCTGTCGGCGGCGGTAATCAGATCGGCGAGCGCTTCCTGCGTTTCGATGTTGTGGCGAGTCGAATCCGGCTCGTAACGCTCGATATAGACACGCAAGGTTGCGCCAGACGTGCCGGTACCGGAGAGACGGAAGACGACACGGGAGCCGCCCTCGAAGAGGATACGGATGCCCTGGTGCTCGCTCACCGATTTGTCGACCGGATCGTGATAGGCGAAATCGTCGGCTTTCTCGACCTTCAGGCTGCCGAAGCTCTTGCCGGGCAGGGTGGAAAGCTGGCTGCGGAGGTTGTCCATAAGCCCGTTCGCAGCATCGGTGTCGAGGCCTTCGTAATCGTGGCGTGAATAATAGTTGCGGCCGTAGGTCTGCCAGTGCTGGGTGACGACATCGGCGACGCTCTCGCCGCGCACGGCAAGAATATTCAACCACAGCAGCACCGCCCAGAGGCCATCCTTTTCGCGGACGTGGCTCGATCCGGTGCCGGAGCTTTCCTCGCCGCAAATCGTCGCCATGCCGGCGTCGAGCAGGTTTCCGAAGAACTTCCAGCCGGTCGGCGTCTCATACATGCCGATGCCGCGCTTTTCGGCGACACGGTCGGCCGCACCTGAGGTCGGCATCGAGCGGGCGATGCCAGCGAGGCCGCCGGAATAGCCGGGAGCGAGATTGGCGTTGGCGGCGAGGATCGCCAGGCTGTCGGAGGGAGTGACGAAGATGCCCCGGCCGATGATCAGGTTGCGGTCGCCGTCGCCGTCGGAAGCGGCGCCAAAATCAGGCGCGTCGTCGCTCATCATCTCATCGAAGAGTTCTTTGCAATGAACCGGGTTCGGATCCGGATGATGACCGCCGAAATCCGGCAGCGGCATGAAGTTGCGCACAGAGCCCGAGGGGGCGCCGAGGCGATTTTCGAAGATTTCCTTGGCATAGGGGCCGGTGACGGCACTCATCCCATCGAAGGCGATGCGGAAGCCGAGGCTGATCAGATTGCGGATAGCGCCGAAATCGAACAATTCCTCCATCAGTGCGGCATAGTCCTCGACCGGGTCGATGACGGAGAGGATCATGCCGCCGGGAAGTTCGTCCTTGCCGATACGATCGAGGTTGACGTCGGCGAAATCGGCGGTCTTGTAGCTGTCGATCGTCTTAGAACGGGCATAGATCGCGTCGGTGATCTTTTCCGGGGCCGGACCGCCGTTGTTGATGTTGTATTTGATGCCGAAATCTTCGGTCGGGCCGCCGGGATTGTGGCTTGCAGACAGAATGATGCCGCCGAAGGCCTTGTACTTGCGGATGATGTGAGAGGCGGCCGGCGTCGACAGGATGCCGCCCTTGCCGACCATCACTTTGCCGAAGCCGTTGGCGGCGGCCATCTTGACCGCCTTCTGAATGACTTCGCGATTGTAATAGCGTCCGTCGCCGCCGATGACGAGGCACTTGCCCTGGTAGCCTTCCAGCGAATCGAAGATCGACTGGATGAAGTTCTCCGCATAATTCGGCTGCTGGAAGACCGGAACCTTCTTGCGCAGGCCTGACGTGCCGGGCTTCTGGTCCAGGTAGGGCGTGGTGGGTACGGACTTGATCATTTTAGGTCACATGCCTTTCGAGACGAGGCTTGAATAGAGGGCAGCGTAGCGTTCGGCGCTCTTCTCCCAGGAGACATCCGATTTCATGCCCTGCTTTTGCAATTGGGTCCAGAGTTTTCGGTCCGCGTAAAAGTGCATTGCACGGCGGATTGCCTGCAGCATGCCCGTTTCCGTCACGGGTGAGAATTGTATGCCGGTTGCCACTTTCGCTGCAAGCGCGGCGTGATTGGCATCGATCACCGTGTCATTCAACCCGCCTGTGCGGGCGACGATCGGCACGCAGCCATAGCGCAGAGCGTAAAGCTGGGTCAGGCCGCACGGCTCGAAGCGCGAGGGAATGATGATCGCGTCACAGCCGGCCTGCATCAGATGCGACATCGGCTCGTTATAGCCGATCGAGACGCCGATGCGGCCGGGATGACGGCTGGCGGATGCGAGCAGCGCGCCTTCCAGCGCGGCTTCACCGGAACCGAGCACGACGAGCTTGCCGCCCATGCCGACGATTTCGTCGGCGACATTGGCGACGATATCCATGCCCTTCTGCCAGGTGAGACGGCTGATGACGCAGAAGATCGGGGCATCGTCATTGTCGAGATGGAAGAACTCGGCGATCGAGCGGCGGTTCTCGTCGCGGTTCTTCAGCGTCGTCGGGCCGTAATGGGTGTGGACGACGGGATCGGTTGCCGGGTTCCAGATATCGGTATCGATGCCGTTGACGATGCCGTGCAGATCGTCGATGCGGGTGGCGATGACGCCTTCGAGTCCCATGCCGAATTCCGGCGTCAGGATCTCATCGGCATAGGTGGGGCTGACAGTGGTGATCGCATGCGCGGTTTGCAGGCCGCCCTTCAGAAAGCCGGTCGTGCCGTAATATTCGACGCCGTCGATGGCAAAGGCATGATCGGGCAGGCGCAGGCCGGGAAAGATCTCGGAGCCGAACTGGCCCTGGAAGGCGATGTTGTGGATCGTCAGCACGCTCGGCAGTTCCGGCGTCGGATAATAGCGCATGTAGACGGATGTCAGCGCCGCTTGCCAATCGTGCGAATGGACCAGATCCGGCCGCCAGCCGGGCAGCAGACCGGCGGCGATCTCGGAGGCGGCGAGCGACAGGGCGGCGAAACGGCGCCAATTGTCCGGATAGTCCTTGCCGAGCGGATCGAGATAGGGGCCGCCCGGCCTGTCGTAATAGGCCGGGGCATGGAGGACGAGCAGATCGAGGCCCTCGTGCTGGACCTCGAGCACGGTCGCCTTTTCTCCGAGCAGGTCAGCGAATTCGAGCCTGACGACAGGGTCGCGAATGACCTTCATGACGGCGGGATAGCCGGGCAGGAGAGTCTTGGTTTCGACCCCGAAGGCGTTCAGGGCAATCGGCAGGGCGCCTGACACATCGGCCAGGCCCCCTGTCTTGATCAAAGGGAAGACTTCGGACGAAACCGAAAGAACTTTCATACGTCAGATATCCAGCTTGTCGATCATCGGTTGCGTGATCAGGCAAATGCCGCTTTCCGTCCGCCGGAAGCGTTTGGCGTCGAGTTCGGCATCCTCGCCGACAACAAGACCTTCCGGAATGACGACGCCGTGGTCGATCACCACATTCTTGAGCTGCGCGCGGCGTCCGATCTTCACATTCGGCAGGATGACCGCCCCTTCCAGCTTGGAGAAGGAGTTGGCCCTGACACCGGTGAAGAGCAAGCTCTTGTTGAGGCTGGCGCCGGAGATGATGCAGTCGCCCGACACGACGGAAGACGTGGCCGAGCCGCGGCGATCCTCGTCGTCATGGACGAATTTTGCCGGCGGGGTGATCTCGGCATAGGTCCAGATCGGCCAGGACTTGTCGTAGATATCGAGCTCCGGCACGATCGCCGTCAGGTCGATATTGGCCTGCCAATAGGCATCGATCGTGCCGACGTCGCGCCAATAGGGTTCATGCTCGAAATCGGAGCGGACGCAGGACTTGGCGAAGCGGTGAGCGACCGCCTTCCCGTGCTGGACAATATAGGGGATGATGTCCTTACCGAAATCGCGGCTCGAATTCGGGTCGGCGGCGTCGCGGCGCAGCGCATCGAGCAGGAACTTGGTGTGGAAGACATAGATGCCCATCGAGGCGAGAGCGAAATCCGGCTTGTCGGGAATGGGCGGCGGATCGGCCGGCTTCTCGACGAAGGCGATGATCTCGTCCTTTTCGTTGACATGCATGACGCCGAAGCCCACCGCTTCCATGCGCGGCACTTCCAGGCAGCCGATGGTGACGTCGGCGCCGGAATCGACGTGCTGCTGCAGCATCCACTCATAGTCCATCTTGTAGACGTGGTCGCCCGCCAGAATGACCATGTATTCGACACCGTAATCCTCGATGATGTCGATGTTCTGATAGACGGCGTCGGCGGTGCCTTCATACCATTGCGTTTCCGAAACGCGCTGGCTGGCCGGCAGGATGTCGAAACTCTCATTGCGCTCCGGGCGGAAGAAGTTCCAGCCGCGTTGCATATGGCGGATCAGCGAATGCGCCTTATATTGCGTCGCGACGCCGATGCGGCGGATGCCTGAATTCAGGGCATTAGACAGGGCGAAATCGATGATGCGGGCCTTGCCGCCGAAATAGACGGCGGGCTTGGCACGCCGGTCGGTGAGTTCCTTGAGACGGCTCCCCCTGCCGCCCGCCAGAACATAGGCCATTGCATCGCGGGCAAGTGGCTGAATACGCTTTTCTACCATTTTCTCCTCCCACCAGTCTTAATTTTCAGGTTCAAGCATGATCGTTGCCAAAGGCGGCAGCGTAATCGAGCAGGTGATGTTGCCGCCGGCATCGACGGCCTGCACGCGCCCGCCATTGCCCTTGCCGCTGCCGCCGTAGATATCGGCATCGGTATTCAGAATCTCCCGCCAGCGGCCCGCCAGGGGCAGGCGGATGGAATAATTCTCGCGATAGACGGGCGTGAAGTTGGTTATGACGGCGACCGGCTTCTGGCCCGGCGCCTTGCGCAGCCAGGCGAAGACGGAATTCTCGCGGTCGTCGGCGACCAGCCATTCGAAGCCGTCGCCCTCGCAGTCACGCTCATGCAGCGCCGGCTTGCTGCGGTAGGTGAAATTCAGATCACGCACCAGACGGCGCATGCCTTCATGCATACGGTATTGCAACAGGTTCCAGTCGAGCGACTTCGCCTCGCTCCATTCGCTCCACTGGGCGAATTCCTGCCCCATGAACAACAGCTTTTTGCCGGGATAGCCCCACATATAGGCGTAATAAGCGCGCAGATTGGCGAATTTCTGCCAATCGTCACCCGGCATCTTGGCAATCAGCGAGCCTTTTCCATGGACGACCTCGTCATGCGATAGCGGCAGGACGAAATTTTCCGAATAGGCATAGAGCAGGCCGAAGGTGAGCTCGTTGTGATGGTGCCGGCGGTGTACCGGATCGCGTTTCATGTAGCTCAGCGTGTCGTGCATGAAGCCCATGTTCCACTTGAAGCCGAAGCCGAGGCCGCCTTCGTGGACGGGCTGCGAGACCTTCGGCCATGAGGTCGATTCCTCGGCGATGGTCATGACATTGGGATGCTGGCCATAGATGCGGATATTGAGGTCCTGCAGAAAGCGGACAGCTTCGAGGTTCTCGTTGCCGCCATATTCGTTCGGGATCCATTCGCCGTGTTTGCGGGAATAATCGAGATAGAGCATCGACGCGACGGCATCGACGCGCAGGCCGTCGAGATGGAACTTCTCGGCCCAATAGAGGGCGTTGTTGACGAGATAGGAAACGACCTCGGTGCGGCCGAAATTATAGATTGCCGTGTTCCAGTCGGGATGGAAGCCCTTGCGCGGGTCTTCGTGCTCGTAGAGCGCCGTGCCGTCGAACCAGCCGAGGCCATGCTCGTCGGTCGGGAAATGCGCCGGCACCCAGTCGAGGATGACGCCGATGCCGACCTTGTGGCAGCCGTTGACGAAACGGGCAAAACCCTCCGGCTCGCCGAAGCGGGCGGTCGGTGCGTAGAGGCCGGTCGTCTGGTAGCCCCAGGAGGGATCGTAGGGATGCTCGGTGATCGGCAGGAATTCGATATGGGTGAAGCCCATGTCGACGCAATAGGGAATGAGGCTCGAGGCGAGCTCGTCCCAGGAAAGCATGGTGCCGTCCTGCCGGCGCTGCCAGGAGGCGGCATGCACTTCATAGATCGAGATCGGCTGGCGGCGCTTGTCGGTCTCGCGCCAATGCTTCAGATGGGCCTCGTCCTCCCAAACCTGCTCCAGTTCGGCGGCGGCGACCGAGGCGGTCTTCGGCCTCAGCTCGCTACGCCGGGCGAACGGATCGGCTTTCAGCGGCAGCAAGACGCCGTCATGGCCGCGGATCTCGAATTTGTAGGCGACGCCGATCGGCACATCAGGGGCAAAGATCTCCCAGATGCCGCTGTCGGCGCGCAGCCGCATGACGTGCTGGCGACCGTCCCAATTGTTGAAATCGCCAACGACCGAGACGCGCTGCGCATTCGGGGCCCAGACGGCGAAGTGTATGCCTTGGGCGCCGTCGTGGCGAATGAGGTGGGCGCCCATCTTGTCGAACAGACGCAGGTGCGAGCCTTCGCGGGCGAAATAATCGTCCATCGGCCCGAGCACCGGCCCGAAGCTGTAGGGGTCGGTGACGGCCCATTCGGCATCGCCGCGCCGGGCGCGGTAGCGCACCGGCTGCAGCCTGGTCAATGAGACCGGGCCGGCGAAGAAGCCGTCAGCATGCAGCTGCTTCAGTTCGCCGATGACGCCGCCGTCGAGCGTCATGGCGGTCACGTCTTCGGCGCCCGGGATGAAGCAGCGGGCGACCAAGGCGTCGCCGGCCTGGTGCACGCCTAGAACGGCAAAGGGATTGGAATGCGAGCCGGCCAGGATCGCCTTGATTTCATCTGCCGAAATTTCCCAGGAAAGCTTTACTTCAGGGAGTGTTTTCGGCGTTTTCATCCGGCTCTCCAGATTTCGTCTGCATATTGCCTGATCGTGCGGTCGGAAGAGAACCAGCCCATCCGCGCCGTATTGTTGATCGTCTTGGTGTACCAGGCGGACTGATTGATCCAGATCTGGTCGACGTCGCGCTGAGCCTGGGCATAGGCGTCGAAATCGGCGGCGACCATGAACCAGTCGTGCGAATAGATGCCGTCGATCAGCGCCGCATAGCGGTTGCGGTCGTCGGGCGAGAAGACGCCGGAGCCGATGGCGGCAAGCGCCTGCGAAAGTTCGCGAGAGCCCTCGATGATGGCGCGGGGATTGTGGCCGTCGCTGCGGACCTTGGCGACCTCGTCGGCCCTGAGGCCGAAGATGACGATGTTGTCTTCGCCGACATTGTCGCGCATCTCGACATTGGCGCCGTCGAGCGTGCCGATCGTCAGCGCCCCGTTGAGGCCGAACTTCATGTTGCCGGTGCCGGATGCCTCCATGCCGGCGGTCGAGATCTGCTCGGAGAGATCGGCGGCCGGAACCATGACCTCGGCGAGCGAGACGTTGTAGTTCGGCACGAAGACGACCTTAAGTAGGCCGCGCACCGATGGATCGTTGTTGATGGTGCGGGCGACGTCGTTGATCAGCTTGATGATGAGCTTGGCGTTGTAGTAGCTTGGCGCCGCCTTGCCGGCGAAGAGTTTGACGCGCGGCACCCAGTCCATTTCAGGATGCGAGCGGATCTGGTCATAGAGCGCGACGGCTTCGATGATGTTCAGAAGTTGGCGCTTATATTCGTGGATGCGCTTGATCTGGATGTCGAACATGGCCGACGGATCGAGCTTTACGCCCATGCGGCTGGCGACGAGATTGGAGAGCCCCACCTTGTTGGCCCGCTTTATCGCTGCGAACTTCTGCTGAAAGCCCGGATCGGAAGCATGCGCCTCGAGCGGGCGCAGCTTTTCGGCATCATCGAGGAACTCGTCGCCGATTGCCTCGCGGATCAGGCCGGTGAGGCCGGGATTGCACTGCTGCAGCCAGCGGCGCGGCGTGATGCCGTTGGTCTTGTTGTTGATGCGGTCGGGATAGAGCTTGTGCAGGTCGGCAAAGACCGTGACCTTCATCAGATCGGTGTGCAACGCCGAGACGCCGTTGATAGAATGGGAGCCGATGAATGCGAGATTGCCCATGCGCACGCGCCGTTCGCCGCTTTCCTCGATCAGCGAGATCGAGCGGATTTCGCTGTCGGAAAAGTTCTTGGTCTTGCGCACATCAAGCAGGATCTTGGCGTTGATCGCATAAACGATTTGCATATGGCGCGGCAGCAGGCGCTCGAACAGCGGCACCGGCCAGCTTTCCAGCGCTTCGGGCAGAAGCGTGTGATTTGTATAGGAGAAAGTGTGGCGGGTGATCTCCCAGGCCTGTTCGAAATCCATGCCGTGCACGTCGCAGAGCAGACGCACGAGTTCGGCGACGGAGACGGCCGGATGGGTGTCGTTCAGCTGGATTGCCACCTTATCAGGCAGCGAGGTGAAATCGTCATATTGCTGCAGGTGGCGGCGCAGGATGTCTTGCAGCGAAGCGGAGGAGAAGAAGAACTCCTGGCGCAGGCGCAATTCCTGGCCCGCCGGCGTTGCGTCGGCGGGATAGAGAACCCGGGTCAGGCTTTCGGCCTTGTTGCTTTCGCGCAGGGCGCCGATGTGGTCGCCGGCGTTGAAGGCATCGAGGAGGATCGGGTCGATCGGCTGCGCCGACCACAGGCGCAGCGTGTTGACGCGTTTGCCGCGCCAGCCGACCGCCGGCGTGTCGAAGGCTGCGGCGATGACGCGCTCGGCCGGCTTCCAGACGTAGCGCGGCTGGTCGTCATGGGTGGTGATGAATTCGACGGAACCGCCAAAGCCGATTTCATAAGAGCTCTCGCGGCGCTCGAACTCCCACGGGTTGCCGTGGGCAAGCCAGTTTTCAGGCAGTTCTACCTGCCAACCATCGGCCAGCTGCTGGCGAAAGAGGCCATGGACATAGCGGATACCGTAGCCATAGGCCGGGACGTTGACCGTCGCCATGCTCTCCATGAAACAGGCGGCGAGACGCCCGAGGCCGCCATTGCCGAGAGCGGCATCCGGCTCGAGGCCGGCAATGACATTGACATCGACGCCGAGCGAGGCGAGCGCATCGCGCACCTCTTCCATCAGGCCGAGGTTCGAGATGGCATCGCGCATCAGGCGGCCGATCAGGAATTCGAGAGATAGATAATAAACGCGCTTGGCGCCCGTCGCATAGACCTCGCGGGTGGAGGCCATCCACTTGTCGATGATGCGGTCGCGCACCACCAGAATAGTCGCCGTCAACCAGTCATGCGGCTTTGCCACCTTGGCGTCCTTGCCGATGCGGTAGGTCAAACGTTCGATGATTTCTTCAGCGAGAATTTCCGGCCTTGAACTGCGGGGAGCGGGAGAAGGGATAACCGGCTTGGAAACGGTGTTCATGGTCAGATCTCGCCAATTTTAATTTGGTTTCAGGGTGTTATGCCTGATTTAATCGATTTGTCGCTTGCGCGGACCACAGTTTATGCATCGTTAGGAAGCACTTGCAACAAAGGATTTGGGCAAACGAAAAATTTGCGAAACCTTCATATTCACGGGGTTCAAAGGGATTGAATACAAACGTTTTTCCCGACAGATGGATGGGGTAGCGATAGCGAAAGGCCGCGCCGGTTTGTTCCGGCGCGGCTCTTTTGGTCGGCTCTCGGTTGGCAGGATCGTCAGTTCGTCAGGCGCGTCACTTGAGTGGACGCCTTCGCTCCGATCGCTTTGAATGCGGCGAAAAGGTCTTCCATTTTTTCCGCCTGGAAATAGTGCGAGGCATCTGAGGCGCAATACTGCAGCAGCGCTTGTCCGCCCGGGGGCGCCATGAAGCCGATCGTATAGATCTCGATGCCCTTGGACTTGGCAGTGTCGCATGTCGCCTTGGTCAGCGTGTCATATGAACGGCCGCCGCTGCTGTCGTTGTTATTGTCGCCGTCCGTCATGAAGACGATGTACTTCTGCGGTATCTGCCCGCTCTTCAGCTTGTGGGCGGAGTCTTCGGCGTCGTTCCCCGCAGCATTCTTTGCCGTCAGGGACAAATAGGCGGTGCTCATAGCGCCGCTGGAATTCGTGCCGCCTCCCGCCTGAAGCGCATTGACATAGCTCGAAACACCAATAGTTCCCCAGGCGAGACTGCTGGGTGCGTATTGAACGATATCGTAAGATACCGCGCCGGTGCGGACGTATTGGGCGTTGGGATCGGCGCCGCTCAACTGGACGAAGAGATTGCCGGCGGCCATCTTCAGCGCTTCTATTTTTGTATAGTAGTTTGCGCGGCTGCCGGTGCAGGTGTCCCAGACCTCCTTGCCCTTTTTGTTATAGTGAGGATTGCAGGGGTAGGTATAGGATTCCGTGGGATCCTCCTCGTTGACGGTCCCCGTGTCTTCTCCCATCGATCCTGATTTATCGAGCGCCAGATACATCGAGATGGAGCCCTGGCCCTGGGTCTGGGAATGGCCGCCGCCGATCGTCGTGCCTGATGTCGAAAGGTGTTGCGTGGTGAAGCCGACCGCCTGCATCAGCGGATTGACTGTCAGGTCGAAACTCGGCGAAACCGTTACCTGGTAGGATGTCGAGTTTCCCGATGTGTTTGTCTGCACGCTAACGCCCGTCGCGCTTTTAATATCGACGCCGCTTTGCAGATAATTCGCCATTTGCCCGGCGACGAAATTCCGCGCGTAGGCCTCGGCCTCAGAGGTCTGGATCTTGCCATTCGCCAGCGCGGTGGCGGTCGCAAGCGCCGCCGAGTCGGCGGCTTCCTGCAGTTGCTGCTTGGAGAGCAGCATATCGCCGACGTGGACCGCCATGCCGGCGGCACCGAGAAGAACCGGCGCCAAAATCGCCGTCATGATACCGAAATTACCGCCTCGATCGCTGAACATGCGTCGCAGGCAGGGATGCAAAAAGAAGGTGCTCATCATGTTCACCCAACTGGAAACCCTGTCAGGTGATTAACGCATGCTGGTTCTTTACGCCGTCCTTACGGCGTCAATATAATTTTAACGAATCGGCGGTTTTTTCCAGTTTTGGGATTGGCTTATTTCAGCGGGATCACGTCGACCGCCTGGACGGCGCGCTGGCCGCCATAGCTTTTCAACACGCCGATAACGGGGACGACGTCGGAATAATCGCGGCCATAGGCGACGACGATGTGGTCGGTGCCGGTTGATATGTCGTTGGTCGGGTCGAGCTCGATCCAGCCGATCGTCTCGCCGCACCAGATCCTGACCCAGGCATGCATGGCATCGGCCCCTTCCAGCCGTTCCTTGCCGGGCGGCGGTATGGTGCGCAGGAAACCGGATACGTAACCGGCCGGAATGCCGAGACTTCGGAGCGCCAGGATCATGATGTGGGTAAAATCCTGGCAGACGCCGCGCTTCAGCTTGAAAGCCTCGAGCGGCGTGGTATCGACCGTCGTCGCGTCGGGATCGTAGGTGAAATCCTTGTTGATGCGGGTGCAGAGCGCATGAGCGATCTGCATCGCCGTCAGATCGGGCTTGGCGCAGCTTCGTGCATAGTCGGCGATCTCGCGCGTCTGCATCAGGCGCGGGCTTTCGCCGAGAAAGTGGTGCGGCGAATCCGGCGCCAGCGACCAGATGCCTGCTATTTCCTCGGGCAGATCGGCAAGCAGCGGCGAGAAATCGGCGGCGATCGGCTGGCTTTCGACCTGCACGCGGGCCTGCATGCGAATGTCGAGCGCCTCGTGCGGCGCGCGCAGCATGAAGGCGGTGGCGGAGTGTTGAAAGAAATCGACGAAATGCGACTGCTCGTCCGGCGTCGGCGAAATCGTGATCGAGCCGGCGACCAGGCGTTGCCGGTTGGTCAGCGACAGCGGCATCAGGCGCATGATGTGGCGAGCGCCGGAGGCCGGCACGTCGTAGCTGTAACCCATGCGGAGCGAGAGGTCGTAAAGCACTGCCGTCACCCGAGATAGGTCTGGGCGAGCAGGTCGGAAAGCTGCTCCAATTCGCGTTCGAACCGCTGATAGACCTCAGGCCCCATGCCCTCCGGCGTCATCACCGCCAGGCCGGAATGAAGCCGCATCGCCTCGCGGTAGAAGGGCGACATCTGGCCGTTGATCAGGGCATTCGGCAATTGCTCGACCTCGTGGTGGATCTCGTTCACCTGGAAGAGCACCGAGCGCGGGTTGAGCGGATCGAGCGCCAGCAGATCGGTAACCGTCAGCCGCGCCGTATTGACGTTGTAGCGACGGCGGTGGGTCATGACGCTGTCGCCGATCTCGAGCAGCATGTCGAGCGCGCCGTCGGGCGCTTCCGGGCCGGACATGTGGCCGAGCAGGCGGGTCATGTGCAGGCCGCGCTCGATATAGCGGCCGAGCGAGAGGAAGCGCCAGCCCATGAAGCGGTACATGTTCTCGTGCACGAGGCCGGCAAAACCGGCGAGCTTGCGCAGAAGAATGGTCATCGCGTGGCTGGCGTCGTCGCCGGCAGTGACGGTGACGCGGAAACGGCGGGCCGTCTTGGCGAGATCGTTGAGCGCCAGCCAGCCATCCGGCGAGAAACGGTCGCGAATGTTGCTTGCCGAATAAACCGCGCTGTCGATGTTGCGCAACAGCGTTTCCGGCACTGCCTCGGCAGTATCGATATCGACGGCGGCGAGATAGGCGGAGACATCAGCGAGCAGCGGCTGGCTCGGATCGGCGACCTCGGCATAACGCGAGTGCCAGGCGCGCAAGATGCGCAACGCCCCTTCGGCGCGTTCGATGTAGCGGCCGAGCCAGAACAGGTTGTCGGCTGCCCGGCTCGGAAGGCTGCCCGGCATGTTGCGGGTGAAGCTGCCTTCGGCCGGCAGCAGCGTGTGACGCTCGACGGGCTTGTCGCTGACAATCCAGACATCGGCGGCTGCGCCGCCAGACTGCATGGCGATCGCCGCGACATCGGCACCGGAGCCGATGCGGGCAAAACCGCCGGGCATGATTTGCCAGCCATTGGCGGTGCGGGCAGCGAAGACGCGCAGCGACATCGGCCGCGGCACCAGCTTGCCGTCCACCCAGGCGGGCGTCGTCGAGAGTGTGACGACCTCCTGTCCCACAAGCTTGGGGCCGTCCGAACTCAGCCAGTCGGTGATGGAATCCCTGGCGGTCGCCCGCAGCGACGAGCCGAGCACGGATTCGCCGTCGTCGTCGAAGAAGGGCGCCCGGGAATAGGCCGGGCCGATCACCATCTTCTCGATATTCTTGGCGACGTGCTCGCGTTCTTCCTCCTGGCCGCACCACCAGGTCGCAATCGAGGGCAGCCGCAGATCCTGCCCGAGCAGACGGCGGCAGATGATCGGCATGAAGGCCAGAAGCGCCCGGGTTTCGAGAATGCCGGTGCCGAGCGCATTGACGATGGTGACGCTTTCGGTGCGCAAGGCTTCGACGAGGCCGGGTGTGCCGATATGCGAATTCTGGTTTAATTCCAGCGGGTCGGCGAAGGCGGAATCGAGACGGCGCCAGAGCACGCCGATCGGCTTCAGGCCGGCGACGGTGCGCACCATGACGCGGCCTTTGACCACGGTCAGATCCTCGCCCTCCAGCAGCATGAAGCCGAGATAACGGGCGATGTAAGCGTGTTCGTAATAGGTCTCGTTGGCCGGGCCCGGTGTCAGCACAGCGATGCGGTCGTCGCCGGAATGTTTCATGCCCTGCAGCGCATCTCGGAAGGCGCCGAAGAAGGAGGCGAGGCGGTGGACCGGGGTTTCGGCGTAGATATCCGAGAAGGCACGGGTGGTGGCGACGCGGCTTTCCAGCGCGAAACCGGCGCCCGACGGCGCCTGCGTCCTGTCGGCGAGAACCCACCAGTTACCGTCAGGGCCGCGGCCGATCTCGAAAGCGCAGAAATGCAGATAGTGGCCGGATGCCGGTCTGATGCCGGAGAGCGGGCGCTGGAATTCGGGATTGGCGGCGATCAGCGCCGGCGGCAGGACGCCTTCCTTCACCAGCCGGTTGTCGCCATAGATATCGGCGACGATCGCTTCCAACAAATCGGCGCGCTGGACGAGGCCCGCCGACAGCGCCTGCCATTCGCGCTCATCGATCAGCACCGGGATATGCGAGATCGGCCAGGCGCGCTCGCCGGTGCCCTTGCTGCCATAGGCGCGGTAGAAGACGCCGGCATCCCTGAGATAGCGGTCGGCGCGAGCGAAACGTTCGGTGAGATCCTTTTCCGGCATTGCGCCGAGATGCGAGAGGAAACGCTGCCAGACGGGGCGGACGACGCCATTATTGTCGACCATCTCGTCGGCAGTGCCGGGAAGCGGCGCATAGTCGAAGGCCGCATGCTTGCCGATGCGATCCTCTGCCTCGCCCCTGCGCTCCGCTGCAGGCCTTTTACCCATCAAAACTCACATCCCAACCCCGGCTCAAATTCCGACGGGCCGCCGCAGATCCAGCGTCAGCGGGAATTCAAGCGAACCCGTCTCGGCGCGCGGGATATAACCGCCTGCCGTATGTCCCCACGGTTCGAAGCGGGCGAGCCGCCTTGCTTCCGCCTCGTTGCCGTTGACCGGGAAGGTGTCATAGGTCCGGCCGCCCGGATGGGCAACATGATAGATGCAGCCGCCGATCGAACGCTTCGACCATGTATCATAAATGTCAAAAGTCAAAGGCGTGTTGACCGGCAGGACCGGATGCAGACCCGAAGCCGGCTGCCATGCCTTGTAGCGGACGCCAGCGACCGACACGCCTGCCGTGCCGGTCGGCGTCAGCGGCAGGGTGCGGCCGTTGCAAGTCACGGTGTAGCGGCTCGTATTGCTGGTCTCGAACCGCACCTGCAGGCGCTCGACGGAGGAGTCGACATAGCGGACGGTGCCGCCGACCGCGCCTTCCTCGCCCATGACATGCCAAGGCTCGAGCGCCTGGCGCAGTTCCAGCTTCGAGCCCTCGTATTCGACTTCGCCGCAGAAGGGGAAGCGGAATTCGAGCTGGGCCTTGAACCATTCCGGGCTGAGGTCGAAGCCGTTTTCGCGAAGGTCGGCGAGCACGTCGAGGAAATCGGCCCAGACGAAATGCGGCAGCATGAAACGGTCGTGCAGGGTCGTGCCCCAGCGAACGAATTTGCCGTCGACCGGGTTGACCCAAAAGCGGGCGATCAGCGCGCGCACCAGCAATTGCTGGGCAAGCGACATGCGTGCATTCGGCGGCATCTCGAAGCCGCGGAACTCGATGAGGCCGAGCCTGCCGGTCGGGCCGTCGGGCGAAAACAGCTTGTCGATGCAGATCTCGGCGCGGTGAGTGTTGCCGGTGACATCGGTCAACAGATTGCGGAACAGCCGGTCGACGAGCCAGGGCAGCGGCGGCTGGCCACGGCCGGGAGCCGCGATCTGCGCCATGGCGATCTCCAGCTCGTAGAGGGTGTCGTGGCGCGCTTCGTCGATGCGCGGCGCCTGGCTGGTCGGGCCAATGAACATGCCTGAGAAGAGGTAGGAGAGCGAGGGGTGGCGCTGCCAGTGGAGGACGACGCTCTTCAACAGATCCGGACGGCGCAGGAAGGGGCTGTTGTTCGGATTGGCTGCTCCGACGACGACATGGTTGCCGCCGCCGGTGCCGGTGTGGCGGCCGTCGATCATGAACTTGTCGGCGCCGAGCCGGGTGGCGCGCGCCTCTTCGTAGACCGCCGTGGTGATGTCGACGCATTCCCTCCAGTTCGAGGCCGGATGAATGTTGACCTCGATGACGCCGGGATCGGGAGCGACGCGGATGACGTTGATGCGCTCGTCCTGCGGTGGCGGATAACCTTCAATATGGACGGGGAGCTTGAGTTCGGCGGCGGCGTTTTCGGCCGCGGCGATCAGCTCGAGATAATCCTCGATGCGCTCGACCGGTGGCATGAAGACGCAGAGCCTGCCGTCGCGCGGCTCGACCGACATGGCGGTGCGCACCGCGCCGCCGATCTCAAGCGTCTGTTCGATCCGGCTGCGATTACTCTCGCCGGCCTGGAAGGAGGCTTCCGGCATGGCGCGGCCGGCCGGTACGAAAACGTCGGGCAGCGGCTCGCGCGGGATCGTCGGATCGGCGGGATGGATATAGGGATAGCGTGCCGGGGGGACATAGGGCAGAGCGCCGAGCGGCAGGCGGTAGCCGATCGGGCTGTCGCCCGGCACAAGGAAGATTTTGCCGCGGCGGGTGCGCCATTTCTCGCTGACCCAGACCCGGCTTTCAGCGGCCCTGGCGTTCCATGCCTGGACCGGAAGGATGTAGCCTGTGGGGACGGTGAGGCCACGATCGAAGACCCGGGCGATGCGGTTGCGTTCCTCGGGATCCTTCAGCTTCGAATTTGTCGGATCGACGTTTTCGGGAAGATTGCCTTCCTTGATGATCCAGTCGGCCGGATCCTCAAAGGCCGGCTGCACCATGTCGGGCTTGATCGCCAGTTCTCTTGCAATCGCCGTCAGCAGCTGTTCGGCATCTTCGGCCGCAACACCGGTATCCTTGCCTTCGGCGGCGACCAGATCGAGGTTCTGCCAGATCGGCTTGCCATCGCGGCGCCAGTAGAGCGAGAAGGTCCAGCGCGGCAGGCTTTCGCCCGGATACCATTTTCCCTGGCCGTAATGCAGGAAGCCACCGGGGGCGAAGCGCTCCTGCAGCCGGCGGATCAGGCTGTCGGCCTTTTCACGCTTGGTCGGGCCGACAGCGTCGGTATTCCATTCGGCCGACTGGAAATCGTCGATCGAGACGAAGGTCGGCTCGCCGCCCATCGTCAGGTGTACGTCCTCTGCTTCGAGGACGTGGTCGACCTTCTCGCCGAGCTCGTTGAGCTCGTCCCAGCTTTCATCGGAGAAGGGCTTGGTGATGCGCGGGTGTTCGGCGACGCGCGAGACCTTCATGTCGAAAGCGAATTCGGTGCCGGCCTCGCCGAAGTAACCGCCGGAGATCGGCGCGGCATTGCGGTAATGCGGCGTGGCGGCCAGCGGGATGTGGCTTTCGCCGGTCAGGAGGCCGGAGGTCGGGTCGAGGCCGACCCAGCCCGCGCCCGGTAGATAAACTTCCGCCCAGGCATGCAGATCGGTGAAATCGACTTCGGTGCCGGAGGGGCCGTCGAGCGCCTTCAGATCCGGGGTCAGCTGGATGAGGTAACCGGAGACGAAGCGGGCGGCAAGGCCGAGATGGCGAAGGATCTGGACGAGCAGCCAGCTGGTGTCACGGCAGGAGCCTTTGGCGCTTTCCAGCGTCTCCTCCGGCGTCTGCACGCCGGCTTCCATGCGGATGACATAGCCGATCTGGCGCTGCAGGCGGGCGTTCAAACCGACGACCATATCGATCGTCGCCTGGCCCGGCGACCAATCGAGCGTCGGCAGCAACGCCTTCAGGCGCGGGCCGGCTGGCTCGGGCGTCATGTAGATCGACAGATCCTCGCGGATCGTTTCAGGATAATCGAAGGGCCACTTGGTCGCTTCCTCTTCGACGAAGAAGTCGAACGGGTTGTAGACCGTCATGTCGGCGACGAGATCGACCTCGATCTTGAACTCCGTCACCGGATCGGGAAAGACGTAGCGGGCGAGATAATTGCCGTAGGGATCCTGCTGCAGATTGACGAAATGGTTGGAAGGCGTGACCTTCAGCGAGTGGCTGAGCACCCGTGTCTTCGAATGCGAGGCCGGTTTCAACCGTATAATCTGGGGGCCGAGGCGGACCGGCTTGTCATAGATGTAATGCGTCAGGTGGTAGATGCTGGCTTTGATCGACATATTTCTCTTTTTATCCGGCGCGCATCGTCGTGCGGCTTGCTGTTCCCAAAACCAGTCTGTGCAATGCAGCGAAAGAAAGCAAGGTGCAATGGCCGGCGTGGCGATGGCTTTTACGGCGCCTTGGCAAAGGTGACGGCCACCTTCAGCCCGCTGCCGCTTGGTCCGGGCTTCAAAATCAGGACGGCATTGAAAAGATTGGCGATTTCCTCGACGATGGGAAGGCCGAGGCCGGCGCCGGGCGCGGCGGAATCATTGCCGCGGGAAAAACGGCGGCGCACCGCCTCCAGCTTCTCGCGCGGAATACCGGGGCCGTTGTCCTCGACTTCGAGGCGGATCGTCTCGGCGGCGGCGATGACGCGGACGGTGACTTCAGCCCCCTTTCCGGCATAGGCGATGGCATTGCCGGCAAGATTGCGCAGCATTTCGCCGATCAACAGCGGCTCGGCGCGGATCATTGCCGGGCTCTCGCCCTCGAAGCCGAGATCGATGCCGGCGACGGCAGCGGCCGGGATCTGTTCGCCGGTGATTTCCTGGGCGATGGCGGCGAGATCGATGGCGGAGGCGGTCAGCGCCTCCTTGGCGGTGGCTGCGTCGATCTTCGCCATCAGCAGAAGCTGGGCAAGAATGCGTTCGGCATGCGCGACGGCCTGATCGCCCTTCAGCGCCGCCGCCTGGGCTTCACCGAGCGAGCCGGCACGGACCGAAAGCGCAAGCTGGGTGCGAATGATCGCCAGCGGCGTGCGCAGCTGATGGCTGGCATTGCCGGTGAAATTGCGCAGGGCATCGAGCGCCGACTGCAGGCGGACCATGAAGGAATTGACCGTATCGACCAGCGGCTCGACCTCGCTCGGAACGGTCTGTTCGATCGGATGCAAATCGTCGGGATTGCGCTCGCCGATCGCGTCGCCGAGCTTGTAGAGCGGACGGAGCGCCATCGTCACCGAGATCCAGACGATGACCGCCGCTCCGGCGATCATGACGGCGAGGCGCAATGCCGAGCGCACGAGGATCGCCTGGGTCAACTGCCGGCGGGCGATCGTGGTTTCGGCGACCGTTACGACGAAGGGCACCGAGCGGATGCCGGTCGAGGCGGAACGTTCGAGCGTGGCGATGCGGATCGGCTCGCCGCGAAAAGTGTCGTCGGCGAAGGCGGCCGCACCGCTCGGCGTCTTCTGCAGGACCGGCAGAGCCTGGTAGCCGGTGATGAATTGGCCCGGTGGGCCGTCGACGCGGTAGAAGACACGGTCCTGCGCGGCCGAGGTCAGCATTTCGAGCGCCACATAAGGGATATCGACCTGCAGCGTGCCGTCTTCGGCGACGACGACGCGTTCGGCGATAGCGAGCGCCGAGCCGGCGAGAACACGGTCGGAGACGATGTTCGAAGTCTGCACAGCCTCGCGATAGGTGTCGGCAAGCGCCAGCATGCCGATGACGGCCGTGGAGACGAGCAGCCAGAAGAGCAGCCGGCGCCTGAGAGAATAGGCGGATTTCATGAAGCCTCGGGCAGCTTGTCGAGATAATAGCCGATGCCGCGGGCAGTCTTGACCGTCAGGCCGTGCGGCGAGAGGCGCTTTCTCAGCCGGCTGACATATTGTTCGATGGCGTTTGCGGAAATGTCATCATCGAAGGCCGTCAGCGACTGAATGATCGCCTCCTTGGCGACGACCTTGCCGGCCCGCATGAACAGGATTTCGAGCAGGCCAAGTTCTCGGGCGGGAATATCAAGAGGGGTGTCGCCTGATGAAAAGGTGCGGGAATTGAGGTCGAAAGAAATACCGCCGAAGCTGACCGTTGCCGAACGCAGCCCGGCCTGGCGGCGCAGCAGCACCCGTACGCGGGCCTCGAATTCGGCAATATCGAACGGTTTGATCAAATAATCGTCGGCGCCGAGATCGAGACCCTTCACCCGTTCTTCCGGTGTGCCGCGCGCCGTCAGGATCAGCACGGCTGCCTGATTCTGCCGGGCGCGCATGGCGCGCAGCACGTCGAGCCCGTCCATCTCGGGCAGATTGAGGTCGAGAATGACAAGATCGAAATTTTCCGCGGCGATGACGGCATTGGCGGAGGCCCCGTCATGGACGACATCGACGGCATGGCCTGTGCCGCGCAAGATCGCCGAGAGCCCGTCGGCCAGCGCGATATTGTCTTCAGTGAGCAGGATGCGCACGGATGTTCCCCTGTTTTTCAAGCGACGTTACAGGGGTGAAGACGGGTTGTCACAGCGATTTTGAAGATTGGTGAACGGGCCGGATGAGACCGATCTCAGCTGCCCGCCCGCTCCATCTCCTCGCGCTGAGTCATCGCGGCGGCGAGCAGCTTCTGGAAGCGCGGGTCGTCGCGGATGTTGTCGAGGTCGGAATCATTGTTGAACCATTTGATATGGTAGACGGAGCTGTGCGGCAGCAGCTTCTCCAAAAGGTCGATCGCCTGGTCGACATCGCCGAGGACGGAATAGACGCAGGCGAGATTATACTGGGCGACAATATCGTCGGGATCGATGGCGATCGCCCGCGCCGCCCAGTCGCGTGCACGTTTGACATCGCCGAGATGGGCAAGCGCCAGCGCGCCGCGATGGGCGGGGCCGGAATTTTCCGGATTGAGATTGAGCGCACGTTCGGCGCGCAGCAAGCCGAGGCGCGCCCAGTTTTCCCTGTCCACCCCGCGGCCGAGCGAATGGTAGGCGGCCATCAGATGGATCGGCGAGACATAGTCGTCAGGGCGGATTTCGGCGGCGCGGGTGAAATATTGAACGGATTCGGCAAAGTTTCCGTGCATGAAGAAGAACCGGGCATAATGGAAATTCGCCTCGAAGAGGTTCGGGTCGAGTGTCAGGGCTCGTTCGAAAGCCGCCGCAGCCCGATCGTCGTAGCCGCTCTGATGCAGGGCCAAGCCGTGCGAGGCATGGGCCTCCGGAAGATCCGGATCGAGCGCGAGCGCGCGGGCGCTCATCTCGAGGATGCGTCCCAGCGGCACATCGTCCGGCGCCCAGTCGCGGATCGCGGCGTCGCAATCGGCGATGCCGGCATAGGCGCGGGCATAATCCGGATCGAGCTCGACTGCCTTGCAGAACATGCGCCTGGCGAGCTGCAGATAGGATTTCGTCCAGGTGTGGGAAAGCTGGCGGCCCCGGAGATAATAGGTATAGGCCTCGACATTGGCCGTCGGCTCGTTGGCGATCGCCTTCTTTTCTTCCGGCAGCAGGCGCACCTTCAACTGGCCGACGATCGCATGGGTGATCTCGTCCTGGATGGCGAAGATGTCGGTGAGGTCGCGGTCGTAGCGCTCGGCCCAGAGATGATCGCCGTTGGCGGTATCGATCAGCTGGCCAGAGATGCGCACGCGCTTGTCGAAGATGCGCACACTGCCTTCGAGCACATAGCGCACGCCGAGTTCCTGGGCGAGCCGCTTCAACTTCACCGATATGCCCTTGTAGGTAAAGATCGTATTGCGCGGCACGACGTGCAGGCTGGAAATCTTGGAGAGATCGGTGATGATGTCTTCGGTGATGCCATCGGAGAAATAATCCTGGTCGGCGTCGCCGCTCATATTGGTGAAAGGCAACACCGCGATGAAGCAGGTATTGCGGTTCTGCGCGGTGAGCCTGGCGGAAGAGGGCGGCGTGAGGGTGACGGTATAGACCTGCACGGGCTGCCGGATGTTCTTGAGCATGTGTTCGCCGATAAATTCGAAGCCAAGATTGAGGCGCGAGCCGACCTGATCGCGCACCGAAGCCGACACGGCGATGCCGCCGGGCGCGGCGATACGCTCGAGTCTGGCGGCAAGATTGACGCCGTCGCCGAAGATGTCGCCGTTTTCGACGACAACGTCGCCGAGATTGATTCCGATACGGAATTCGACGCGCTCATCCTTAGGAACGTTCTCGTTGCGGGTCGACATGCTGCGCTGGATTTCGGCGGCGCAGGCGACCGCATTCACCACGCTCTGGAACTCGGCAAGGATGCCGTCGCCGGTGAGTTTGACGATCCGGCCCTTGTAGTCCGAAATCCTGATATCGACCAGCTCGCAGCGATGGCGGTTCAGCGCCTGCAGCGTGCCTGACTCATCGACGCCCATCAGTCGGCTGTAGCCGACGACATCCGCAGCGAGAATAGCGCTCAGTCGTCGTTCCATGACCCCTCCCATGGATCTTCCCAGAATAACCCAGCTTTTTATAGAGTTTTTGTCGCGCAGAGTCGTCCCCCGAAATAGAAATTCGGGCGGTTTCGACGGTTTGACGCGGTAGCGCACCCTATATCGTCGCCAATCTTCATCAATACTCTAAAAGGGTGAAGGATGGCCTCGATTGCTAATCCTTTGTGGTGAACAAGGGTGCGCGTCGGCGGAAACGAAATATACGGCTTGGTGAAAGCTTGCCGGTTGGCATCGAAAACCATTAGTGATCGAGTTGCGCCCGGCCTGATCGAGGGTCCCGCTCCGGCGCGCCCTTGCTCCCATCCGCACGCTCGGGCATTGTTGCGGCATGCGGAGTATTTTCATCTTACTGCTGGCGTTCTGGCCGGGTTTTGCCCTGGCTGATCAGGCCTTCTATCCGGCGAAATCGGGCAAGGCCGAGGCGCCGGTGCTGACCGTCTATTCCTCGCTCGACGAGCCGCTGGCGCAGCCAATGATCCGGGGTTTTCAGGAGGCCAATCCCGATGTCGCCGTCAGATACGAGGATATGCTGACCGGCGAAATCTATGACCGGATCGTCGGGGAGACGGATGCCGGCAAGAAGACTGCGGATTTTGCTTTCTCCTCGGCGATGGACCTGCAGGTGAAGCTTTCGAATGACGGCTATGCGCAGGTCAGCAATCTGCCTATGAGCGCCGCATGGCCGAAATGGGCGAATTGGCGCAACACCGCCTATGCGCTGACCTTCGAGCCGGCGGTCTTCGTCTATCACAAGCCGAGCTTCGCGCATGAGCCGGTGCCAAGCTCGCGGGCGGAATTCGTCGATTATCTGAAGCGCAAGGGCAATGCGGTCTATGGCCGGATCAGCACCTACGATATCGAGCGGTCCGGTGTCGGCTTTCTGTTCATGGCCCGCGACCAGGAGCAGTTCGGCGACATCTGGTCGGTGATCGGCGCGATGGGCGCGGCCGGCGTCAAGCTTTACTCGACGAGCTCGGCGATCCTCGAACGCATCGCCGACGGGCGCTTCGTGCTCGGCTACAATATCCTCGGCTCCTACGCCGCCGACTGGGCTTCGCGGCATCCCGATGTCGGGATCGTGCTGCCAAAGGACTATACGGTGGTGATGTCGCGGATCGGGCTGGTGCCGCAGGCGGCCGCCGAGCCGGAGCTCGGGCGTCGCTACCTTGCCTTTTTCATGTCGAAGGAGGGCCAGACGATCATGGCGCGCGAGCTGCAGATCCCCGCTGTCAGCCCCGAGGTGGCCGGCGAGAACACCGCCAATACGCTGCAGGAGCTGCTCGGCGCGCAACTTCGGTCAGTGCCTGTCAGCCCCGGGTTGATGGTCTATCTCGACCAGGTGAAGAGAGCGCGGCTGATCGCGCACTGGAACGAGGTCCTGCGGGCGCAGTGAAGGAAGGCGTGTTCTTTCGAAAAGCCAGGGTTGACAGGGGTTAAATGGCCTGTGGTCCCGCAAGCAATTCAGCTTTCCGGCTGTGGTTCGCCATATCAAGCTCGGTCCACAGGTCTGCGGCCTCAGTCAATCTCCTGAGCCGCGCGTAGAGATCGCAGCCCGGTTGACGATTTCCCCATTTCAGGCAGTCTTCAAATTTTTCGCGGCGCTCCTGCGCGCTCAGCGGGTCTTGCACTGAACCCTTTGCATGGAGACGTTGTCGGTGCAGCGTCGTCCCGTCCGACAGCCGCACGGTCACAATATGCGGCAACCGCTCATTTCCTCTTTCTTCGTCGGCTGAATAGGATTCCATCGTTATGCGTTTTGCCAGCATCCTCACATTCGCTCGCGAAACGGCAGAACGCGTGAAATCGCCAAGGCTGACGGATCCTTTCAGGAAGGCTGTCGCCAGACAGTATTGCATCGAGAAGCGGGCCTGCATCTCGTCTGCGGGCTCCGCATAGGCGAGGTTGCGAAAGGCGGAGACGCCGACCTTGGTGTCGATCGACACGATGTCGTCCGCCGTCAGTCCATAGTCTCGTTTAAGCTCGAGCAGCGCATCGATTGCCCGGTGGGTCGATGCGCAGCATGGATGTCGCTTGGTGACCAAGCCGCGTCTTTCGATGATATGGTCCGGCTCCGGTCGCAGATCGGTCCATGCCCGCGGGTCGTCTCCGCCAAAAAGATCCAGAAATCCCTGCGGCCTTTCCAGGATGTCGAGCCGGCCTCTGATGCCAGCGATGGCGAGCCGCGCCGCCTCAACCGCATTTCGGGCTGCAATGCCTGCATGAAGCGGCTTGGCCAGAGTACCGAACTGACCTTTGGGGCCGCAGGCGAGCGACGCTGCAAGGCTCATCGCCTGCGCCGTCTCCTCCTCGCCTGCGCCCAGCAACTCAGCCACGCCCGCAGCGGCGCCGATTGCGCCGACCGTCGCCGTTCCATGCCAGCCCCTGTTGTAATGCGAGGGATTGACGCCGAAACCCACGGCGGCCTGCGCGTCCAGGCCTGCAAGATATGCTCCGAGAAAAGCGCCGCCGCTTACCGGGCGACCTGCTGTAACCGTGGCCAGCAATGCAGGGACGAGGACCGCGGATGCATGGGCGCGGGCAGGATGGAAATTGTCGTCGAAATCCAGTGCATGCGCTGCAGTTCCATTGACGAGCGCGGCAATGGAGGTGGGCGCGCCGCCGCCGGCCACGAGCCAGGCGGTTCCTCCGCCTGCGATTTCGCTTGCGAAAGCCGTGGTTACGCCGGTGACGGCCGGATCTCCAGCGCCGGCGATCATGCAGCCAAAAGTATCGGCGACGGCATCGATTGCCCGTTCAATGGAAGTTTCAGAGAAATGCTTTCGGGATGAAAGCTGGGCCGCGATGCGCTGCAGAACGGTGGTCATTGACGAAACTCTTTCCATGGTCTTCGGTCGAGACTGGAAATTGTTCTGCTTTTGACAGCGCTGCAATCTTATGCAGTTCTCGAATAAGGCTACCGAGGAAAGTCATCACATGGTTAGGGCAGTCAGCGCAGGCATCAGCCTCAAGCATATCGAGGCCTATGACGCGATCGCGGCAACGGGATCGACGATCGCCGCCGCCCTGGAACTCGGCATTTCACAATCCAATGCCAGCCGGCTGCTGCAGCAGCTTGAAGACTATCTCGGCGTCCGTCTGTTCGAACGTGACAAGAACCGGTTGTCTCCGACCCGTGAAGGCCGGCAGCTCGGGCCGGATATCCGCGCTATTTCGGATCGGTTGCGGGAGCTGAAAACGGCGGCGGTGGAGTTGGAAAGCGGTCGTTCACGCGAGATGCTGCTGCGCCTTGCCTTCCCGGCCAGCCTGTCATCCACCGTGCTTCCCCACATGATCAAGGCCTTCTTCGGCGCCCATGGTCCGGTGCGCGTGGAGCTCGCTTCCGGCAGCTATCTGGCGATCGAGAGGATGGTGGCGGATGGAGAGGCCGATATCGGCTTCGCTCGCCTGCCGCTGGCGACGCCCGGACTGCGGCAGGAGAAACAGCTCTTCTCCCGCATCGTCTGCGCTCTTCATGCCGATCATCCATTGGCAAAACAGAGCGCTCTGACAATATCGGACCTTAAAGGGCAGGACCTCATCGTCCTCAACCGTGAGAGGCCTGTTCGGCACGAGCTGGAGGCACTTTTCTATCAGGGCGGCCTACGCCAGCGCCCGCTGCTCGAGGCACATTCAGTGGCCAGTGCATGTGCGCTGGCTGCCAATGGTTTGGGGATCGCCCTGGTGGGCGACATCATCGCGCGCGAATACGCGGCCCTGCCGCTGCGTTTCGTGCCATTGGCGCCGGAAGTGCCGGTGACCTATTGCCTCGTCAGCGGTGAGAAGTATCCCTTGGCCAAATCCGCAGGCCTCTTTCTGGAAAGCATCGCCGAGTGGCGCTGGGCCGCCGGTGCAGAGGATGCTTCACGATGAACATCAGACAGCTCGAGGTCTTGCGGACGCTGATGTCCACCGGATCGACCATTGCGACGGCCAAAGCAATGGGCCTCAGCCAGTCGGGGGTAAGCCGGCTCTTGCAGCAACTCGAGGCGGACTTGTCCATCGCACTTTTTGTGCGCGACAAGGGACGGCTGATCCCTACCCCCGAGGCGGCCATTCTGGCCCGGGATGCAGAGAATATCCTCTTGGCCGTGGACCGGATGTCCGGGCATGCCCAAGATCTTCGCAGCGGCGCTGCGGGGCCGGAAATCGTGCGGATCGGTCTGCCAAGCAGCATGTGGGAGAACTTCGCGCCGGCCATGCTGGTGGATTACGTGCGGGATTTCCCCAGCGTCCGGATCGAGACGTTTTTCGACACGACCATCGCCATCAACAAGCTGGTCGAGGAGCGTGTGCTCGATATCGGCTTCCTGCGTATGGAAGGGGAAATCGGCCTCGGCATTGAAGTCGAGCAGGTGGCGAGCGGGGAAAGCGTCTGCGTCATCCCGAGAGATCACCGGCTGGCAGAACTGGCGGAGATTTCCGCCAAAGACCTGCGCGACATACCGCTGATTCTGATCGGCCGACAAAGGCCCAATCGTATGGCGCTCGATCAGAGCTTCAAACAGGCAGGCGTGAAACAGATCGTCAAGATCGAAACCCATACGAACAGTTCTGCTTGTTCCTATGTCGCCCACGGCCTCGGTGTCACCATTATCAGCAGCTTCTACGCAAATCTCTATCGCCATCTCCCCGTCGTGCATCGCCCGTTCATTCCGCATGCACGTCAGCAGTTCGGGCTTGCACGTGCTGCAGGTGTTCCACTGTCGATTGCAGCTCAAGCCCTCAGCGACGCATTGAAACGGCAGATCAAGCTGTCGCAAAAAGACATATGAATCAGACCCTTGCTCCGCCAGGACTTGTGAGGCGCACCGTTTCTGTCAGCCTATCATTCTGCATAAACCTATGACGGTTACGCATAATATTGCGGAGATTTTTTCATTCCGTCATAGTCTCCCCTAACGAAACCGATGGCGGCGTAGGCTCTGCCGCCAATCGTGGGGAACACATGATACGCTTCATTCTTAACCGCCTGTTGATGGCATTGCCGACGATCGCCCTTGTGGCCGTCACTGTTTTCGCACTTATCCGACTGATCCCCGGCGATCCCGCCGCCCTGATGCTGGGTGACATGGCACAGCCTGACCAGGTGGCGGCGATGCGCATCGAGCTTGGGCTCGACAAATCGATGATTCAGCAATTCGTCATCTGGACCGGGAATGTTCTGCAGGGTGATTTCGGCCGTTCCATTGTCAATGGCGAGGCGGTGCTACCGCTTGTCGCTTCCCGCTTTATGGTCAGTGCCGAGATTGTCGTCATTGCCGTATTGCTGGCGAGCGTCATCGCAGTGCCCGCCGGCGTGATCGCGGCGTGGAGACAGAACAGTCTGACGGACCTGGCTCTGGTGGGCACGGCAACAGTACTGCTTTCCATTCCGACTTTTTGGCTTGGCCTCCTGCTGCTGCTGTTTTTCGGCCTGAAGCTCGGCTGGTTGCCGGTTCTCGGTTATGTCTCGGTCGGCGACAACATAGCCGGCGGAATGCTGTATCTGGTCCTGCCGATCATGACACTGGTGATCCATGAAATGGGCGTTCTGATCCGCATGGCGCGTGCTTCGACATTGGAAGTTCTGCGCCTGGATTACATTACGCATGCGCGGGCGAAAGGCCTTTCGGAAAGCGCGGTCCTCTGGCGCCATGCCTTCAAGAACGCGTTTGGCCCTACATGGACGGTTATCGGCCTGATCCTCGGCAATCTGCTTGGCGGCATCGCGGTGATCGAAACCGTCTTCACCATTCCGGGTCTTGGCCGTCTGATGGTCGATAGCATTTTTGCCCGTGATTACCCGGTCATCCAGGGGTGCCTGCTGTTCGTGGCGCTATCCTATGTTCTGGTCAATCTGGTGGTCGATCTCCTCTATCCCTTCTTCGATCCGCGGGTGGTTGCCGAATGAAAAAGTTCACTTTCAACGGCCTCATCGGCAGCATTTTGATTGCCAGCCTGCTGATCACCGCCGCAGTTGGTCTGTTCTGGACCCCGTATGATCCGATGAAACTCGGCTTTGCAGTAAGGCTTGCTGCTCCCGGCGGCGCTCATCTGCTCGGGACCGACGAGTTCGGGCGCGATGTACTCAGCCGCTTGATGGTCGGTGCGCGGGCCAGTGTATGGATCGGGACGCTGACCGTCGGTTTCGCGACCTTCTTCGGCACGTTGATCGGTGTTGTCAGTGGCTATGTTCGCGGCTGGGTCGATGGCGTCATCATGGCGATCAACAATGCGCTACTGGCATTCCCCGGCATTCTGCTGGCGTTGGGTCTGCTGGCTGTATTCGGCGCCAATCAATACGGCATCATCTTCGCACTCGGCATTGCCTACACGCCGTCCATGGCGCGGGTGGTGCGCGGCGCGGTTCTGTCGTTGCGGGAGCGGGAGTTCATCGAGGCCTCCAGGGTGATGGGCAACAGCGAGCTTTTCACGATGGTCCGCCACATCCTGCCCAATTGCCTTGCCCCGATCACCGTGCTTGCCACGTCGATGTTCGGTTGGGCCATTCTCTCGGAAAGCGCTCTGAGTTTCCTGGGTCTTGGCGTGCCGCCACCGGCGCCCACTTGGGGCAACATGCTGGCCGCTGGCCGCCCTTTCATCCAGCAGGCCGTGTGGCTCGGCCTATTTCCCGGCCTCTGCATCGCGCTGACGCTGCTCGGCATCAATCTTCTGGGCGATGCCCTTCGTGACAAGCTGGATCCGCGTATGAGGGGGCTGAAATGACCGGCGACACGCTTTTGAACGTTTGCGGTCTCTCGCTTGAGGTTGCAGGGACCGGCCTGCACGTCGTCAAGGACGTCGGCTTCGACATAGCGCCAGGCGAGATTGTCGGCATTGTCGGCGAGAGCGGCTCAGGCAAGACGCTGGCGACCCGCGCGCTGATATCGCTGCTGCCGGCGGCGGTCCGCGTGACTGGCGGAACGGTGCGCTACAAGGGCCGCGACGTGCTTTCAATGAGCAACAGCGATCTTCGCGCTATGCGGGGCCTGGAGATTGGTGTCGTATTCCAGGAACCGATGACGTCCCTCAATCCATCCATGACCATCGGCCGTCAGTTGGAGGAGGGGCTTTTGTTGCACACGAAGCTGGCGCCGGCAGAGCGGCGTGCGCGCATCCTCGACATGCTGAAGCGCGTCGGCATTCTCAACCCTGAAGGCGCCCTCACTTCCTACCCGCATGAGTTTTCCGGCGGCATGCGCCAGCGCATCATGCTGGCCTCCGTCATGCTGCTGAAGCCGGCATTGCTGATCGCCGACGAGCCGACCACGGCGCTGGATGCGGTGATCCAGCGCGACGTGATGGAGTTGATGGTCGATTTGACGACTGCGGAAGGGACGGCCGTCCTCCTGATCAGCCACGATCTGCCGATGGTTGCTCGATATACCGATCGCATCATCGTCATGGAGAAGGGGGCGATTGTAGAGCAGGGGAGAGCGGACGAACTCCTCGCGACGCCACAGCATCCCTACACATGCAAGCTCCTCTCCTCGCTTCCCTATCGCGGTGAAACGCGTGCCATCGACAAGAGCAAAGCGCCGATGGTGTCGGCGCAGAACATCGTCGTCGATTATCCCGGCCGCCGGTCGTTCCTGAAAAAGGGGCGGGGAAAGCGGGCCCTGCATGGCGTCAGCATCCATATCCACGAAGGCGAGGTGGTGGCGCTCGTCGGCGGCTCGGGTTCGGGCAAGACGACGCTCGGCCGCACGATCGCCGGCCTTGTCAAGGAAAGCGGCGGAACGATCAAATTCCAGGGCCGGTCCCGCGACGAAGATTGGAGGAACTACCGGCTGGATTGCCAGATGGTGTTCCAGGACCCCTATTCCTCGCTTGATCCGCGCATGACCATTCTCGCGCTTGTCGAAGAGGCCTTGCGTCTGGTGCCGAACCTGAACGGCGAGGGCAAGCGACGACGGGCCCTCGAAACGCTCGAGGAAGTGGGCCTGGGGAAAGACTATGCCAGCCGCTATCCGCATGAATTGTCAGGCGGCCAGCGGCAGCGCGTCGCCATTGCCCGCGCCATCGCGCGCCGGCCGAAATTCCTGATCGCCGACGAGCCGGTGTCAGCCCTCGATGTCACCGTCCGTGCACAGGTGCTCGACCTCTTCTCGGATCTGCAGAAACGCTACGGCTTTTCCTGCCTTTTCATCAGCCACGATCTTGGCGTGGTCGAGCAGGTGGCTGACCGCGTGGTGGTGATGCAGGAGGGCCGCATCGTCGAGCAAGGCGATCGCGGCGCGATCTTCGACAGCCCGAAGGAGCCCTACACGCGTCGTCTCCTCTCGGCCATCCCCGCGCTCGACCACAATGCAAGCGGTGGTGTCACACTCAAATGGCGTTTGGAGAATTAGCGTGGCGATCGTAACGACAACGGCTGATGCGGCCGAACAACTTCATGCAATCTGCGATGCACAGCCATTCGTGACGCGGTTTATGGTGCGCAATCTACGCTCGGGTGAAACGATCGAGCGTGGCGCTGATGAAGAAACGCCTTCGGCGAGTACCCGCAAGACCTCAATCATGATGGCGGCGCTCAGGGCCGTTCATGAAGGCCGACTCGATCTCGAGGAGCCGATCACCTACGAGGCTCGTTTTGCCCAGGAGGTGGCGAGCGGCATGTTTCGCTATCTGACGCCGGGCATCGTGATCTCGTTGCGTGATGCGATCACCGGAATGATGGTGCTGAGCGACAATGTGTGCACCAAGATGGTTTTCGAGCGGCTGACGCTCGAGGAGGTCGATGGCTATTGCAAGTCGATCGGCATGAGCGGCACCCACCACCGCTTTCTGATCCCGCCCTTGGCGCTATCGCCGGACCACTCGTTGCGATCCGTCACCACGACCACGGCGCGCGACCAGGTTTTTCTTCTGCAGGCAATCCTCGACGCACAGTTCTCGCAACAAGCGGCCGACACATTGCGCTGCTCGCAAGCGCTCTGCCGCTATGCGCTCGAGACCCTGAAGAACCAGATCCTGCGCTATGCGATCCCGTCGAGGCTGCCCTTCGGTACAGTCGTCGCGCACAAGGGCGGCACGGGCAAGCGCGGCCGTATGAACGCCGGCATCGTCTATCGGGGCGAAGAGCCCTTCTATGCGATTGCCGTATTCACGGATGAGGTACCCCAGGTCATGCCTGACGGCACGCCGGGTTATACGATCGCGCTCGAAACCATTGGCCGGCTCTCGCGGGCCTGCTGGGACAATTTTCAACGGTAATCATCAGCAAAACAAAGAGGGTGGAACAATGAAGAAAATTCTTCTCGCCGGCACGATACTGCTCGGCATGGCAAGTCTCGGGCACACGCGTGACATCGTCATTGCCCAGAGTTCGGATCTGCGCAGCAGCAATCCCGGCGTCAACCGGGACGGAAATACCGATGGTGTTATCCTGCATATCGTCGAGGGCCTGGTCGGCTACAATAACAGCGGCGAGGTCAAGCCGCTGCTCGCCAAGAGCTTCGACGTCAGTGGCGACGGCCTTACATATACATTCCACCTTCGCGGCGATGCGAAATTCCACAACGGCAAGGCGTTGACGGCTGACGACGTCGTTTGGAACTGGAACCGCTATCTCAAGCCCGAGACGAAATGGACGTGCCTTTCCGATTTTGCGCCAAGTGGCGCCGCCCCCGTGACAGGTGTGAAGGCCGTTGACGCATCGACCGTCCAGATCACGCTCGAGAAGCCCTCGGCCGTTTTTTTGGGTCTGATGTCGCGTCCGGAATGCGGCTACACGGCCATCATCTCTCCCGATTCTCTCGCTGCGGACGGCAGTTTCGTCAAACCGGTCGGGACCGGTCCGTTCATGTGGGACGAATGGAAAAAGGGCGAGTACATCCGCCTTGCCAAATTCACTGACTACATCTCGCCCGAAAATGACGGCAAGCCCGACGGGATGGTTGGCTCAAAGCGGCCTTTGGCCGACGGCATCAAGTTCATGGTCATTCCTGACGCATCCACCGTCAAGGCGGGACTGGAGTCCGGCGTCCTCGACACGGCAGAGATATCTCCGGACCTTATTCCGGAAATCAAGGCGAGCGATAAGCTGCAGCTGATCGTCGCCCGCAACAACGGCAAGAACTTGTTCTACATCCAGACGCGCGACAAGGTATTGAGCAAGCCCGGCGTGCGGCGGGCGATGGCAATGTCGCTCGACCTTGGCGAGCTTGTCGCAGCCGCCTCAAATGGAACCGGCGAGGCGAACGGCTCGATGGTGTCGCAGGATTCTGTTTATTTCGACGATACCCAGAAGCAGAGGCTGCCTTACGACATCGAGGCGGCGAAGAAGGAATTGGCCGATGCCGGCTACAAGGGCGAGCCGATCACCATCATTGCCAACAAGCGCGGCAATGTTCCAAGCTTTCCCGCCGCGGTTATGGCGCAGGCGATGATGCAGCAGGCCGGATTGAATGTGCAGATCGAAGTTCTCGATTACGCAACGCAAGTCGACCGCCGCCGGTCCGGCAACTATCAGGTGATCTCGCAATCCGTCGCCCCGCGGCTCGACCCGGCTCTGATGTACAGTTTCTATGTCGGCAACAAGGACAAGAATGCTTCGCTGATGTGGGACGATCCAAAGGCCGTGGAACTGATGAAGGCGGCTTACATCGAGGCCGACCCGGCCAAGCGTCAAAAGATCTTCGACACGTTCCATGAGCTGATGCTGAAGGAGATGCCGGGCATTTTCCTTTACGACATGGTCGACGTGTGGGGTGCGACGAAGACGTTGAAGGGCCAGCCGGTCTGGCAGTCGAACGCCCGCCTCTGGGAAGTTTCGGTCGACTGAAAATCTTGCGGCGCCGAGGCGGAGCGCGGCACTTGACATTGGCAACTCGACAAGACCGGCAGGCTCGCCTGCCGGACCGATATCTCATGCCTGAAGAAAGCAAGGATAAGCGATGAGCAAAGAAGCATTGGACGAGATCGTTTCGGCGATCGAGCGTATGCGGCCCGCCTGCGAGGTGCTGAGCGACAGGATTTGGGATCTAGCCGAACTGAAATTCGAGGAGAAGGGCTCTTCCGGTCTGCTGGCAAAGGCCCTTGAGGAGGAGGGCTTTGCTGTGCGTCGCGGCGTTGCCGACATCGAGACCGCCTTTATCGCAGAAGCGGGCGCGGGCAAGCCGATCATCGCATTTCTTGGGGAATTCGACGCACTTGCCGGCATGAGCCAGGTTGCAGGCATCGCCGAGCAGCGTGCGGTTACGACTGGCGCGACCGGACATGGCTGCGGTCACAATCTTCTGGGCGTCGGGTCGTTGATGGCGGCCGTCGCGCTAGCCAACTATCTAAACGACAAAGGCATTTCCGGAACCGTCCGTTACTATGGTTGCCCGGGCGAAGAAGGAGGCTCGGGCAAGACCTTTATGGTGCGTGCGGGAGCGTTCGACGACGTGGACGCGGCGCTCACCTGGCATCCCGCACCGTTCAACGGTGTCCGCTCCACAAACAATCTTGCGGTGCTAGAATATTATTACCGCTTCAAGGGCGTTGCGGCCCACGCTTCCAATGCTGCGCATCTCGGCCGGTCCGCCCTCGATGCTGTCGAGCTTATGAATGTCGGCGTCAATTTCCTGCGCGAACACATGCCACAGGACTGCCGAGTGCATTATGCCATTACCGATGCCGGCGGCCGGGCTGCCAATGTCGTGCAGGCGCAGGCCGAGGCGCTTTATCTCATCAGGGCGCCGGACATGCCACAGGCTCTCAATCTCGCCGCGCGCGTGGAAAAAGTCGCGCGCGGCGCCGCGATGATGACGGAGACCGACGTGGAGATCGTCTTCGATACGGCTTCCACGAACCTTCTCCCGAATATTACGCTGGAAACGACGATGCATGAAAACATGATGGCGCTCGGCCCCGTCGCCTTCGACGAAACCGATATCGCCTTTGCGCGTCGCATCCAGAAGACGTTTACCGACGAAGCCATCGCCAGCAGCATCAGGCTGTATCAGATCGGGCGCGACGTTTTCTCCGCTGCCAAGATCGATGGCGCGATGCCGCTCCATCTCGGGCTGCGGCATTTCGAGGGCCATTCGCACTTTCGGGCGGGCTCGACCGATGTGGGCGATGTGAGCTGGGTGACCCCCACGGCCCAATGCTGGGCTCCTGCCTGGGCCATCGGCACCAACCCGCATACATGGCAGGTCGTTGCGCAAGGAAAGGCGCCCGCTGCGCATAAGGCCATGGCGCATGCAGCCAAGGCTCTCGCCCTGACCGGTCTTTCCCTGGTGAAATCACCGGAGCTGATGAAGGCGGCCAAGGCCGAATGGATGGAGAAGACCGGTGGAAAGCCTTACATCTGCCCGATCCCGACGGATGTGATGCCGGGAGCGGTGAGCAGCTGAAAGCAACACGGCGGATCCGCCGCGCGGGCAATTACGGCAAAAAAGTGTCCTTTCCTCCTGGATATCTTGCCGATGTCAGCTAAATGACAGCTTGTTGTGGTGGCTTTGGCTACTTCTTCTCCGTGGAGGCGGAGAACTGAAGTCTTGGGAGGTCTTCCGTTCGTCATTCAGGACAATTGTGTCCGCCGGCCGGCTACCCTCCCGATTCCCTGGAGAATAACAGGCGGCGCGCTCAGCCGCCCACGGAGGACACATCGTGAAGCATACGTTCATCGCAACCATTATCGCAGCGGCCATCGCGCTGCCGGCCTATGCGGCCGACTACACCATCATCGCGCCGGCCGCTCCCGGCGGCGGCTGGGACCAGACGGCCCGCTCGCTGCAGACCGCGCTGCAGCAGGAGAAGATCTCCGGCAACGTGCAGGTCCAGAACGTTCCCGGCGCCGGTGGCACTATCGGGCTGGCGCAGTTCAGCAGCCAGGCTGTCGGCAACCCGAACTCGCTGATCGTCGGCGGCTATGTCATGGTCGGCGCCATCCTCACCAACAAGTCGCCGGTGACCCTCAAGGACGTTACGCCGATCGCCCGCCTTACCGGCGAATACGAGGCCGTCGTTGTTCCCGCCTCGTCCGATATCAAGACCATGGCCGATCTGGTCGCGGCGCTGAAGAAGGATCCGGGCTCGGTTTCCTGGGGCGGCGGTTCGGCCGGGGGCACCGACCACATCACCGTCGGTCTGATCGCCAAGGCAGCCGGTGTAGACCCGACCAAAATCAACTATGTCGCCTTTTCCGGCGGCGGCGAGGCGCTTGCAGCCATTCTCGGCAGCCAGGTCACTGCCGGAGTATCGAGCTACAGCGAGTTCGAATCGCAGGTGAAAGCGGGCACGCTGCGTCTTCTTGCCGTGTCGAGCGACAAGCGTATCGACGGCGTTGATGCCCCGACGCTGAAGGAAGCCGGCACCGATGTCAGCATTCAGAACTGGCGCATGGTTGCCGCTGCTCCTGGCCTGTCGGCAGAGCAGGTCGCGGCCATCACCTCCGATTTCGAGAAACTGCACGGCTCCGCCACCTGGCAGGAAATTCTGAAGACCAAGGGCTGGGCCGACACCTATCTGTCCGGCGACGCGTTCAAGGCGCAGCTTGAAAAGGATGTCGCTGCCACTGAAGGCATTCTCAAAGAGATCGGACTTGTTCAATGAGCGGGGATAACTCCTCGGCAACCACGCGCCGCCCTGATTGGGCGGCGTTCATCATTGCCGCTTTCCTCTTTGTTGTCGCCGGCGTGATGTTCTGGGATGCATCGCATCTGAAGACAATCGCGCAGTATGACCGCATCGGCCCGGCAACGATGCCCCAAGTGGTGGCCTTCGGCCTCTTCTGTCTTGGGATCTGGACCATCGCCGAAGCTTGGCGCGGCGAGTTTCCGGAACGCGATCGGCAGGAAGTGGCGCCCGTCATCTGGATCATTGCCGGTCTTGTCGGACAGATGCTGCTTCTGCGTCTTGCCGGCTTCTCGATCGCCACCGGTCTGCTGTTTGCATTCACTGCACGCGGTTTCGGCAAGCGGAAGCTCTGGATCTCGCTGCCGTTCGGCATCGTCTTCAGCTTCGTCGTCTGGGCGATCTTCTCGCAGCTGCTGCAGCTGACGCTGCCGGCCGGCCCGCTCGAACGCCTGTTCTTCTGACGGCGCCCGCTGTCAGCACTTTTTATTTTTGCGCAGTGCCGGATCGCGTAACGCACGGCCGGGAACGCGCTTGGGATATCAAGATGAGCACATTCGAATTCCTATGGCAGGGGATCATGGTTGCGATGCAGCCGATGAACCTGGTTTATGCGCTGGTCGGCGTGACGCTCGGCACTGCCGTCGGCGTGCTGCCCGGCATCGGACCCGCACTCACCGTGGCGCTGCTGCTGCCCGCCACCTATAAGCTCGACCCCGGCGGTTCGCTGATCATGTTCGCCGGCATTTATTACGGCGGCATGTATGGCGGCTCGACCACCTCGATCCTCTTGAATACACCGGGAGAAAGCGCCTCGATCGTCACCGCGCTCGAGGGCAATAAGATGGCGCGCGCCGGGCGCGGCGGGCCGGCGCTGGCGACAGCGGCGATCGGCTCCTTCGTCGCCGGGTTGCTCGCCACACTCGGGCTCGCCTTCATCGCGCCCTATATCGTCAAGCTGGCGCTGGTCTTCGGGCCGCGTGAATATTTCGCACTGATGGTGCTCGCCTTCGTCACCGTCTCCTCGGCTTTCGGCGATTCGGCACTGCGGGGGCTGACCTCGCTGTTCATCGGCTTTGCGCTCGCCATGGTCGGCATCGACCAGCAGACAGGGCAGGCGCGGCTTTCCTTCGGCATACCAGATCTGCTTGACGGTATCGAGGTGACGACGCTCGCGGTGGCGATGTTCGCGATCGGCGAGACGCTTTATATCGCCGCGCAGGGCAACCGCCTTGCGGACAAGGTCGAGGCCGTGAGGGGCTCTCTGTGGATGAACGCGCAGGACTGGGCGCGCTCGTGGAAAGCCTGGCTGCGCGGCGCGGCGATCGGCTTTCCGATCGGCGCCATGCCGGCGGGCGGTGCCGAAATCGGCACCTTCCTGTCCTATGCGACGGAAAAACGGCTGGCGAAGAACCCCGAGGAGTTCGGCCATGGCGCGATCGAAGGCGTGGCCGGTCCGGAGGCAGCGAACAACGCATCTGCGGCCGGGACGCTGGTGCCGCTGCTGACGCTCGGTCTGCCGACGACGGCGACGGCGGCGATCATGCTGGCCGGCTTCCAGCAATACGGCCTGCAGCCCGGACCATTGTTGTTTGCCACCAACCCGCAGCTCGTCTGGGGCCTGATCGCCAGCCTGCTCATCGCCAATGCCATGCTCCTGGTCTTGAACCTGCCGCTGATCGGCCTCTGGGTGCGGCTGCTGACCATTCCGAAGCCGTGGCTCTATGCGGGCATCTTGCTGTTTGCGACGCTCGGGACGATCGGCGCCAACCCGTCGGTGTTCGAACTCGGCATGCTGCTGGCTTTCGGCCTGCTCGGCTACGTGATGCGGCTCTTCGGCTATCCGATTGCGCCGACGGTCGTCGGCCTGATCCTCGGGCCGCTGGCCGAACAGCAGTTGCGCCGGGCACTGGCGATCAGCCAGGGCGACGTCACGACGCTTGTGATGTCACCGATCGCGGCAGGCCTTCTCATTGTTGCAGCGGCCGCCTTCCTCATCCCGCTGATCCTGCGGCTGCGCGGCCGGGGACAGGTGCTTGCGCAGCTGGCCGCAAACGAAGACTAAAAGGACAAACTTACCCCTGCCTCAAGGCCGGCCATGGAGACATGCGCCGGCCTCTTCTTTTTGCATAGCTGAGGTGATTTTACGTGCATTGTGGATCGGTCCGTGCGCTGCCATCTATCAGTGGTCAATCATAGAGAAAGAGGAAAAGGACAATGTCCGCCATCCGTAATTCAATCCGTGCCGGCTTTCTGGGCCGGGCATTTGCTACACTGAGCGCCGCAAATGCTGTCAGTGCCGCTGTCGAAGCCGGTCGCCGTCCGCGCGCCCGTGACCTTCAGGATCTTGGCATCGACCCGGCCTCCTTCGGTCAGGTCATCCGTTAAGCCTTGCACGGCATGCACGAATGAAACAGCCCGCAACCGGTTGGTCGCGGGCTTTATTTTGTCCGACTGACAGCCGCAACGCTGAAGCGCGTTGCGACCTCAATCAAATGCCACGTCAGGCGTGCAGTTCTTCTCGGTTACTGGCGTGATCTTCCACCTGTACGCGCCTGTTGTGGCGGATGGACGACCAGAGCGACAGGCCGATCAGGACCGCCCCGCCGAGGCCGGTGATTACCTCGGGAATATGCACCAGGGTCTGCGCATACATGATCACCGAGAGGATCAGGATGGCATAGAAGGCGCCATGTTCGAGGTAGCGGTATTCGGCAAGCGTTCCCTTTTCCACCAGCATGATCGTCATCGAGCGCACATACATGGCGCCGATGCCGAGGCCGATGGCGATGACAAACAGGTTCTGCGTCAAAGCGAAGGCGCCGATGACCCCGTCGAAGGAGAAGCTGGCATCCAGCACCTCCAGATAGATGAAGGCACCGAGGCCGCCCTTGGCGGCAGCGCTCATCGTCTGCTGCGACGCATCGAGCAGTTCGCCGACGACCTCGACCGCGAGGAAGGTGAGCAGGCCGTAAATGGCGCAATGGACGAAGACGCTGGCTTCCTCGCCGCCGATCAGCCAGGAGAAGACAAGCATCAGCGCCAGCACGAAGGCGATCTCGATGCCCCTGATGGTGGCCGAGCGCGCCATCACCTTTTCCAGGCCGCGAAGCCAATGGATCTTTTTCTCATGGTCGAAGAAATAGCTGAGGCCGACCATCATCAGGAAGGTGCCGCCGAAGGCTGCGATCGGCAGATGCGCATCGTTCATGATGCGGGCATATTCCGCGGGTTCGCGGGCAGCCAGCACCAGCGCGTCCCAGGGGCCGATCCGCGCCGCGATGGCGACGATCGCCAGCGGAAAGACAATGCGCATGCCGAAGACGGCAATGATGATGCCCCAGGTGAGGAATCGGTGCTGCCAGACCGGCGTCATTTCCTTCAGCTTGTTGGCATTGACGATAGCGTTGTCGAAGGAGAGTGAAATCTCCAGCACCGCAAGCACGGCACAGATGAAGAAGACGGTCGCCATGCCGCCGATCGTGCCTGTTGTCTGCCATCCGAGCACGGCGCCGAGAACGAGACCTAGGGCAGTGACGATGAACGCCCAGCGAAAATAGCTGAGCGAGGATTTATCGGTCCCGATCTGATTCATGGCCGCACCTCGCGGCCGCAAATCTTGCTGGGAAGGGTGAAGAGGGAAAAACGAAGCACGCCACAATAGGCATGCGGATAAGGCATGGTGAGCTTTTTCATCGATGAAAAATCCGCCGGCTGAGCTGCAGGCGGTACCGACATCACGAGAGCGCCGTAAAAACTCTCGCCAGAGGGGCCCGGCACCAATGTTCCCCGCAGCCGATGTCTGGGAGGCTGCGGATATGCCCTAGGTAATGAACTTCCCAAACCAGTCAAGCCCAATCGCGACACAGAAATCGGCATTTTTTAGGGAACCATCCGGCCCCCCGCCCGTTAGACTTCGGTTGAGCTTGAAGGAGGCCGATGATGCACACCTCGACCCATGTTCCTGACAAACGCACGGAAGCGTCCGACCGCATGAAGCGGGCAAGGCCGAACCGCATGCAGAAAGCGCAGGTGCTGCCGCCGCATCATGTCGACCTGACCCTGACGCCCGGCGTCATCCACGACATTCATGTGCCGGCCCATGTGACCGGTGCCGACCTCTCCAAGGGCGGCCCCGACATCAAAAGCAAAAAATGAAGCTGCCCTTTGGCACTCCGGCAAATCGAAAGAGGATAAGAAGCATATGACTGTGAACTTTGTGCCCCGCGATATCTTCATCCGGCACGAAAATGAATGGAAGGCCGTTCGTGAAGCGGCCGACGAACGCATCGATATCGGCAAGCGCCAGCGACCGTTCGGCACATCCGGCAATCACCCGGCATCGGTTGGGAAAGGCGATGCTTCGGCCGCACGATCCGAGTAGGCAGCAGACAATAATCTCAGCATGGGCGCCCGGCATGAAGCCGGGCGTTTTGCTTGTCTATCGCCTCTCATCCCGGTCGACACGTTGCCCGGAATTATAGCCGAGCCACTGCTCGAGCTTGCCGAAGGCGAAGAGAACGCAAATTGCAGCAAGCGTCGTGAAGAAGGCAACCGGCCAATAGCCGAAGCCCATGGCGAGGCCGATCGCGCCGGAGAGCCACATGCCCGCGCCCGTCGTCAGTCCATGGATGCGACCCCTGGCAAAGACGATCATCCCCGCGGCCAGGAAGGCGACGCCTGCGGTCACGGCTTCGATGACGCGCAGCGGATCGATGCGGACCTGCTGGCCATCGGCGAAGCCCGGCATATGCACGGCCTCGATGGAAATTATGGCGAAGAGGGCAGCGGCAAGGCTGATCAGAATATGCGTACGGAAGCCGGCAGGGCGATCGCGCGCCTCACGTTCGAAACCGATGAGCCCGCCAAAGACGATGGCGCCGAGCAGGCGGGCGAAGATGACGGGATAGTGGATGCGCGATGCCGGTATCATATCGGCGATAATAAGATCCATGGAAATTCCTTCAGGGGTATCGGATTCTTCGCTGGCTAACGTCGTAGCGCGGGATTTGTTCGGCTTTTGCCGGCCACGCGTTTCGACTTCTGCGCCCACATTCATGATCGAGCCTGGCCGCCGGAGGGAAGGATCGGTGGAGGATACATTATCCTTCTGTCGCGCCAACCTTTCGGAAAGGATTGGGCGGCGATAATCCCGGCCTCACGGGATTCGGACAGATGGCCAAGACAGCGACACGCGGCCGCCGCAAGGCGCCGGCGAGAGGAAAGAGCAAGGCGCGCAGCGGCGGTGGCGGACTGCTGCCGTGGATGGTGATCGGCGTTGCCGCATTCGCAGGCATCGCCGCCTATGACAATTGGAAGAGTATCAAGCCGATGCTGAGCAAACAGCCGGCTGTGGCGATGCGGGAGAGCGCGGAGACGAAGCCCGCAATCAGGAGGGATGCGCCACCGAAGCAGGTGGCGCTTGCCGCGCCGGCGCCGAAAGTGACGCCGCCCGCGCAACCATTGCCACCGGCGGCCATTCCCACGCCGACGGCTCAGCCGGTAAAGGCGACGCCGTCTGCTTCTTCTCCCGCGACCCCGCAAACCGGTACGGGCGCCTTCGGCTATTGCGGGCAGGGGGCCCACATCAATTGCGTCGGCGACGGCGGTGTCTTCTGGTACAAGGGCGAAAAGATCGTCATTGCCGACATGGAAAGCCCGGTGGCCGACCGGGCGCGCTGCGATGACGAACGCCGGGTGGCCTTTGCCGCCAAGTTGCGTCTGCTGTCGCTGCTGAACGCCGGACCCTTCACCATGAATGCGGCTGGAAAGACCGACCCTGCAGGCGCGCCGCGCGTGGTCTCGCGTGACGGGCGCTCTTTCGGCGTGCAACTGATCAATGAGGGACTGGCGCACAAGCCAGGGGCTGCCGGCGGCGCCTGGTGCGCCGCCTGACGGAAGCTACTTGCCCTTTTTCACCAGTTTGCCGCCGGTACGGAAGCTGCCGGTGAAGGAGGAATCCTTGCTTTCGGCGGTGCATTCGATCGCGATCGGCTTGCCGGCATAGGGATTGCCGAAAGTGCAGAATCCGGCGACCTTGACCTGACCGGTCATCTTGTTGCCGACGCCTGTCGTGACCAGGCTGAGCGGGAGGCGGGCATTGCCATTGGACGCGGGCTTGATGCCGGCGCCATCGCCCTGGAAGCCGAGCGCCTTGCCATCCGACGTGAAGATGAACGTCACCAAGCCGTTGGCCAGCGTAACGCTGGCAAGCTCGTTCTTGCAGCCCTTGGTGGCGTCGAACTTGGCGACGACAAGCTTGGCGCATTTGCCGGAAAGCGTAATGACGCCGGGAGCGCCGGGAAAAGTTTCGGCGGGAGAGGCCGGCGCGGCGGTCGCCGGCAATGCAAAGGCAGCGGACAAAAATGCGGCGGCGGCAAGCGCGGATAAGTTCATTTCGATTTCAAACCCCATGTGCTGGCGAGGCGAATCACTGCCTCATCCTCGATTCGCCATGGCATGGTTCTGTGTCCGAATTTGGTTCCGCCATTCCCGCTTAACAAGATTATCACCGGCTGCGGGCGATCTTGAACAAGCCCGTTGAACTTGCTGGCCGGAAGGCTCGGCAATGGCGCAGCTGCCAGTTATCGACAACAGGCCGGCATGATATGACGGTGGCAAGGCACTCGTCGAGCGCCTGCCGTCTTGAATGCACTGTCTGATCGGGGGGAATGGGTCCAGGCAGGGAAGTCCAGACCCATTCTTTCCCGATCGGAGGTCAGTCGGATCAGGAATTTGCGGCTGCCGGACGAGCCGGCAGCCCTTTTCATTAGAACGCGCGCTGCAGGCGGAAGTAGCCCGAGGTGACGTCGCTGGCATTGTCCGGATCGAGGTACTGAACCGAAACCTTGGCCGAGAAGTTTTCGACGATCTGGTAGTCGATCGTTACGCCGGCCTTCCAGGCGTTGACGTCATCGTTGAACTCGCCAGCGGTGATGCCGTAGTTGTCGTAGTACTGAACAGCCGGGGTGATCTTCAGCTTGTCAGTTGCCTTGATGGCGTATTCAGCAGCGATCGCCCATTCAGCCTTGTTGTAGTAGGCGTTCGGGTTGGATGCGTAGACGACTGCGAGGCCGAGCGTACCCGGACCGACGGCAACCGTACCCATAGCGCGGACGGCGCCTTCTTCGTTGTCGGTGTCGTAACCGGCAGTGATCTGGTAGCTGAAGATAGCAGCCTTGCCGCCGAGACCGACGGCTACGCCGAAGTTGTTGGCGGTTTCGCCGTTGTAGAACGGGCTGTCTTCCAGCTCGTCAACGCTGATGCCTGCGTAGAAGGCGTCGGTTTCGTACTGATAACGGATGGAGTTATGCAGCGTGACCGGCGAGCCGATATCGTCGGTTTCGCCCGAGAGGCCGTCGTCCCACCAGCTGTAGAACAGACCAGCGCGGAAGCCGGCGATGTCGATGTAAGCGGAGTCGAGCTGGGCCTTCTGGGCCGAAGCGTTGTCAGCATTGAACTGCATGACGATGACGCCGGTCAGCGGACCATATTCGGTGTCGCTCTTGGCCGTAAACTGAACCTGGCCGCGCGTACGGGCGTCCCAGTCCGAATCGTTGGCAACGGAACCGCCGCCGCCGGCGCCGATCGAGCTGGCGTTCGGAGCAACGTCAACCTGGAAACGGACATAACCGTTGATCTTGAGGCAGGTTTCGGTGCCCGGGATGTAGAAATAACCGGTTCCGTAAGCGTCGCAGACGCGGCCGTACTCAACCGGTTCCGGCTCGGCAGCAACGATAGCGTCAGCCGCCTGAGCGCCGGATACTACTGCGAGAGCAGCAGCGGAGCCGAGAAGAAGGCTCTTGATGTTCATGGAATAACCTCCAGTTCAGATGCGAGAGGATGAAGACCGTTGCCATCGGCAGTCCCTACGGATCTTCACCCCGTGTGAGCGAAGCGGCGCCTTTTTCACCAGCTGCCTGCCTCGCCGCGGTAGTTGCATAGGGGATATTGCGCTGCAATAACGATATCGATCATGACAGCAGGCTGGCACAGCTATGTTGCTGAAATAACACGCGTTTTGTCACAAACTCGTCATCTGTTCGTCACGAAGTCGGCAGCGCCTGATGCCCGACCAACGAGGGGCTGAAACTTGGAAACACTAATGCAAGTGACGGGCGTGTGAGCATGTTCTCACATGCTGTAGGGCCGTCGCTGTGATCTGCGCGAATCCGGCGATGGCTCACAGGTAACTGCGATGAGCATGATCGGAGGTTGGCAAGCGAAGCCGAGGAATCGCGACGCTTTCTTTATCTGGTGTGTGTGGAAGCTGCCGGGGAGAGAGGAATGACGGACGCCGGCGGTGCCTGGAAGTGTCTCAGGCGCGGCAAAGGCCGGCAAGGGGGGACGGCGGAAACAAGGGAGGTCAGGTACTCGCGTTGTTCAGCGACGTGATTTGGCTTGAGCTGCTTCCTTGACGCGGGGGCTGCCACTCGTGCCCGAGAATTCACTCCAGGGTGGCTTCCTTGCGGGCAACGTTGCCGCTGACATCGATGTCACTGCCCAACATCGCGCTGCCGGTCAGATCGACACCGTAGTCCAGGAGGTTCTGACGCGTCAGGTGCAGCATGATCCGGCCGGCCTGCTCGACCGGTCTGCCGCGCATGTGGGAGACGACGTACTCGGCGGTGACGGGGTAGCGTCCCTGAGGAAGGCTGATACCTTTTGCGAGGGAAATCTTGTCGTTGGAAACTACAAGAGTTTTGCGTCGTTTGATGACCTGGGCCAAGTCTAGAACTCCTACTGGTGCAGGTGGATCACACCCGCGAGCGGCGATGTAAAAAGGCCTCTCGATTTCTCGAAAGGCCTTCTAGATCAAGCAATCTGGATGGTGGGCGTGACAGGGATTGAACCTGTGACCCCTACGATGTCAACGTAGTGCTCTCCCGCTGAGCTACACGCCCATCCGATGGCGGCGCATAGATCACAAAACATTCGGAGCCGTCAATAGGCTTTTTTCAGTTTTGTGACGCGCCGCCCGGCAAGCCTTATGCGGCAAGCATTTTGTTGACCTCGTCGACGAGGTCGCGCAGGTGGAAGGGCTTGGAAAGGACCTTGGCATCCTTCGGCGCCTTCGAATCAGGGTTCAGCGCCACGGCGGCAAAACCGGTAATGAACATCACCTTGAGGTCGGGATCGAGTTCGGTGGCGCGGCGCGCCAGTTCGATGCCGTCCATCTCGGGCATGACGATATCGGTCAGCAGCAGGGAAAACGGTTCCTCGCGCAGCCGGTCGTAGGCGCTGGCGCCGTTATCATAAGAAAGGACCTTGTAACCGGCCTTTTCCAGCGCTTTCACCAGGAAGCGGCGCATGTCGTTATCGTCTTCGGCGAGAAGTATCTTCTGAGTCATCAATCCAGACCGCTGATCAATAGGTTTTGGGTGGGGCTGCCAGCCGTTTACACTAGTCTTTGCCCGGTAAACAACCGGTGAATTGCCTGTGCGTGATTGCCATCCCTTCTACATAGTATGGACTTGAGGCCGGGCAACTGGCAACATGGCCGAAGCAGTCAGTTCATGACATGGTAAAGAGGGCAGAAAGTGCCGGAAATCCGCGAATACGAGCTTTTTGAAGTCCATGAGCCCGTGTCGCAGACCATTCCCTTCGTCTACAACTCCCCCCATAGCGGCCGCATTTATCCACCGGAATTCATCGCCCAGTCGAGGCTCGAAGGCATCGCCATCCGCCGTTCCGAGGATCACTATGTCGATGAGCTCTTCGGTTCGGCCGTCACCCTCGGCGCACCGCTTCTCGCCGCCAACTTTCCGCGCGCCTATCTCGACGTCAACCGCGAGCCTTACGAGCTCGATCCCAGGATGTTCGACGGGCTGCTGCCGCCCTATGCCAATGTCAACTCGCTGAGGGTCGCCGGCGGGCTCGGCACCATTCCGCGCATCGTCGCCGAGAACATGGAGATCTATGCGCGGCGCCTGCCGGTGCAGGAGGGGCTGGATCGGGTCGAAGCGGTCTACAAGCCTTACCATGCGGCGCTGCGCCGGCTGATTGCGCGCACCCATGTACAGTTCGGCTTCGGCGTGCTGATTGATTGCCATTCGATGCCCGGCAATGTGCGCGTCGCCGGCTGCACCGGGCGGCCCGATTTTATCATCGGCGATCGCTACGGCACCAGCGCTTCGGCAGAACTTTCGCGCGCCGCCATCGCCATCCTCGAGGAAATGGGCTTCGCGGCGATCCGCAACAAGCCCTATGCCGGCGGTTTCATCACCGAACATTACGGCCGCCCCGCGCGCGGCCTGCATGCATTGCAGATCGAGGTGAACCGGGCGATCTATGTCGACGAGGTGACGCTGGAGAAGCGCGAGGATTTTGCCGCGGTGGCCGAGGCCGTGACGGCCTTCATGCAGCAGATGGCCGATTACGTCGAAAAGTTCGCCGGCGACCGGGCGCTGGCCGCCGAATAATCTTCTTTTCAATTTGGCGATATTCGTGTGGCCGTCGTCTTTCGTAACGGCCAAAAAAGAACCGCGCTGGTCAGCGCGGCTAAGTCTAGGGAGGAAACACCCAAAGAGGGTATTTACAGTCAGAAGACTGTACCGACGACGCTACTATTGCATTGCACAAATGTCAAGCAATCTATTGCGCTGCGATATCTTTGAGCAATTCGTCCGAAATTGCCCGCTGCGTTTGCATTCCCGTCACGTTTCGCTATGAAACCCCGTTCCCGCCAGCCAAATGGTGCCACCATGCTTCCTGACCGTTCGTTCTTCAATCGTCTGGCGGAGGCCGCCCGCGCCGAGACGCTGCCGCGCTTCCGCTCCGGCCTTGATGTCACCAACAAGCTTTCCTCGGGGTTCGATCCGGTGACGGAAGGCGACCGGGCTGCCGAGCTCGCCATCCGAGCGCTGATCGAGGAGAATTTCCCCGATCACGGCATACTCGGCGAGGAGCACGGCAATGTCGGGCTCGACCGTGACTATGTCTGGGTAATCGATCCGATCGACGGAACCCGCGCCTTCATAGCGGGCGTGCCGGTGTGGGGAACGCTGATCGGCCTGCAGAAGGAGGGCCGGGCGATCATGGGCATGATCGAACAACCCTTTACCGGCGAGCGTTATTTCGCCGACGAAAACGGCTCGATCTATAGCGGGCCCGAGGGCGAGCGGCGGCTGGTGACGCGCCAGTGCGACAGGCTTTCGGACGCCATCCTGTTCACCACCTCGCCGCATCTCTTCGCCGGCGCGGAGATGGAGAAATACCGGGAGATCGAGAGCCAGGTGCGGCTCTTCCGTTACGGCTGCGACTGCTATGCCTATGCGCTGCTTGCTGCCGGCCATATCGATCTCGTCATCGAGAACGGCCTGAAGCCCTATGATGTCGGCGGCATCATTCCCGTCATCGAGGGGGCGGGCGGCATCATCACCACCTGGGACGGCGGCCGGCCGGAAAATGGCGGCTCGATCATCGCCGCCGGCAGCCGGGCGGTCTACGAGCAGGCAGTCGCCGTGCTGCAACGCTGATCCCGAGGATTGACCGGGCCAATCCCCCGGTCAGCCCCACTGATCCGGCCTCACGTGCCGAGGGCTGCGACATCCTGGTTTTCCTCGGCATCGCTGCCAGGAATGAAGGCGTGGAAGGCGGCGAGCGCGGCGGCGCGGTAGATATCCCGTTCCTGGAAGATCTCGTGGCGGGCGCCGTTGATCGGCACCAGCTGACCGGCGCGGAAATAACGCGAGAGCCGCTCCTGCGCCGTATAGGGCACGACGCCGTCACGGGTCGGGGCGATGACGATGGTCGGGATGGTGATCGAAAAGAGATGGTTGGGCGAGGTGACCCGATCTATGGTCCGGAACGCCTCGCTGAGCCAACGGGCTGTCGGCGGACCGAGCGTCAGCTCCGGATGCGCCGTCATCATCGCGGCATTGCGGTCGAAACGCTGTTCGTCCGAGGTCAGCGGGTTGTGGCTGAAGTCCGGCTCCTTCAATTTCGAGGTCAACGGCAGGAAACCAAGGCCGAGAGCGGTCAGCGTGCCTGCAAGGGCACGGATGGCACGGGGCGAGGCCGCCTGGCCGGTCAGGCCGATGAAGGGAGCCGACAGCACCATGCGGTCGATGCGGGTCGTCAGATAAGGGGCGGCCGACAGCGCGATCAGCCCACCGGTGGAATGGCCGAGCAAGTAGAAAGGCAGGCGCGTATCCGGCAGCACCACCTTTTCGAGGAAGGTGTCGAGATCGTGCTCGTAATCGACAAAGCGGCGGATGTGACCGTGATTACGGTGTTTCATCAGCCGTGGCGAACCGCCCTGGCCGCGCAGATCGAAGGTCGCGACCCAGAGGCCTTTCGCCGTCAGGTCGCGGATGGTCTCGAAGTACTTTTCGATAAATTCATTGCGGCCATGGAGAATGACCACGGTGCCCCTGGCGACCTGGGCGCCGGAGCGAAAGACGGCGTAACGCAGCCGGTGGCCGTCATGGGTTTCAAAATACCCTTCCGTGCGGTTTTCCGGGGCGGGATTGTCGGGCGTCGAATAGAGAACCTGATCCATGACTTTGCCAATGCGCCGCTGCTGACTGCTTCGCTATCAGGGATAACGCATGGCTCCCGGCTTGGAAAGCGGCGGCGCCCGCAAAGCGGCGGGAGAAAAGGGCCGGCAGGAGCATGAGGGTGCCCGCAGCCGGCCTAGGTTGAGGCTGAAGAAGAAGGGACGATGCACTTCAGCCGCCGGGACCAGATTTACCCGACGCTGCTATTTCTAGGCGCTTGCGTCTGAATGCGTTCCGAACCGGCCGTTCATGCGGGGTTCACGGGCCGTTCAAGGCGATTCCGAAAAGGTCTTGAACTCCGCAAATCCCATCACCATCTCCTTGCTGCGGGTGCCAAGAAGGGCCCGCGCAACCGTTCCGGGGCCGCCGAACATGGGGTTTCAGGGACATTTATCGCAACACGTCGCTTCCACAGGAGGACATCATGCGTCACGTAGACTTCTCTCCCCTTTATCGTTCGACGGTCGGTTTCGACCGGCTGTTCACCATGCTCGACAGCCTCGCTCAGCCGGAGCAGGCGCAGACCTATCCGCCCTATAATATCGAGCGCACCGGTGAAAACACCTATCGCATCACCATGGCTGTTGCCGGTTTCGACGAGACCGAACTTTCAATCGAAGCCCATGCCCATGTGCTGTCCGTGAAGGGTGAAAAGAACGAGGATACCGCCGAAAGCGGCGAATTCCTCTATCGCGGCATTGCCAAGCGCGCCTTCGAGCGCCGCTTCCAGCTCGCCGACCATGTCGAGGTGACCGCCGCTTCGCTGAAGAACGGCCTGCTTCACATCGACCTTCTGCGCAACATTCCCGAGGCCATGAAGCCCCGCAGGATCGCGATTGCCGCAGAGCCGGTCGAGGCTCCGAAGGCCATCGAGGCGCAGGTCGTCAACAACTGATCATTATCCCACGTGGATAAAGGACGGCGCTCCGCTTGGGGCGCCGTTTTTTATTGCCGTTCGCTTGTTGCTGTTCAGGCGGGGCTGGCGGCATCCTTGATCTCCTGTTCCGTTGCGCGGCGGGCCGCGGCGGCGGCGTATTTCTGGGCGATGACGGCGCAGACCATCAGCTGGATCTGGTGGAAGAGCATCAGCGGAAGCACGATCGCGCCGATCGACTGGCCGGCAAAAATGACGTTTGCCATCGGCACGCCGCTTGCGAGACTTTTCTTGGAGCCGCAGAAGGTGATGGTGATCTCGTCGACCTTGTTGAAGCCCAGCCAGCGGCTGCCGAACATCGTCAAAACGAGCACGAGCGCCAGGAGCACGATGTCGGCAAGGATGACGACGGCGATATCGGCGAGCGAGAAGGTATGCCAGAGGCCCTCGACGACGGCCGTCGAGAAGGCGAGATAGACGACCATCAGGATCGAGCCGCGGTCGACGGGCATCAGGATTTTCTTCTTTGCGCGAATCCAGTCGCCGATCCAGGGCTGCAGGATCTGGCCGACGATGAAGGGGGCAAGCAGTTGCAGCAGGATCTGCTGAAGCGCGTCGAGGGAGAAGCCGCCATGGCCGCCGACGGAAAAGAGCAGGCCGACGAGCAGCGGCGTCAGAAACATGCCGAAGATATTAGAGGCGGAGGCAGAGCAGATGGCGGCGGGCACGTTGCCGCCGGCCATCGAGGTGAAGGCGATGGATGACTGCACCGTCGACGGCAGGACGCAGAGGAAGAGGATGCCGAGATAGAGCGGCTGCGGCAGGATCGCGTCCGGAATGAAGCCGAGCGCCAGGCCAAGCAGCGGGAAGATGCCGAAGGTCGTCAGCAGGATGACGAGATGCAGGCGCCAGTGCAGGAGGCCCGAGATGACGACATCGCGGGAGAGGCGGGCGCCGTGCAGGAAGAACAGGGCGGCGATGGCGAGATCGGTGGCGAGGCCGAAATAAGCCGCGAAGGTGCCGCTTGCCGGAAACAGCGAGGCGAGGATGACGGTGCAGACAAGCAGGCTGGTGAATGTATCGGGCAGAAAGCGGCGCATAGCGGTCTCGCGGCAAAAACAAGTTTGGTGATTGTTCTGTCATCCATTATGATCCAGGATGCAAGAAATAACAGTTATCAAGAATCCGGATGTCATGCTGGACCTTTCGCAGTTGCGCAGTTTCGTCGCCGTCGAACAGATGGGCAGTTTCACGCTCGCCGCGGACAGGCTGGGTCTCGGGCAATCGACGGTCAGTCAGCATATTCAGCGGCTGGAGGCGACGCTCGGTCGCAAACTTCTGGCGCGCGACACACACAAGGTCATGCTAACAGGCGACGGCGAAGCGCTGCTGACGCATGCGCGCGCCATGCTTTCGATCGAGGGGCAGGTGCAGTCGCTGTTTAAGAGCAACAGCTTGCGCGGCAGCCTGCGGCTCGGCGTCTCGGAGGATTTCGTCACCAGCCAGTTGCCGGCGGCGCTGGAGGATTTCGTTCGGTCGCACCCGTCCGTCGACCTGGAGCTGACCGTGGCGCTCTCCGGCGTCCTCTACGAGATGCAGGACAATGGCGACATCGATCTGGTGCTTGCCAAGCGCCGGCTCGGTGACTCACGCGGACAGCTCGTCTATCGCGAGCCGCTCGTCTGGCTGGCGCGTGATCCTGAGCGGCTGCTGGCCGCCGGGCCACTGCCGTTGATTGCTTTCCCGCCGCCGAGCGTGACACGGGCGATCGCCCTGGAAGCGCTCGGGCGCAACGGCGTACCGTGGCGGATCGTCTGTACTTGCGGCAGTCTCAGCGGGCTGACGGCGGCGGCGCGGGCCGGGATGGGCGTGCTGGTGCAGCCGCGCAGCATGGCGCCATCGGGGCTGAAAGAGATCGCCGCGGGAAGACTGCCGGCGCTGGAGGACGTGGAATTCGTGCTTGTGCCGCGCAAGGACGCCGATCAGGCGCTGATCGCCGCACTCTCGGACGATATTCTGCAAAAGGTGAGGGGGCTGAGGTCGGCGTGAGCCATCGTCGGCACCGCGAGCCCCTCTGGTAGGCGGGCTCGGCCGATCAGGCGGCCAGGCACTTCAGGAAACCATCCACATCCGCTTCCTTGGTCGCAAAGCTGGTGACGAGGCGGATCAGGGTTTCGCCTTCGGAGACGAGTTCGGGCGTTGCTGCAGGCGCCGGCCACTCATAGAATTTCGCACCCTTTTCTTCGGCGGTTTTCGCCGCACTTTTGCTGATGACGGCAAAGACTTCGTTTGACGCGGTCGGCCAGGCGAGCCGTGCGGCGTTGCTGGCGCCGATACCGGCGCGCAAGCGATCGGCCATGCCGTTGGAATGGCGGGCGAGGTCGAGCCAGAGGCCCTTTTCGAAATAGGCGTCGAACTGGGCTGCGATGAAGCGCGACTTGGAGAAGAGCTGCGCGGCGCGCTTGCGGATGAAGGGCATTTCGCGCGCCCGTTCAGGATCGAAGAAGACGATCGCCTCGGCGCACCAGCAGCCGTTTTTGGTGCCGCCGAAGGAGAGCATGTCGACGCCGCGCTTCCAGGTCATTTCGGCCGGGGTGGCGCCGAGCGCAATCAACGCATTGGCAAAGCGGGCGCCGTCCATGTGGAGCGGCAGGTTGCGCTTTCGTGATATGGCGGCGATTTCGCCGATCTCCGGCAGGGAATAGACGGTGCCGATCTCGGTTGCCTGGGTGATGGTGACGGCGCTGGCACGGCCGTGACGGAGGGCGTCCTCTGGAAAGTTGGCGATTTTTGCGGAGAGTTTCGCCGGATCGATCTTACCGGCTTCGCCGTCGACGGCAACGAGGCGGGCGGAGCCGGAGAAGAATTCCGGCGCGCCGCATTCATCCTCGATCACATGGGCCTCGGAATGGCAGAAGGTGATACCGCCGGGGCGCTGGACACTTGCCAGCGACAGGGAATTGGCGGCCGTGCCAGTGGCGACGAAGAAGACGGAAACCTTACGTTCGAAGATCTCGCAGAAGCGGGTCTCGACTTTTTTGTCGAGATCGCCAGTGCCATAGGCAGGGGCAAAACCAGCCGATTCCGCCAGCAGGCGTTCGGCAATGGATCTGTGGGCGCCGGCCCAATTGTCGGATGCAAAGAACATAGCGGAGACCGTGGGGAGTGAAACAGATTGGGAGGGTCGCAGCGGACATTACGTCAATCCTTTACGGGATCAAGGCTATTGCCCATAATCCATCACGAAAATTGACCGGCGCAATCAATAAATAAAATAAGCCGGAGTAGCGTAATTTTATTTCGTGTTTGCGACTGATTTGGTAATCTTACGTCGCAAAATGACGATTTTTGCCCCGGTGCTCTTGCGAAGCCAAATGCTTTCTGGCATAGAACAGCTGAATTAGGACAGTGTTGCTGTCCTATTTTGGCCTTTGCGGCCGAAGAGGCGCCGAAAGCCCTGGAACAGGCGGGCTTTCACGCTATAGTTCTTCCGAGCGCCAAGCCCCAGGACGGGCGGTGCACGGAGGCGAATGGCAGGCGCGGAACGCGACGGTTTGCTTTCCCTAAAAGCAGATGTCTGCGGCGATCTTCACAATGCAACAGCGCTGTCATGCGCCGAACCTATCTTCGGGTTGCGGTGCGGGACGAAAAGCCGCCCGCGGCCCGCGGGTTTCGACAGGAGGAAAGACGATGACGAAGACGCCATCCATGGAATTTGACCGGTTTGCCGCTGCTGAGATGCGCGCGACGGCCAATATGTCCAAATCCGCCTCCGGTCTGCCGAAGAAACAGGGCCTCTACGATCCCCGCAACGAGCATGATGCCTGCGGCGTCGGCTTTGTCGCGCATATGAAGGGCGAGAAGTCGCACCAGATCGTCAAGGACGGCTTGTTCATCCTCGAGAACCTGACGCACCGCGGCGCCGTCGGCGCCGATCCTCTGATGGGCGACGGCGCCGGCATTCTGGTGCAGATTCCCGACCGCTTCTTCCGCGAGGAGATGGCCGCACAGGGTATCACCCTGCCGCCGGCCGGCGAATATGGCGTCGGCCATATCTTCATGCCGCGCGATGAAAAGCAGATCGAGCACTTCAAGAAGGTCATCAAGGACGTCATTGAAGAGGAAGGCCAGGTCCTGATCGGCTTTCGCGACGTGCCGGTCGATAATTCCTCGCTCTCTAAGGCGCCGGCCATTGCCGCCACCGAGCCGCATCACGTCCAGGTCTTCATCGGTGCCGGCGAGGATGCCGAAAACAACGACGAGTTCGAGCGCCGGCTGTTCACGCTGCGCAAGGTGATCTCCAACCGCATCTATGACGAGTTCGACGGCGAGGAGAGCAATTTTTATCCGGTGTCGCTGTCGTCGGCGACGGTGGTCTATAAGGGCATGTTCCTGGCCTATCAGGTCGGCGCCTATTATAAGGACCTGTCGGACCCGCGTTTCGAAAGCGCGGTCGCCCTGGTGCACCAGCGTTTCTCGACCAACACCTTCCCGTCGTGGAAGCTTGCGCACCCCTATCGCATGGTCGCCCATAACGGCGAGATCAACACGCTGCGCGGCAACGTCAACTGGATGGCGGCGCGCCAGGCCTCGGTTTCCTCGCCGCTGTTCGGCGAAGATATTTCCAAGCTCTGGCCGATTTCCTACGAGGGACAGTCGGACACCGCCTGCTTCGACAATGCGCTCGAATTCCTGGTGCGCGGCGGCTATTCGCTGGCGCATGCGGTGATGATGCTGATCCCGGAAGCCTGGGCCGGCAACCAGTCGATGGCGGCCGAACGCAAGGCCTTCTACGAATATCATGCCGCGCTGATGGAACCTTGGGACGGGCCGGCTGCCGTTGCCTTCACCGACGGCAAGCAGATCGGCGCCACACTCGACCGCAACGGCCTGCGGCCGGCGCGTTACCTCGTGACCGATGACGACCGCGTCATCATGGCGTCCGAAGCCGGGGTTCTGCCGGTTCCGGAGGAGAAGATCATCCAGAAGTGGCGCCTGCAGCCGGGCAAGATGCTGCTGATCGACATGGAACAAGGCCGCATCATCTCCGACGACGAGGTGAAGTCGCAGCTTGCGACCGCGCATCCCTATCGCAGCTGGCTCGACCGGACCCAGCTGATCCTCGAAGAGCTGAAGCCGGTGGAGCCGCGGGCGCTGCGCCGCGACGTGTCGCTGCTCGACCGCCAGCAGGCCTTCGGCTACACGCTCGAGGACACCCGCATCCTGATGTCGCCGATGGCGACGACGGGCCAGGAAGCGATCGGCTCGATGGGCACGGACACGCCGATCTCGGCGATGTCGGAAAAGCCGAAGCTGCTCTACACCTATTTCAAACAGAATTTCGCGCAGGTGACCAACCCGCCGATCGATCCGATCCGCGAAGAGCTGGTCATGAGCCTCGTCTCCTTCATCGGTCCGCGTCCGAACATTCTCGACCATGAAGGCATGGCGAACGCCAAGCGTCTCGAGGTGCGTCAGCCGATCCTGACCAATGGCGATCTCGAGAAGATCCGCTCGATCGGCCATACGGAAGACCGTTTCGACACCAAGACGCTCGATTTCACCTATGATATCGAGCGCGGCGCCGAAGGCATGCCCGAGATGCTCGACCGGCTCTGCGAGCGCGCGGAAGCGGCCGTCAAGGGCGGCTACAACATTATCGTGCTCTCCGACCGGCAGATCGGGCCTGATCGAATCGCCATTCCGGCACTGCTCGCCACAGCGGCCGTCCACCATCACCTGATCCGCAAGGGGCTTCGCACCTCCGTCGGTCTCGTCGTCGAGACGGGCGAGCCGCGCGAAGTGCATCATTTCTGCCTGCTCGCCGGCTACGGCGCCGAGGCGATCAACCCCTATCTCGCCTTCGACACGCTGCTCGACATGCATGCCAAGGGCGAATTCCCGAAGGAAGTCGATGCCTCGGAAATCGTCTACCGCTACATCAAGGCGGTCGGCAAAGGCATCCTCAAGGTGATGTCCAAGATGGGCATCTCGACCTATCAGTCCTATTGCGGCGCGCAGATTTTCGATGCGATCGGCCTGTCGTCGGAACTAGTCGACAAGTATTTCTTCGGTACCGCAACGATGATCGAAGGTATCGGCCTCGAGGCAATCGCCGCAGAGACCGTCGCCCGCCACAACGCCGCCTTCGGCAAGGATCCGCTGCTTGCGACGACGCTCGATATCGGCGGCGAATACGCCTACCGCATGCGCGGCGAAAGCCATGCCTGGACGCCGGACGCGGTCGCCGCCCTGCAGCATGCCGTGCGCGGCAATGCCGAGGACCGCTACCGCGAATTCGCCGAGATGGTGAACAATTCGGCGCTGCGGATGAACACGATCCGCGGGCTGTTCAACATCAAGAGCGCCGAGGCGCTTGGCCGCAAGCCAGTGTCTATCGACGAGGTCGAGCCGGCCGCCGATATCGTCAAGCGGTTCTCGACCGGAGCGATGTCTTTCGGTTCGATCTCCCGCGAGGCGCATACGACGCTGGCGATCGCCATGAACCGGATCGGCGGCAAGTCGAACACCGGCGAGGGCGGCGAGGAATCCGATCGCTACATGCCGCTCTCCGATGGTTCGATGAACCCGGAACGTTCGGCGATCAAGCAGATCGCGTCGGGTCGTTTCGGCGTCACAACCGAATATCTGGTCAACGCCGATGTGCTGCAGATCAAGGTGGCGCAGGGCGCCAAGCCCGGCGAAGGCGGCCAGCTGCCCGGTCACAAGGTCGATGCGACGGTTGCCAAGACCCGCCATTCGACACCGGGTGTCGGCCTGATCTCGCCGCCGCCGCACCACGACATCTATTCGATCGAGGATCTGGCGCAGCTGATCTACGATCTGAAGAACGTCAACCCGACCTCTGATGTCTCGGTCAAGCTCGTCTCCGAAGTTGGCGTCGGCACGGTTGCCGCCGGCGTCGCCAAGGCGCGCGCCGACCATATCACGGTCGCCGGCTTCGACGGCGGCACGGGTGCGTCGCCGCTGACCTCGCTCAAGCATGCCGGCAGCCCCTGGGAGATCGGCCTTGCCGAAACCCAGCAGACGCTGGTGCTGAACGGCCTGCGTTCGCGTGTTGCGCTGCAGGTGGACGGCGGTCTGAAGACCGGCCGTGACGTCATCATCGGGGCGCTGCTCGGCGCCGACGAATTCGGCTTCGCCACCGCGCCGCTGATCGCGGCCGGCTGCATCATGATGCGCAAATGCCATCTCAACACCTGTCCAGTCGGCGTGGCGACACAGGATCCGGTGCTGCGCAAGCGCTTCAAGGGAACGCCGGAACACGTCATCAACTACTTCTTCTTCGTCGCCAATGAAGTGCGTGAAATCCTCGCCTCGCTCGGCTTTACCCGGCTTGACGATATCATCGGCGCTTCGGAGCTGCTGGAGAAGGACGAGATGCTGGCGCACTGGAAGGCGAGGGGTCTCGACTTCAGCCGCATCTTCCACAAAGTCGATGCCGCCAAGGAGGAGACCTTCTGGACGAGCCGGCAGCAGCACCCGATCGACGACATTCTCGACCGCGTGCTGATCGAACAGGCGCAGCCAGCGCTGACCGACAAGACGCCCGTCGCCTTCGAGGTCGACATCAAGAACGTCGACCGCTCGGCGGGCGCGATGCTGTCCGGCGAGGTCGCTAAGCGTTACCGCCACCGCGGGCTGAAGGAAGATACGATCAACGTGACGCTTCGCGGCACGGCAGGTCAGAGCTTCGGCGCCTTCCTGGCGCGCGGCGTCACCTTCAACCTGATCGGCGACGGCAACGACTATGTCGGCAAGGGCCTTTCGGGCGGCAAGATCATCATCCGGCCGCCGGAGAATTCGAGGATTGTCGCCGAAAACTCGATCATCGTCGGCAACACCGTGCTTTACGGTGCTACCGAGGGCGAATGCTACTTCCGCGGGGTGGCGGGCGAACGTTTTGCTGTGCGCAATTCCGGCGCGATCGCCATCGTCGAGGGTGTCGGCGACCATGGCTGCGAATATATGACCGGCGGTGTCGTCGTGGTGCTCGGCGCCACCGGCCGCAATTTCGCGGCCGGCATGTCCGGCGGTGTCGCCTATGTGCTCGATGAAACCGGCGATTTCGCCAGCCGCTGCAACATGGCGATGGTCGAACTCGAGCCGGTGCCGGAAGAAGACGACATGCTGGAGAAGCTGCATCATCACGGCGGCGATCTCATGCACAAGGGACGCGTCGACGTCTCGGGCGACATGACCCGCCACGACGAGGAGCGCCTCTACCAGCTGATCTCCAATCATCTGCACTATACGGGTTCCACCCGCGCCAAGCAGATCCTCGATCACTGGGCCGACTACCGTCCGAAGTTCCGCAAGGTCATGCCGGTCGAATACCGCCGTGCGCTCGAGGAAATGGAACGCAGCCGGATGGGCATCGCCGCGGAGTGATTTGCACCGGGATATTCGCCACGTGCTGATTGCGGGTGGCGAATATCGGAAACGTCTCGATGATCCGTGACGATCATGCGACGGCCGACGGCCGTCGAGATCGCCCGGAAGTTTCAGGGGATATGTTCCAATGACGGTCAAGAGAAGTAACCCGCCCGGAATGCCGGGACTGACGACAGACAATTGGCCGCGGATGAGCCGGTCATGAGGGTAAGGGACGAAGAGATGGGTAAGGTAACAGGGTTTCTGGAAATCGACCGGCAGGTGGCGAAGTACCAGCCGGCGTCGGATCGTATCCGCCATTTCCGCGAATTCACGATCCCGATGTCGGATCCGGAAGTGCAGAAACAGGCCGCGCGCTGCATGGACTGTGGCATCCCCTATTGTCACGGCCCGACCGGCTGCCCGGTGCACAACCAGATTCCCGACTGGAACGACCTCGTCTACAACAACAACTGGGAAGCGGCGATCCAGAACCTGCATTCGACCAACAACTTCCCGGAGTTCACCGGCCGCGTCTGCCCGGCGCCCTGCGAGGAAGCCTGCACTTTGAATCTCGAAGATGCGCCTGTTGCCATCAAGACGGTCGAGCAGGCGATCGCCGACAAGGCCTATGAGCTCGGCTTCATCCGGCCGCAACCGGCCACCGTCCATACCGGCAAGAAGGTCGCCGTCATCGGCTCTGGTCCCGCCGGCATGGCGGCCGCCCAGCAGCTCGGCCGCGCCGGCCACGAGGTACATGTCTACGAGCGCGAGACCAAGCCCGGCGGTCTGCTGCGCTACGGCATTCCCGATTTCAAGATGGAAAAGAACTTCATCGACCGCCGTGTCGAGCAGATGAAGGGCGAGGGCGTCACCTTCCATTGCGGCGTCAATGTCGGCGTCGATGTCAAGGTCGAGCAGCTGCTCGCCGATCATGACGCCGTGCTTTATTGCGGCGGCTCCGAGACGCCGCGCGAGGCGGGCATTCCGGGCATTGACCTTGCCGGCGTGCATGATGCCATGCCCTATCTGGTGCAGCAGAACCGCCGTGTCGGGCGCGAGAACATCGACAGCGTCGGCTGGCCGTCGGACCCGATTCTGGCCGGCGCCAAACATGTCGTCGTCGTCGGTGGTGGTGATACGGCGTCGGACTGTGTCGGCACGGCGTTCCGCCAGGGCGCCGTCAAGGTCACCCAGCTCGACATCCGGCCGCAGCCGCCGGAGAAGGAAGACAAGCTCGCCGTCTGGCCTTTCTGGGCGACGAAGATGCGTACCTCCTCCTCGCAGGCCGAGGGCGCCGTGCGTGAGTTCCAGGTGGCAACGCTTGAATTCGTCGGCGAAGACGGCGTGCTGACCGGCGTCAAGTGCTGCGAGGTCGACGAGCGCCGGCGGCCGGTTCCAGGCACGGAATTCGTCATCCGCGCCGATCTCGCCTTCATCGCCATCGGTTTCCGCGGCCCGTTTACGACGAGCGTGCTGAAGGAGCTCGAGGGCAAGCTGACGCTCAATACCGATAAGCGCGGCTCGACCAACGTCGTCGCCAACGACCGGGACTACAAGACCTCGATCGAGAAGTTCTGGACGGCGGGCGACGTGCGCCGCGGCCAGTCGTTGGTGGTCTGGGCGATCCGCGAAGGCCGCCAGGCTGCTCGCGCCATCGACGAGGCTCTGATGGGCTCGAGCGTGCTGCCGAACTGACTGTCGGCTCACACGGGCTCATGACGATACGAACTCCGCCTGTGAACTGACCCCGAATGTTGTTGTTCAACTTTCGGGGGGCAGTTCACAGGCGGACTTTTTATTGTGGTCCGAAACCGCCGACACTTTTCAGCATCATGCTTGCACCGACTTTCTCATTTCACCGAGACTTCGGCCGGCGTCTTGGTCGCCGGCATGCGATAATCGTCGACGCGTCCGATTGGGGCCGGCGTCATCTCGCCCTGCTCGACAAGCAGATCGCGCGGCGATTTCGTCAGCGTGATAGGCGGCGGCCTTGCGCCGAGAAGCTCGGTGCCGCCGTCGAGATTGGGATCGGAGAGGCTGATCGGCACGGTGTGTTCGACCGGATTGGTGGGAAGGCCGAGACCGGGCAGGGCACTTTCGTCCAGCCGCACCAGATCCGGGCTTGCTTGGGTGCCGAGAATGCGGCGGGCCGGCTTTTCCACATAGAAGGCAAGCTTGCGGCGGCCGGCCTGCGTGAGGTTGATGCCGTCGGACGTGCGCAGGCGCACCTGCTGGCCATTTACATCCGAACCGGTGACGATGAAGTTGCTGTTTTCGTCTACGAAGCCATCCCAGATATCGACGAATTCGCCGCCGATGCTTTCGACCTGGTTGCGGTAGAGCTGGTTCATCTGGACGGCGTCGGCCGTCATCTGATCGGATTCGAAGGCGGGCAGCCCGACCCAGAGCAGCGGGATCTTCCGGTCGGTGACTTCTTTGCCAAAGGAAAGGACACGGCGGCGATATTCGGCGAACCAGCCGTCGGTGCGGAATTTTTCCTTGGCGGTGTCGGTCACCATCTGCTGGCGGTCATTGGCGCCGATCATGACGACGACCATTGCCGGCTTCAGCTCGTCGATCATCTTCGGCAGCTGTCCCGGCCAGTCGTAATAATCGTCGCGGACAAGGCCTGAGGAGACGTTGCCGCGGGCTTCGACGACGACGCCGGGCGAGGTCTCGAAGGCGGCGGTCAGGCCGTCGCCGAGGCCGCTGGCGAGGAAATCGCCGACGATCAGTATCTTCTTGGCGTCGCCGAGCTTCTGCACGACCGGCTCTTCCTGCACCGGCGGCCGCACCGGCGGCGCGGTGCGGGTATTGATCACCGCCTTCTGCGCCGGCGGGCGCTTGCGCTGCTGCTGGCGCCTCGGCTGCTGGGCATCAGGGGCCTGCGGCCCGTCATCGAGATAGCGCCGGCCAAGGAAAAAATCGAGGATCGACCGGCGCTCGTAGCGCTGTTCCTGGGCCTCGGCGACATGCACCGGCGCAAGCGCGCCGACGCACAGCGAAGCCGCCGTCAAGGCGAGCACCAGCCAACGGATTTTCGGGGTCCGATCAGTTTTCTTCATCATGGGCAGTTCCGCATCTGCCGGCATCTTGCACGCAGGATAGGTCAGCGTCCACTCCCGCTATTCATGTAGGTCACGGTTCTGCCGCTTCCAATCAGGGCTTACTTTTCGGCATGGCGCTAGAGCATGATGCCGAAAAGTGTCAGCGGTTTTCGGACCACATCCTGTTCTAGCGGCGAAGTGCGTTCAGGAGCGGCAGCGAGGGCTCGCCGTCCGGCTGCATGCCGATGCGCTCCTGCACCGCCGATATCGCCGCCTTCGAACCCGAGCCGAAATTGCCGTCGACCTCGCCATTGTAATAGCCGAGGGTCTTCAGGCGGGTCTGCAGCTCGAATTTCTCGGTGATATCAAGGGCGCCGTCCGGGCGCGGCCAGCGCTGCTGCATGCCGCCATAACCGGCGATCTGATCGGCCAGCAGGCCGACGGCAAGCGCGTAGCTATCCGAGGCGTTGTAGTTCTTGATGGTGAAAAAGTTGGCGGTCATCAGGAAGCCCGGGCCGTTCGGTCCGGCCGGCATCTTCAGCACGGCCTTGGTGGCGCCTTCGCGGAAGGCCTTGCCGTTTGGGCGTTTCAGGCCGAGCTCCGCCCATTGGGCAAGCGTATGGGTCTTGCCGGCCTGCTTGGCGGCGGCAGCGGGAACGACGACCTCGTAGCCCCAGGTCTTGCCGGTATCCCAGCCGTTCTTCATCAGGAGATTGGCCGAGGTCGCCAGCGCATCCGGCACCGAATTCCAGATGTCGCGATGGCCGTTGCCGTCGGCGTCGACGGCGTAAAGCAGGTAGCTTGTCGGGATGAACTGGGTGTGGCCCATGGCGCCCGCCCAGGAGCCGGTCATCTCGCGTGCCGGCACGTCGCCGTTCTGCAGGATCTTCAGCGCGGCAACCAGCTGCTTCTTGGCGAATTTGGCGCGGCTCGGGTCGGCATAGGCAAGCGTCGCCAGCGCGCGCGGCACGTAGTGCAGCCGGTCATCCTTGTCGAGAATCGCACCATAGTTCGATTCCATCGACCAGATGGCGAGCAGAATGCTCTTGTCGACGCCGAAGCGCTGCTCGATCGCATTGAGCGTGCGGGCGTGCTTGGCGGCCATCTCGCGGCCGATCCTGACCGTGTAGGGATTGACGCGCGAATCGACGTAGTCCCAGATCTTCGAGGTGAATTCGGGCTGATAGGCCGCCTTCTCGAGCACGGTGGGATCGGGCTCGCTCACCCCGGAAAAGGCCTTTTGATAGGTTGCCTTACTGATGCCACTCTGAGCGGCTGTTTGGTAAAAATCCGCGATCCATTTCTGGAACCGGGAATCAGCTTTCGCGCTGTCGGGAACCAGGCCTACCTGGGCGGCGACAACGAGGGCGAGAGCAAGACCACGAAGGGAGTTTTTGTGATTCTGGATCATCGACAGTCGTATCCGTCATCTTCAGTTTTCGGTGCAGCAGAGGCGTCATGTCCGCCCAGACCCGAGACTACAGGAACGGAGTCAACAAATTCTTTACCATGGCGGTCGGCTGCGGTCACCATTGCAAAACAGTAGCAATTCTATACTAGGTAGAGCCAAAAGGCTCTTTTTCCAAAGCGATATGGCGAAGCAGGAGGCCGGGTGTGGCTCAGCATAACAAAGTTCGTAAAGCAGTATTTCCGGTTGCCGGGTTGGGGACGCGATTCCTGCCGGCGACAAAGGCTGTTCCGAAGGAAATGTTGACCGTCGTCGACAAGCCAATCATTCAATATGTCGTCGATGAGGCGATCGAGGCCGGGATTGAACATTTGGTTTTCGTCACCGGGCGCAACAAGCACGTCATCGAAGATTATTTCGACATTCATTTCGAGCTTGAGCAGACGCTTAAGGAGCGCGCCAAGAAGGCGGAAATTACTCTCCTGCAGCAGCAATTGCCGAAGGCCGGCACGGTGAGCTTCACCCGCCAGCAGGAGCCGCTCGGCCTCGGTCATGCGGTCTGGTGCGCCCGCGAAATCGTCGGCGACGAACCTTTCGCGCTGCTGCTGCCCGACATGATCATGAAGGGCGACAAGGGCTGCATGAAGGGGATGATCGACCTTTACGGCCAGAGCGGCGGCAATATCATCGCCGTTGAAGAATGCGCGCCCGACCAGGCGCATAAATATGGCATCGTCGGCGTCGGCGAAGCGATCGGCGAGGGCTTCCGAATCACCGGCATGGTTGAAAAGCCCGCCAAGGGAACGGCGCCCTCCAACTTCTTCATCAACGGCCGCTACATCCTGCAGCCGGAGATCTTCAAGATCCTCGAAACCCAGGAGCGCGGCGCCGGCAACGAGATCCAGCTCACCGACGGCATGCTCAAGCTACTGAAGGAACAGGATTTCGCCGGGTATCACTTCCGCGGCACGACCTACGACTGCGGCGCCAAGGACGGCTTCATCCTGGCAAATGTCGCCTACGCCCTCGAACGCGCCGATATCCGCCCGACCGTCGAAGGTGGCTTCAAGGAATTGCTTGCCGGCCTGAGGTAAGTTTTCCGTACAGCATATGAATGACGAGCGCCGCGTATCCTCCCAGATGCGCGGCGCTCTTTATTAATGTTTTAGCCTGATGTCGTCCGCAAACCGCTCACACTTCAACATCAGGCTTAGCGTTTGAGCTTAAGGCCGACGCCGGCGCGCCATTGCTGCGAATCGGTGCCTTCCTTGCGCGTCGTCAGCTCGTAGCCAAGCGTGCTGGTCAGATCGAGATAGCGGTTGATGTTCCAGGTCAGGCCGGTCGCCGCGGTATAGACGAGCTCATCGTTGATGGTGCTGTCGGTGGGATAATCGCGCCAGATGACCCCGCCGATCATCGTGCCGACCAGATTGTCGCGCAACTGATGCGTGACCGTCGTCGTCAGCGCGTGCGAGACGTAACCGCTCTCGCCCGCCGTAGTCGTAGGCTGGATGTTCGTCTGCAGGTCGAGATTAACATCGGTGCTGCGGATCGGCGACCAGAGCAGGCTCGCATCGAGCGTGGCCGTGTCGATCGACGAGAGCCTGTTATCTTCGAAGTCCGCCCTCGCGTAGCCGATGCCGACTTCTCCCTTCAGCTTTTCACCGAGATCGACCTCGACGCCGGCTTTGACGCCGTAGCTATGGCCCGAACGCTCGTAGCCGGCGGAATCGCGTGTCTCGTCATAGAGCGTCCGGCCGATCGTGGCCTCGATGAAGGGGATCAGCGCGGGCGACAGCTCGTAGCCGACGCGGCCGCGCAACGTACCCGTCGTCTGATTGCGGTCGCTGAGCGCGACGGTCGCGCCGCTGGCCAGCGTGGCGTCGGAATAGATCGAACGGGTGAGCGCCAGCGCCGTCGTGCCGCGCAGGATGCCGAAATCGCGTTCTACGGAGGCCCCGGCCGAAAACTCCTGCACATCGGATTGCTGCGTGGCGTTGGCGACCGCGTCAGGGTCGTCCGTATCTTCGCGGTAGAAATTATACCCGGCGGTGAGGTGCGCCACCGTATCCTGGGGAAGGTCCAGTCTGAGATCGCCGTTGATCTTGAAGGAAGGCTGCTCCTCGCCTTCGCCGCTGATATTCCTCTGCCATGCGCCTTCCGAGGTGACGCTCAGCTGGTGGCGGCCCCAGTCGGAGGTCAGCGTCGCTGCCGCATCTGTTTCGAGGAAGGCGCGCCGCTGCCTGGTGTCGCCATCCTTGGTGGTTTCGGTGTTGATGCTCTGGGTGACGCTCGGACGGAGCACGAAAGTGCCGAGCGGAATGCCCGGCGTTTCCGCCGTCGAGGCGCTTTCGGCAACCCGGCGCCCCGGCAGGGTCTCGTCGACCCGCGCCTCACGGGTGTTCAGCCGGCGCATGTTCTCGTCGAGGATGGAGCCGGTAATCTCGTCGCCGGATTGTGCGTCCGATATGGCGGGCCGCTGCTGGGCGTCATTCGCCTTCGCGGCCGTGCCGTTTGCCGCAGGCATGGTGGAAACATCGGTTTCCTCATCGAAACCGATGGCTGTATTGTTTGTGGTGCGGTCGTTCGTCGCGCTTGCCGACGGCTGTGAGGCGGACTGCGCGAAGGCGGGGGTCTGGCCGAGAAGCAGACAGCCGAATGCAGCAAAGGAGACGGCACGGCTCATGGCGCGGAGCGGCGTCACACTGCTCGTCTGATTTGGCTGGCCCATGCAATTCGCGCCTGACATGCTTTCGGTTCTTACCCAAAGGTAAAGCCTCGTGGTTAATCATTCGTTGCCGACGGTGGGCGCCGTTCACAATTCGGAAAGAGGCCGGGGTGGACTTGGAAAGTGAAAAGGTCTAACGCAATTCCATGAACAGAAGAGCGATAAAACTGGTCGAAAACGGCGTGCTCGAATCAGCAAAACGCACGATTGAAATCGAAAAACGCGGTCTTGAAGCGCTCGAACAGGCCTTGGACAATGGATTGGCCGGCCCGTTCACCCGCGCGATCGAAGTCATCGGCGATATCTCCGGCCGGGTGATCGTCACCGGCGTCGGCAAGAGCGGCCATATCGGCGCCAAGCTGGCGGCGACCTTCGCGTCGACCGGGACGCCCGCCTTCTTCGTGCATGCGGCCGAAGCCAATCACGGCGATCTCGGCATGATCGCGCGCGACGACGTCGTGCTGGCGATTTCCAAAGGTGGCGAAAGCGCCGAGCTCAAGAGCATCATTTCCTTCACGCGGCGCTTCTCCATTCCGCTGATTGCGCTCACCTGCGGCGAACACTCCTCGCTTGCCACGGCCGCCGATATCGTGCTTCTCGTGCCGAACGAGCAGGAGGCCTGCCCCAACGGGCTGGCGCCGACGACCTCGACACTGATGCAGCTTGCGCTTGGCGATGCCTTGGCAGTAGCGCTCCTGGAGGCGCGCGGCTTTACCGCCACCGATTTCCACGTCTTCCATCCCGGCGGCAAACTCGGCGCCAGCCTGACGCATGTCGCCGACATCATGCATACCGGCGAGCGGGTGCCGCTCGTGGCCAAGGGCACGCCGATGCCGGAAGCGATCACCGTGCTATCGCGCAAGCACTTCGGCTGCGTCGGCGTGCTCGACGAAGAGGGACGGCTCTGCGGCATCGTCACCGAAGGCGACATGGCGCGAAACCTGACCCGCAATCTCGCCGAGCTTGCCGTCGACGACATCATGACGAAGACGCCGAAGACGGTGAAGCCGACGATGCTGGCGACCGCGGCCCTGGCGCTGCTCAATCAGCACAGCATCGGCGCGCTGATCGTCATCGACGAGGACAGACGGCCGCTCGGATTGGTGCATTTCCATGACCTGCTGCGGATCGGCGTCGCCTGATCGGCCCTGTTTGATCAGACGGGTTCGACCCTGAGGTCGCGGCCGTTGCTCGCCACCACCTTCACCTGTGTGCCCACGGGCAGATCAGGCCCCATTACCTGCCACAATGTATCGTCGAGACGGATTCGGCCGCGGCCTTCGCGGATCGGCTCGTGCAGCGTCGCGGTACGGCCGACCAGGCTCGCGCCGCGCTGATTGAGGAAGGGCTCGTCGGTGGCGGCATTGCGTAGCATCAGCCTGCGGCCGGCGAAGGTCGTGGCAACGGCGAGCAGGGCAAAAAAGATCGCCTGCAGCTCCCAGACCCAGAAGGCACTATCCCAGAAGAGCAGCGACAATGCGCCGACGATCAAGGCGGCGAGGCCGATCCACACCAGGAAGAAGCCGGGCACGATCATTTCGGCGGCGAGCAGAACCAGGCCAACAACCCACCAGCTCCACGGACCGAGTTCGGCGATGATCTTCGCCAGCATGGCTTAGCGCTCCTGATCGGGATTGAAGGGATTGGGGCTCGGCGGATTGATCGGCGGGGTCGAGCGGACGGGTGCGGGGCGCGGACGCGGCGGCGGCGGCGTTGCCGAGTTGTTGCCGGCATCGCCGAAGACCTCGCGGGCAATGGCGCCGATGCCGCCGAGGGAACTGAGGATAGAGGAGGCTTCCATCGGCATCAGCACGATCTTGGAGTTGGGCGCCGAACCGACCGAGGCGAGCGCTTCTGTGTATTTCTGCGCAACGAAATAGTTGATCGCCTGAACGTCGCCGGCGGCAATCGCCTCGGAGACCATCCTCGTCGCCTTGGCTTCAGCCTCGGCAAGCCGCTCGCGGGCTTCCGCATTGCGGAAGGCGGCCTCACGCTGGCCTTCCGCCTGCAGGATGGCGGATTGTTTGGCGCCTTCGGCCCTCAGAATCTGCGCGTTGCGCGAGCCTTCGGCTTCCAAGACCTGGGCGCGCTTCTCGCGCTCGGCCTTCATCTGGCGGGCCATGGCATCGACGAGGTCGCGTGGCGGCTGGATGTCCTTGATTTCGACGCGGGTGACCTTGATGCCCCAGGGCTGCACGGCCTCGTCGACGACGCGCAGCAAGCGGTCGTTGATCGCATCGCGGTTGGAAAGCAGTTCGTCGAGATCCATGGAACCCATGACCGAGCGGATATTGGTCATGGTGAGATTAAGGATGGCGTTTTCGAGGTGGGAAACCTGATAGGCGGCCTGGGCGGCGTTCAGCACCTGATAGAAGGCGACGGCATCGGCGGAAACCGATGCATTGTCCTTGGTGATCACCTCCTGCGTCGGCACATCAAGCACCTGTTCCATCACATTCATCCGCGCGCCGACGCGCTCGATGAAGGGGGTGATGAGGTTCAGACCAGGCTCCAGCGTGCGGGTATAACGCCCGAAGCGCTCGATCGTGTAGCGGTAGCCTTGCGGCACGGTCTTGATCCCGGCAAAAAGCACCAGGATGACGAAGATGACGAGCACGATCACGACGATGTCGAAGCCGCCGAACAGCATGAAAAATTCCTCCCAACGGCGCGTGCGCCCACTCACTGATGTGGGGAGTTAGCACGTTCTTCGCGAGGAAGAAATGCCACACGGAGGCCACACTTCCACCTCCACGTGAAAAGCAGGTTTCCTCTCGCTAAGATCCGCGGGCTGCCGCCGGTTATCCCTGCGGCGCCGTTATTCTCAGGCCCAGCCCTGCAATTCTCGGCGGACGACCTTTTCCAGCACCTTCATGCCGTCATCGCTGTCGTTGAGGCAGGGAATATGCGCAAATTTCTCGCCGCCGTTTTCGTGGAAGGAGTGGGCGGCCTGTTCGGCGATCTCTTCAAGAGTTTCCAGACAGTCGGAAACGAAGCCGGGGTTGATGACGGCGATGCGCTTGACGCCGTCCTGGGCGAGTTTCTCCACCGTCTTGTCGGTATAGGGTTGCAGCCATTCCTCCGGCCCGAAGCGGGACTGGAAGGTGACCATGAAATTTTGCTGGGTGATGCCGAGCCGCTCGCGCAGCAGCCGGCCGGTCTTCCGGCACTGGCAGTAATAAGGGTCGCCCTGCTTGAAATAAGACATCGGAATGCCGTGGAAGGAGGCGAGCAGCATCTCCGGCTTCCAGTCGAGCGACGAGAGATGACTTTCGACGGATTGGGCAAGCGCCTCGATATAGGTCTCGTCGTCATGATAGTCGGGCACGGTGCGCAGCGCCGGCTGCCAGCGCATGGACAGCAGCTTATGGAAGGCCTTGTCGTTGACGGTTGCGGTCGTCGCCGCGGCATATTGCGGATAAAGCGGGAAGAGTACGATACGATCGCAGCCCTCCTGCTTCAGCGCCTCGATGCGCGAGGCGATCGACGGCGTGCCGTAGCGCATTGCCCAGTCGACCTTGACGTTCTCAAGATCCTTGAGGCGCCCGGCCATCAACTCTGCCTGATTGCGCGTGTAGGTGCGCAGATAGCTTTCGTTCTTTTCCTTGTTCCAGATCAGCTCATAAGCCTTGCCGACCTTCTGCGGGCGGGTATTGAGCACGAGGCCGAACAGGATCGGGTACCACTTCCAGCGAGACCATTCGATGACACGGCGATCGGTCAGGAATTCCCTGAGATAGCGACGCATCGACGTGTAGTCGGTGCCGTCAGGCGTGCCGAGATTGACCAGCAGGACCCCGATTTTGCCTGACTTGACCGCCGGATGGTCGGCCGGGCGGAGAGAAATATCTGCTGTCATTCTGGCCCCAACGCTCTCGTCTGTCTCGTCGGCTCATACGCAGCCGGAAGACCATGGTTCACCCTATAGAAAGAAAAACCGGCCCGGGAAACCCCGGACCGGCCGTTGCAACCGGGACAAATTGTCTTATTTCGCCGGAACTTCGATCTCCTTGCCAACCGTCAGGTGGCGCGGGTTCGGACTGCCGTTCGCCTCCGAGAGCTTCCGCCACAGGGTGCCATCGCCATAGAAGGTGACGGCGAGGTCCCAGAAGGTGTCGCCCGCCGCGATGACGTGGGTGGACGGCGTCGTGGTGGCAGGCGCGGAGGCAGCCGGCGCTGGTTCCGGAGCAGGCGCGGGTGCTGCTGGCGTGGCCGGGGCTGGCGCAGCAGGGACAGGCTCGGTGGTTGGTGCTGGCGTGGCCGGTGCCGCAGGGGCGGGCTCGGTAGCCGGTGCGGGTGTCGCAGGGGCAGGCGCGGGCTCTGTTGCCGGTGCAGGTGCTGCCGGCGCGGGAGCGGGAGTAGCCGGTTCGGCAGCGGGTGCCTGTGCTATGGTCGCGCCGATTTCTGTGACGCGGCCATCGGTATAGGGCTTATAGGGAGAGTGGGCGGCCAAAAATTCGGCTGTCACGTCGGCAAGATCCGGACCGTAGTCATAGGCGTTCTTGCCTTCCTTAAAGATCGAATAGCCGTCGCCGCCGGCCCGCATGAAGTTATTGGTGGCGACCTTATAGGTCTTGGCCTGGTCGATCGGAGCGAAATTGTCGCCCTCCTTCACCTGGACATCGCTGACGCGGCTGCCGACGGGCTTCGACTGGTCGAACGAGAATTTCAGGCCGGCGACCTGCGGAAAGCGGCCGGCGCCCTGATCAATCTGGCTGACGCCGTTTTCGAGCGCCTTGACGATGTCTGCGCCGGTGGCCTCAAAAGTGGCGAGCGTATTCTGGAAAGGCAGGACGGTGATGACCTCGCCCTGGGTGACATCGCCGCCATCGATCGACGCACGCAGGCCGCCGCCGTTCTGAACGGCGATGGTGACGCCCTGGTTCTTCGTGCGGTCGAGCATGGCGTCGGCCACCAGATTGCCCATCGAGCATTCCTTGACGCGGCAGACCTTACGATCGCCCTCGATCGGGCCTTCGGAGGCGCCGATCACCTTCTTGCGCAATTCCTCGATCGGCTTTGCCAGTTCGGCGACGCGGGTGACGACAGCCGGATCGGGTGTGAAGGACGAGTCGATCAGGATCGGGTCGCCCTTGGCATCCTTGACGACGCCGTTATCGTCGAAATTGACGACGATATCACCGAGATATTTGCTGTAGGAGGCGGCCTGGACGACCGGCACCTTGTAGCCGCCGGGATTGTCGACCATCGTCGGATATGGGCCTTCGGCCTTCGGATCGGTGTTGGACAGCAGGCTGTGCGAATGGCCGCCGACGACGACATCGACGTCGGGAATCTTGGCGATGAAAGCGAGGTCGCGGGGATAGCCGACATGGGTCAGCGCGATGATCTTGTTGACGCCCTGGCCCTTCAGGTCCTGGACCGCGGCGGTGATGGTCTGAACGTCATCTTCGATGGTGACGTTCGGGCCGGGCGAAGACAGCTCCGGCGTATCGTTGGTGACGGCGCCGACGATGCCAATCTTCTGGCCACCGACGTCGAGCACCAGCGAGGGCTTGATGCGGTCGCCGAGCTTGGAGGCAGCCGTCGCCTTGACGTTGGCCGTCACGACGGGGAACTGCACCTTGTCGAGGAAGGTGGCAAGCCCGTCTTCGCTGTCGTCGAATTCATGGTTGCCGACGGTCATGGCGTCGAACTTCATCAGGTTGAGGAATTCGGCTTCGGCCGCGCCCTTATAGGTGGTGTAGAAGAGCGAGCCCTGGAAATTGTCGCCGGCATTCAGCAGAAGGACATTCTTGCCCGATAGCGCCTGGCGGCGCTGGTCGATCGCGGTCTTCAGGCGGGCAGCGCCCCCGAAGCATTCCTTCTTGCCTTCCTCCTCGGCCGAGCAGGTGGAATCGAACTTGTTGATCGATTCGATGCGGGAATGGAAATCGTTGATATGAAGAATATTGAGTTCGTAATCCGCAAAGGCGGCGCCCGCGCTCAGCGCCAGCATGGACGCGGTCAAAAGACCGAAGCTGAAAGACTTCGTCATCCCTGTTCTCCTGATTGAGGCGAAAGATCCCCCTCGCCGATCCCTTCCATAGTCCGCCGGGGCGGTACCCGGCTTGCCGATGTTCCATGACACGGCATAGGTCTGCAAGGGAAAGCTGGGCCAGGCGGCACTCTTTCCAAGAGGGGCGGGACAAAAAAGCCGGCTGCTCCGGCATTCGCCACCGGCGTCATTACGGTGGAGTTCGTGCACAGCCTCGGTAATATTCGGAACCGAAGGAAGCGCGCTGACGCCATAGATCAGCACGACCGGCAAGGCGAAGACCAACCTGCAGCGGGCGCGATAGACGTTGGCCGGCAAAACGGCGGCCAACGCGGCAAGCGGTATTGCGAGCAGAATGAGGTAACCGGCGATGGCCCGGATGGTGTGCTCGGCCTATGGCCTCACGCTTCAGCCGCGGCGGGAAAGCGTGAATTGGGACCCTGTTGCGGTGGTGCAATTAAGCTGGGTTGGTCCAATGAGGGCGCAATTGACGAGAGAGGTTGTTTTTTTCACATTCGAGTAAAGGTTAATCTGAATAATTTGATCAGGTCCGACCGTATAAGTTCCCGATGCCATCTGCGTGTTTGTTCCGTCGCTTGTGCGAGTTACAAACTGCCCACCTGTGAAGGTGGAGGTTAAGCCATTGGCATCCGTCCATTCGCCTTCAACAGAATTCGTAACGGGTGGGGCGGCTGCAACCACCCTCTGTCGCGGCTCCGATGAAACGCAGGCGGCAAGAGCGGCCGCGGCTCCGACAAGAACGAGACCAGTTCTGATTTTCATAAGGCTTCTCCCGGCGATTCGGCGTGGCGGTCACCCGCCAAGTTCGGGCAAAACATGGCGTGCGCCCGCCATGAAGGCAAGGCTTGGCGCGGCGGGGGCGCCATTTATACAGCCAGCGTTACAAAAATGCCCGCCTTGCGGCGGGCATCATCGAGCTTGTGCGAGCACTCTCAGCGAACGAGAATGTTGCGGAACTGCCACGGATCCTTGGTGTCGATATCCTCTGGGAAGAGGCCCGGACGGCCGTCGAGCGGGGTCCAGTCGGTGTAATGACCTTCGACCGGGCCGAGATAGGGCATCTGCACTTCGAGGCAGCGCTTGTAGTCGATCTCGTCGGCTTCGACGATGCCGGCCGTCGGGTTTTCCAGCGCCCAGACCATGCCGGCGAGAACAGCTGATGTGACCTGCAGGCCGGTGGCGTTCTGATAGGGCGCGATGCGGCGGGTTTCCTCGAGCGATAGTCGCGAGCCATACCAATAAGCGTTCTTCTCATGGCCGTAGAGCAGAACGCCGAGTTCGTCGATGCCGTCCTCCAGTTCGTCCTCATCGAGAACGTGATGGACCGGCTGCGGCGTGCCACCATTGCCGAACATCTCGTGCAGGGAGAGCACGGCGTCATTGGCCGGATGGTAGGCGTAGTGGCAGGTCGGGCGGAAGGTCACTTCGCCGTCCTTGTCGCGGACCGTGAAATAATCGGCGATCGAGATCGACTCGTTATGGGTGACGAGGAAGCCGTACTGCGGGCCCGGCGTCGGGCACCAGGTGCGCACGCGGGTGTTGGCGCCCGGCTGCTCCAGGTAGATCGCCGCCTTGTTGCCCTTCTTGTGCTGCTTGGCGTTCTTCGGCATCCATTCTTCATGGGTGCCCCAGCCGAGTTCGGCCGGCTGCATGCCTTCGGAGATGAAGCCTTCGACGGACCAGGTGTTCCAGAAGACGTTGAGCGGCTTCGGATGCTTGGTGCGCTGGGTGTCGCGCTCGGCAATGTGGATGCCCTTGACGCCGAGCTTCTTCATCAGCTTCGCCCAGCCTTCGCGATCGTGCTGGTCCGGTTCCTCGAACTTCAGGCCGATGTCATTGGCGAGGTTGACGAGCGCCTGCTTGACGAACCAGGAAACCATGCCCGGGTTGGCGCCGCAGGTCGAGACAGCGGTGGCGCCGCCCGGGTTCTTGGCCTTTTCCTTGCGCACGGTTTCGCGCAGCGCATAGTTGGTGCGGTCGGCGTTGCTCATGCCCTTGTCGAAATAGAAGCCGAGCCAGGGCTCGACGACCGTGTCGATGTAGAGGACGTCGAGCTTGCGGCAGAGCTTGATAATGTCGAGCGAGGAAGTGTCGACCGAGAGGTTGACGCAGAAACCCTGGCCTTCGCCTTCCGTCAGGAGCGGCTTCAGCAGCTCCTTGTAATTGTCCTTGGTGACATATTCCTTGATGTGGCGGACGCCGTGCTTCTTCAGAATTTCCATGTCGGAGGGTTCTTCACGTGGGTCGATGACGACCATCCGGCTTTTGTCGAATTTGAAGTGGCGCTCGATCAGCGGCAGGGTGCCGCGGCCAATGGAGCCAAAGCCGATCATCACGATCGGACCGGTAATTTCGGCATATACCGGGTGGTTCTTGTCCGTCATTCTTTTCTCCTGTGGAAGGGGACGAAGGCGTTCAGCCTGAAGAATTCTTTTTTGAAATTGCCGCAGAAATGCGAGGTGACCGGCTCTAACCACAAAACGGCGTCACAATAAAGAGTGTTGACCGGGAAAGGTCGAATATCGGGACGAGATCATCTAACCGAAAATCAACGTTTCAGAATTTCAAGCCCTTCGGCGGTCGTCGTCATGGCAAGCTCGGTAATCTCGTATTCAGCGACGTTGTGGATGGTGAAGGGGTCCGCTGCCACATAAGCCTCGATTGCGGCGCGCTCGCCGATTGCGAGGATAGCGCCGCCGGTGCGCGGCACCTTGCGGCCGGAGGCGAGAAACCAGCCCTTGGCATAACCCTCCTTCACCCAGGCCATGTGCGGCTCCATGTGCCTGTCGGCTTCCTCGTTGGACTTACGATAGGTGAGGGAGAGAATGAACATTTTCAGTTCCTGACAAGTTTGGCGCGGATCAGGCCGCGCAGCGAGTTGCCGATATAAAGCGTGCCGGCATCGAGTTCGGCCAGTGTGAGGCGGCCGACACGCGCCTTGCGCGTGCAAATGAGTTCGGTGCGCAGCACGCCCGCAAGCAGGCCGCAGGAGATCGGCGGAGTGCGCAGCGTGCCGGTTCCGTCATCCAGGAAGACGGAGGTGATGGTGCCCTCGCAAACCTCGCCGCGCTCGTTCAGCAGGATGACTTCGTCGGCCTCATCCGGCGCATATTCGGCTCGCGCCACCTCGTAGACGGCGCGGCGGGTGGTCTTGTGGCGTAGCAGCCTGTCGGTGGAATCAAGACGGGTCTCGGCGATGCGCACCGTCCAGACCGTCTCCGGCGCCAGCGGCACGAAAGCCGCGCTCGTTACCTCGATGCGACCCTGCGCGTCGAAGGTCAGGCGGATGCGCAGCGGACCGGCGGCGCCCGCAACGGCGTCCTCGAGCTTGGCGGCGGCATCGACCGGCTGCGGGAAGCCAAGGCGACGGGCGGAGCGGGAAAGCCGGGCGAAATGCAGCCGCAGGCGGATGAAGCCGTCGCCAGGCTGCCAGCGCAGCGTCTCGATCAACGAAAAATCCGTCATCGCGCGATCCATTGGTCGCCGACGGCGAAGCGGGCCTTGAGCAGGCATTCCTCATATTCGGCCTCGGCGGTCGAATCGAAGACGATGCCGCCGCCGACATTAAAGACAGCCCTGCCGCCGTCAAAAAGCGTGATGGTGCGGATCGCGACGGAAAAACGCATGGCGCCGCTCGGCGAGATCATGCCGATCGCGCCACAATAGGCGTCGCGGGGAGCATCCTCCAGCGCGTGGAGGATTTCCATCGCCCGCATCTTCGGTGCGCCGGTGATCGAACCGCAGGGAAAGAGGGCGGAGAAGATGTCGCGGATCGAAAGGCCGGGGATGAGCCTTGCCTGCACATGGCTGACCATCTGGTGGACGGTCGGATATGTCTCGACATCGAAGAGCTTCGGGACATCGAGCGTGCCGACCTCGGTGATGCGTGAGATATCGTTGCGCAGCAGATCGACGATCATGCGGTTTTCGGCCTGCGTCTTGATATCATTGCGCATGGCTTCGATGATTTCGGCATCCTCGGCGGCGGTGGCGCCGCGTTTGGCCGTGCCTTTCATCGGATGGGTCTCGATCCAGCCTTGCTCATCGGTGCGGAAGAACAGTTCGGGCGAGCGCGACAGGATGACGGGGCCGCCGAGATCGACCAGCGCACCATATTTGACCGGTTGGCGTTCGATCAGCGACCAGAAGGCGGCATGCGGATCGCCATTCCAGCGGGTCTCGACTGGCATGGTGAGGTTCGCCTGGTAGGCGTCGCCGAGCCTGAGATGCTCGTGAAGACGGTCGAAACGCTCTTTATATATAGGGAAATCCCAAGCGGCTTTCGGGGCCGTGAGGAATTCCTCGTTTTCCAGACGCTGTTTCGGCTGGGCAAGCGGGTGTGTGTCCGCTTGCGGGGCTTCGAAGACGCCGAAAAGGAGAAGCGGTGTTTCGCGGATTTCGTCGGCGAAGGAGGCGAGTTTGTCCTCGAAAAGGTATCCGGCCTCGTAGGCCATGTAACCGGCGAGCCATTTGCCTGCGGCCTTTGCTTCTTCCATGCGGGCGAGGCCGGCAAAGAATTCGGTGCTCGTCCTGGCGACGATGAGTTCCGACGGCTTAGCGAAAAGCATCACCTGGCCGGTCGTGTCGTCGCGGAAGAGAATATAGGGTTGATCGGACACGCAACGCTTTCAGTTGTTCTGCTCCCCATGGCTCGGATGCGATCGGGAGCGTCAGACATTTTCTCTCTTCTCCCCTCGGGGAGAAGATGCCCGAAGGGCAGATGAGGGGTGGAGCGAAGCGACGTCCTGAGCATATGCGAAGGAGAGCGGCTGCCGTGCAGCCCCCTCATCCGCCTGCCGGCACCTTCTCCCCGAGGGGAGAAGGGACTCGCTCTCTTAAGCCTTATCCAAAGCTTCCAGTTCGTCGATCAGCCCTTCAATCATCGACAGGCCGTGGCTCCAGAACGACGGATCGGTGGCGTCGAGGCCGAAAGGCTTCAAAAGTTCCGAATGATGCTTGGTGCCGCCGGCCTTCAGCAGTTCGAAATACTTCTCCTGGAAACCCGTCTCGGCCTTCTGGTAGACGGCATAGAGCGAATTCACCAGGCAATCGCCGAAGGCATAGGCGTAGACATAGAAGGGCGAGTGGATGAAATGGGGGATATAGGCCCAATAGGTCTCGTAGCCCTCGGAGATGCTGATCGCCGGCCCGAGGCTTTCGGACTGGACGGAGAGCCAGAGTTCGCCGATGTCGTCGGCGGTGAGTTCACCTGATTTGCGGGCAGTGTGCAGCTTACGCTCGAATTCGTAGAAGGCGATCTGGCGCACGACCGTGTTGATCATGTCCTCGACCTTCTGGGCGAGCATCGCCTTGCGCTCACGCTTGTCGGTGGTCTTTTCGAGGAGCGCGCGGAAGGTCAGCATCTCGCCGAAGACGGAGGCGGTTTCGGCAAGCGTCAGCGGCGTCTGGCACATCAGCGCTCCCTGCGCGCCGGCCAGAACCTGGTGCACGCCGTGGCCGAGTTCATGGGCAAGCGTCATCACGTCGCGCGGCTTGCCCAAGTAATTGACGAGCACATAGGGATGGGCCGAGGGAACCGTCGGATGGGCGAAGGCGCCGGGCGCCTTGCCGGGGCGGACCGGGGCGTCGATCCATTGTTCGTCGAAGAAGCGCCTGGCGATATCAGCCATCTCAGGAGCGAAATTGCCGTAGGCCGACAGCACCGTGTCCTTCGCGTCGGACCAGGAGATGACGGCGCTGGAGGTTTCCGGAAGCGGCGCGTTGCGGTCCCAGAAGTTCATCTGCTCCATGCCGAGCCATTTAGCCTTCATCTTATAATAGCGGTGCGAAAGGCGGGGATAGGCTTCGCGAACGGCGGCGGCGAGCGCGTCGACGACCTCGCGTTCGACCCGGTTTGCGAGGTGCCTGGAGTCGGCAATGTCCTCGAAGCCGCGCCAGCGGTCGGAAATATCCTTGTCCTTGGCAAGCGTGTTGGTGATCAGCGTGAAGATGCGGATATTGGCCTTGAATGTTTCGGCGAGCGCCATGGCGGCCTTGCGGCGCACTTCCGGATCCTTCTCCTGCAACATGTTCAAGGCGACCTCGAGCGGCACTTTCTCGCCATCGATCTCGTAGCGGAGTTCCGCCATGGTTTCGTCGAACAGGCGATTGAAGGCGGCGGCCGAAGTCATCGACTTCTCGAGGAAGAGCTGCTCCAGCCTGTCGTCGAGTTGATACGGTTTGTCTTTCCTGAGATCGATGAGCCAGGGACGATAATGGCCGGCATCGGGGTCGCTGGCGATGCAGGCGTCGATGACCGCGTCGTCGATGCGGTTCAGCTCCAACGCGAAGAACAGGAGATGGCCCGAGAATTCGGTGAGCTTGGCCTGCACGTCGCCGTAGAGCTTGCCGTTGGTCGGGTTTGTGGTGTCGGAGAAATAGGTTAGGCCGGCAAAGGAGCCGAGCCGGCCCATAATGTCATCAAGCGCTTCATATTCTTTCAGCGCCGCGCCGATGCCCTCGGTGCCGGTTTTCGTCGCGGCCTCGGCAAGTTTGCCCTTCCACCTTTCCTCGAAGGTGATTGCGGCCTTGCCCGCCTTTTCCATGTCGGCGACGAAGGCGGTTGACGTGGCGGAGGGGTAAAGGTCCTGCAGCTTCCAGACCGGCAGATCGCCGAGCGCCGGATCGGCGGGCCCGGCTGGGGCTGCAGGCGACAAACGAAGGCTGGCGTGCTGGAGCTTGATTTTCATGAACGCAATTCCTCTCCACTTTATTACAGGTCTGTTTGAATAAGCGTGAGAAGGCGCCGCATCAAGGGCCTTTCGGCCCATCGAAGGCCCCGCTTCGGCACGAAAAACGGCCGTCGCAATCGTTAAAATGCAATTATTTCTCAAAACTGGATGTTCAAGCCTTTCTGCCAGAGTGCCCTCCAAGGTTTCGCATGAAGTGGAGCGACAATGACCGGTTACAATGAGCTCAAGGGAGCAGGGCAAATACTCGTGGTCGAAGACGACCCGGTGCAGCGCCGCCTGCTCAAAAACGCAATCGAGCGTCACGGCCATGTCGTGCACCAGGCGGAGAACGGCCGGATCGGCCTGGAAATGGTCAAGCGCGACAGCGGCCTTTTCAACGTCATCGTGCTCGATCTGATGATGCCGGAGATGACCGGCCTTGAATTCCTCGACGCGCTTCACGAATTCGGCACGCAGATCCCGGTCATCGTGCAGACGGGCCAAGGCGGCATCGAAACCGTGGTACAGGCGATGCGCGCCGGCGCCTTCGATTTCGTCGTCAAGCCGGTCTCTCCCGAACGCATCGCCACGTCGATCTCCAATGCAATGAAGCTCGACCAGCGCGAGGTCAAGGCACGGGCTGGACGCCGGTCGCGCTCGGGCGCGGTAGGTTTCGACGACATCGTCTCGGCAAGCCCGGCGATGATCCGCGTCATCGATCTCGCTCAGCGGGCGGCTCAATCCAACATTCCCGTCGTGCTCGAAGGTGAATCCGGCGTCGGCAAGGAGCTGGTGGCACGCGCCATCCAGTCCGGCGGCGAACGCTCGAACAAGCCGTTCGTCACCGTCAATTGCGGGGCGATCCCGCACAACCTCGTCGAAAGCATTCTCTTCGGCCACGAGAAGGGCGCCTTCACCGGCGCGACCGAACGTCACATCGGCAAGTTCATGGAGGCCGACGGCGGCACCATCTTCCTCGACGAGATCGGCGACCTGCCCCTCGAAGTACAGGTGAAGCTGCTGCGCGCGGTGCAGCAGGGCGAGATCGAGACCGTCGGTGCGCGCACTGCCCACAAGGTCAATGTCCGGCTGATCTCGGCGACCAACAAGGATCTGATCGAAGAGGTCAAGAATGGCCACTTCCGCGAGGATCTCTACTATCGCCTCAATGTCTTCCCGATCACCATCCCGGCGCTGCGCAAGCGCAAGGAAGACATTCCGCACCTGGTGCGCGTCTTTGCCGACCGCTTCTCCAGCGAGCAGAAGAACGGCCGCCGCATGACGGTGAACTCAGGCGCGCTGGCGCTGCTGACCGCCTATGACTGGCCGGGCAATATCCGCCAGCTCGAAAACGCGATCTTCCGCGCGGTCGTTCTCGCCGAGGGGCCGGAGCTGACCGAGGCGGACTTCCCGCAGATCGCCGCCCAGCTTCCGGAATATGAAGTGGTGGATCACCTGGCGCTCGTCGCCGACAATACCGGCCTCGACCCGGACGAAGCCTATAGCGAAGAATACCGGGCGCCGATGCAGGGGGAGGTTCACCACCACCGCCTGTCCGAGACCCCCGAAAATGCAATCGCCAGCGTCAACCCCTCAGGCGACGTGCGCAAGCTTGCCGATGTCGAGGAGGAGCTCATCCGATTCGCACTCAAATTCTATCGCGGACAGATGAGTCAAGTGGCGCGCAAGCTTGGCATCGGACGATCCACACTTTATCGCAAACTCAAAGATTACGGCATCGACCCCGATAATCCCCAGAAAGATGCGGCTTAAGCCCTATTTATTAAGACTCAGGCAACCACGATTTGTTACTGATCATAAACCACTTGTTAGTGGCTCGTTCACTATGTAAAGAAAAGGTTGATCATGTGTGGCATTTTTGCCATCGTGTGACCGCATTTGACAGTCATCTGAGACAGTACGGGACATTGTCTGTCTGACGGGGATCGAGTTGCCGAATCTGAATGGGAATTCCAAGCCTTCGCGCTTGAGCTGGCGTTCTTTGTGCGCCGACATCTGCGGAAAGGCAGTGAGGACGGCGGCGGCCGCCCTTCTTGCGCTTGCGGTTTCCTCGCCGGTATTCGTCAGTACGCCGTCTCAGGCAGCGGGCGACACCCGCAGCCTCAAGCTCTATTTCATCCATACCGGCGAAAAAGCCGTCATCACCTACAAGCGCAACGGCAAGTTCGACCCCAAGGGTCTGGAGCAGCTGAACCGCTTTCTGCGCGACTGGCGCAAGAACCAGCCGACGAAGATGGATCCACGCCTGTTCGACCTGATCTGGGAAGTCTATCGCCAGAGCGGTTCACGGGACTACATCAACGTCGTCTGCGGTTTCCGCTCGCCGGCGACCAATGAAATGCTGCGCGGCCGCTCACGCAAATCCGGCGTTGCCGAAAAGAGCCAGCACATGCTCGGCAAGGCGATGGACTTCTTCATTCCCGACGTCAAGCTGGCGACGCTTCGCGCCATCGGCATGAAGATGCAGGTCGGCGGTGTCGGCTTCTATCCGAAGTCCGGTTCGCCCTTCGTGCACATGGACGTCGGCGGTGTTCGCGCCTGGCCGCGCATGAGCCGCGACGAGCTTGTCCGGCTTTTCCCGAACGGCAATACCATCCATATTCCGGCCGACGGCAAGCCGCTGCCGGGCTATCAGCAGGCAATGGCCGACTACAAGCGCCGCGCCAGCGGCACGCAGATCGAGATCGCCAGCGCTTCCGAATCGGCACCGAAGCACAAGACGCTGTTTGAGGCGCTTTTCGGTGGCGGAGCCGACGAGCAGGAAGACGATTCCGACGATTCGGCCCCGGTCGCCGTCGCCAAGGCAACGCCGCCGAAGGCCGAGCCTGCCCCTGCCGAGCCGCAGCAGACCGAGGTCGCCGATGTGAACGCGCCGGTGCCGCAGGTTCGTCCGGCATTCAGCAACCAGCCGGCCGGCAGCGAAGTGGCAAACGCGCTGGTCGCGCCGTCTTCGGGTAATGCCGCGCAGCAGGCTCTAGCCGCCGCGCTCCCGGCCGATCAGGCCCAGCCGCAGCAATTCGCCGATCTCAGCGCCTACAGCATCCCGGTTCCCTCGCTTCTTGGTCAGCGCCGCGCGCCCGGCGATGCCGAAGTCGCGTCGACCGATCCCGCCATGTCGAACGGCATGCCGGTTCCGACGCCGGTCGAACGTCCTGCCCTTGCCGAGAAGCTTCTCGCTGCGGCCAATGCCGATCCGGAAGCAGAGGCCGACGAGGCCGATCAGGACGGCGGACTGTCTCCTGCCCTTGCCGATGCGCTCGACCAGCAGAACAAGGGTGACGAAAACCAGGTCGCCGCGCATGCGCCCGAGATGACGGTGGAGCAGGCGATCAACGCGGCGATGCCGCAACAGACGCCTGCCCAGAAACCGTCGCTTCAACTCGCAGCCCTGGCGCCAGCAACAAAGTCGGCAAGCTTCGGCGACGCCTTCGACGAACCGGCCGCCGAAAACGCCGTGGTGCCGGCTCTTCCCACCAAGGGTGGCCGCCCGACGCAGAAGCAGGCCGCCGCAGCAGACGCCAGCCGCGCGACGGTGCGTACCGAGCCGAAGCTGACGCAGAAGATGATTTCGCAGTGGGCGCTGACCAATGCCCGTCTCGAAATGGCCTCCAAGCAGGTCAAGGCGCCGCGCTTCGTCAGCCAGACGATGCGCGCCCAGCCGACCGCCGTCTATGCCGAAGGCTTCAACGTCAAGACCGCTTCGGTCGATCCGGCTCGCTTTAGTGGCACGGCCGTCAACTTCATGGAAGTGCGCAAGTTCAACACGAACTGAGCGTGCCGATCATCGGAATATCGAAAAACCGCTGGAGCAATCCGGCGGTTTTTCTTTTGGTTGGTTCGATCGGACTCTGTCGATGTTCGGCCCGGCGCGTTTTCCGCAAAAGAAAAGCCGCCGGATTGCTCCAGCGGCTTGTCGACATATCAGCGATACCAGTCGGATCAGCCTTCCGGCGGGGACTCGATCATGCCGAGCGCGTGCAGGTAGGTGTCGAGGATCGCTTCCTCTTCCATGCGCTCCTGCTCGTCCTTTTTGCGCAACGCCACGACCTTCTTCAGGATCTTGGTGTCGAAGCCCATTCCCTTGGCTTCGCCGTAGACGTCCTTGATGTCGTCGGCGATTGTCTTTTTTTCTTCTTCCAGCCGTTCAATGCGCTCGATGAAAGCGCGAAGCTGGTCGCGGGCGACGCCATGAGCATCAGACATCGTGTTCTCCTGATTGGGATGATCATTTTGGATGCCCGTGACTGCCGCGAAGCGGCGCGAGGGTCAAGCCTATTCGCCGCGTGATGGGCTATTTGTGCGGGTTGTTCAGTTCAAAAGCGGCCTTTTGCACAGGCGAGGCCTCGTTTTGGTGGAGATTTTTCCAGTCCTCGTAAGTCATGCCGTAGACCATTTCGCGCGATTCGTCCTTCGTCACTGCCACACCCTCGGCCTCGGCCGCTTCGCGATACCAGTTCGACAGGCAGTTGCGGCAGAAGCCGGCCAGGTTCATCAAGTCGATGTTCTGCACGTCGCTGCGCTCACGAAGATGCGCGACGAGGCGGCGGAAGGCGGCGGCTTCGAATTCGGTCTGCTGTTCTTTGCTGAGCGCGGTCATCTCGCTTTCCTTCATTCAATAGGGGCCGGTGCGCGACGGATGGACGTCGTATTCGTGCAGGGCAGGATCGGCGTTCATCGCCGCAAAGATCGGCGCAAGGCGTTCGGCCCATGCAGCAATCCCGGTCTCGTCTGCGATCAGATCCTGGCGCACTTCGAGCAGCGCATGCGGGATGCCGGTTATCATGCAGTGCCGGTACATGGTATCGCCCTTCAGGGCGCCGTCATAGGGCTCGTTGTCGCCGACGAAGAGGTCCGGATCGGCGCGCAGCATGTCGAGCAGCGGGCCGACGGCGCGTCGGTCGCTGTCCCAGAGGACTGCGGCATGCCAGGGACGGGGGATCCCTTTCCATGCCGGCGTGAAGGAATGCAGCGACAGCACCAGCGGCGCCCGGCCGGCGGCATTCGCCACCTTATCGATCGTTGCCGCCACGGCATTGTGATAGGGGCGATGGAAAGTCTCGATACGATACTCCCACTCCTGCCGCCCGATCGGATGATTGCCCGAGATGACGGCCCCGTCGGAAATCCTCATGATCAGCGTCGGATCATCCTCGCCGCGGTTCGGGTCGATCAGCAGGCGCGAGAAGCCGCCAAGCACCGCGGGCACGCCGAGTCTCGCCGAGAGCTGCCGCGTCAGGCCCTCGATCCCGATGTCATAGGCGATGTGGCGGGCAAAGGCCGCATCGGGCAGGCCGAGCCGGCCATATCGCGCGGGGAGGCGGTTCATCGCGTGATCGGCGAGGATCACCATGCCTTTGTCATGTTTGCCGGGTAGGATTTCGAAGGATTGGAAGTCGTCCATGAAGGATTTGCCATTCGTCATTGCGCAGTCGGCCTCACTGATCGCATGGGGCTGCCGCCGGTTCAAGCGCGACAAGCGGCGAGAACGGAGACGACCCTTGACGCGCAGTTTATGAAAGGAAATATAATCGATTAGCATCGCGTTGACTTTCGCATGACGGCGGCGCAAGAAGACACGGATACGAATAACCGTGGAGCTATTTGGGAGCCGTGTTGATTCAAGCCGCGCCAAGTTTCCGCACGCGGTCCGGACCGCTGGTCCGACTCGCTCTGTTCGCTCTTGCAGCTTTTATGCCGTTCTTCATCGCAGATGCCGCACGCGCCGATTTTCGCGTCTGCAACGGAACACAGAATCTCGTCGGCGTTGCGATCGGATACAGGGCCAAGGATGGCTGGGTCACGGAAGGCTGGTGGCAAGTGCCGGCAACGACCTGCGCCACGCTGATCGAGGGAGAACTGCAGTCGCGTTATTATTACCTCTACGCAGAGGACGCCGCCCGGGGAGGACGATGGACGGGGGATGTCCAGATGTGCGTGGCGGAAAATGAGTTCAAGATCTCGGGTGTGCAGGATTGTTATGCCCGCGGTTACCAGAAGATGGGATTCAAGGAATACGACACCGGCCGTCAGGGCAGCTGGATGGTCCAACTCTCCGACACCCCAGGGACGCAAGAAAGCCAGAATTGATGAAGCGTAATCGCAAAATTAAAATCCTCGCCACCCTCGGGCCCGCCTCCTCCGAGGAATCGATGATCGAGAAGCTGCACCAGGCCGGTGCCGATGTCTTCCGCATCAATATGAGCCATGCGAGCCACGACCTGATGCGTACGCTCATCCAGCGTATCCGCTCGGTCGAGGCCCGCTCCGGCCGGCCGATCGGCATTCTGGCCGACCTGCAGGGGCCGAAACTGCGCGTCGGCAAGTTCGTCGACAGCAAGGTCGATCTGAAGCCCGGCCAGACTTTCACGCTCGACAACAACGAAGCGCTCGGCGACCAGACCCGTGTCTATCTGCCGCACCCGGAAATCCTGGAATCGGTGCAGCCCGGCCATCGCCTGCTGATCGACGACGGCAAGCTCGCGCTCCGCGCCGAAAAATGCGACGGCAAGAGCATCGTCACGACGGTTATATCCGGTACCCGCATTTCCGACCGCAAGGGTGTCAGCCTTCCCGACACGCTGCTCGGCGTCGGCTCACTGACGGACAAGGACCGCGCCGACCTCGACGCCGTGCTTGCCACGGACGATGTCGACTGGGTGGCGCTGTCCTTCGTCCAGCGTCCCGACGACCTTGCCGAAGTGCGCAAGATCGCCCGTGGCCGTGTCGGCCTGATGTCGAAGATCGAAAAGCCGCAGGCCCTCGAGCGCATCGAGGAAATCATCGAGCTTTCCGACGCCTTGATGGTCGCCCGCGGCGATCTCGGTGTCGAAATGCCGCTCGAATCGGTTCCCGGCATCCAGAAGCAGCTGATCCGCGCCTGCCGCCGTTCGGGCAAGCCGGTCGTCGTCGCCACGCAGATGCTGGAATCGATGATCTCGGCGCCGGTGCCGACGCGCGCCGAAGTGTCGGACGTTGCGACCGCCGTCTTCGAAGGTGCCGATGCCGTCATGCTCTCGGCCGAATCGGCTTCGGGCGATTATCCGATCGAAGCCGTCTCGACCATGGCGTCGATTGCCACGGCCATCGAGCGCGAGCCGCATTATCCCGGCATCATCTATGCCCAGCGCGCCCAGCCGGAAGCGACCGGCGCCGATGCGATCTCGCTTGCGGCCCGCCAGATCGCCGAAACGCTGAAGCTGTCGGCGATCGTCTGTTATACCTCGTCGGGCACGACAGGCCTTCGCGCCTCGCGCGAGCGTCCGCAGGTGCCGATCCTGGCGCTGTCGCCGATCATCAAGACGGCGCGCCGGCTTGCCATCGTCTGGGGCCTGCATTGCGTCGTCACCCATGACGCCACCGATCTCGACGACATGGTCAACCGCGCCTGCCGCATCGTTGCGGACGAAGGCTTCGGCAAGCCGGGCGACCGCATCATCATCTCGGCCGGCGTGCCGCTCGGCACGCCCGGCGCCACCAACATGATCCGCATTGCCTATATCGGTTCCGACGGCCAGAGCGGCATCTGATCCGATCGCGTCCGTTCGAAAGCCCGCTGCCTCGAGGAGGCGGCGGGCTTTTTCGTTGATAGGGTATCATTGCCAAGAGCTCCTGGGCGTGCAAGTTTCGACCGGTGGATTGGGAGGGATCGTCATGGATATCGTCACGCTTGCCGCCTTTGCAGCCGTTTCCTTTGTCGGTATTGCGACGCCGGGGCCAACAGTGCTGCTGGCCCTGACCAACGGTTCGCGGCATGGTCTGCGCCGGGCAATTGCCGGAATGATCGGCGCGGTGCTTTCCGATTTCGTGCTGATCGGCGCCGTGGCGGTCGGGCTCGGCGCGCTGCTGGCGGCATCCGAATTCTGGTTCTCGATGCTGAAATGGGCGGGTGCTGCTTACCTTGCCTTTCTCGGCATCATGCTGCTGCGCTCGAGAGGCGGGATCGATGCGGCGTTGCAAGCAGGTGCGCCGGCCGGCGCGGCGTCGACTTTCTCGATCGGCCTGAAGAGTTTCATGGTCGCGGCGACCAATCCGAAGGGCTATCTGTTCTTCTCGGCTTTCCTGCCGCAGTTTATCGATCCTACCCAGCCGCAGGCAGGGCAATATGCGCTGCTGGCGCTGGTCTTTGCCGCGCTCGATTTCGTCATCATGTTCGGCTACGCGTTCTTCGGTTCGCAGGCGGTGCGTTTCCTGAAGAGCTCAGGCACCCTTTGGCTGGAGCGGGCCTGCGGCGGCGCGCTCCTGGCGCTTGCGGGCTCGCTTGCCTTCTATCGCCGAGCGACCGTTTGACGTCAGCGTCAGGGAAGGGACAGGTGACCGACGCGATAGGCCTGCGTCTGCGCGCCGATCTCTGGAATCTCTCGCCATAGCCTGAAGCGCACTCGCGTCCATGTCGTCGGTTCGAAGCCGGAGACGGAGGCGAGCGCGCCGCCTGCCGCAACCTCGGCTTCAGCCTGCGCGCTTTCGGCCCGCCGGATATCAGCGAGGGGCGCGTAAGGCTCAGTCAACAGGATATCGCGGGTCGCGAATCTTGCAGCAGCGATCTCAGCCGAAAGCTCGGCCTGCCAGACAATCCAGGTTCTGACCGTAGGCCAGCCGAAGGCGCCGGTCAGGGCTTCGAATCCCGCGCCGCAGAGAAAGTCGCTTGCCCCTTCCGGTTTCTGCCAGAGATAGAAGGGCGCATAGAGATTGTCGCGGCTGGCGCATTCGCCTCGGCGGGCGCCGAGATAGGCTTTGAAGCCGAGATTGGGAAAACCGTCTAGCAGCGGCCCCTTGTCGCGGATGCGTCGGTCGACGATCGACATGTCGTAATCGGCGGGCAGGGTGAAGCTGTATTGCATGGCAATCATGAGCGTTCCCCTGCTGCCCGCAGCCGCCAGTCGGGATCCGTCATCTGCGCGATACCGTTGCCGAAGGACCAGTCTTCCGGGGCGCTGGTGCTGATGACGATCATCACGTCTTCCGGCTGAAGACCCGGCGATTGCGCCAGGAGATCGACAAGCCGGCGATAGAGCGCCGCCTTCATCTCGGCCGTTCGGGGTCGGCCGATGGTGATCGAGATATAGACGAAATCGCCGGAGCGCGGGCCGGCGAGATAGCTGCTGTCGAAGATCAGCTCGTTCTCATCATGCTGGTGGATGGCCTGGAAGCGATCGTCCTCAGGCACGTCGAAGGTCTTGACCAGGGCGCGCTGGATGGCGTCGGCGAGTGCCGCGAGATAGTCCGGCGACTTGCCTTTGCGAAGGGAAATGCGAACAAAGGGCATCGGGATCTCCATTGTTGGGGCCGTCCGGCGGCCTTGACAACAGCACCATCGCACGGCACGATGATGCTGAAAATCAGAATATTTTGGATAAATAATCCCGAAAATCTGGACTGTGTGATGCGGCGGACCATCTTCGATCTTGACGTGCTTCGAACCTTTTCGACCGGCATGGAGCTCGGCAATTTTGCCAAGGCGGCCGAAAGGCTCGGGCGTTCGACCTCGGCGGTCAGCGCGCAGCTGAAGAAGCTGGAGGAACAGGCGGGCACGCCGATCTTCCGCAAGGCGGGGCGCGGGCTGGCGCTGACCGATGCCGGTGAGACGATGCTCGGCTATGCCAGGCGGCTGTTGGAACTCAACGACGAGGCGGCCGCCGCCGTGCACAGCATCGAGCTGGAGGGCTGGGTGCGGCTTGGGCTGCAGGAGGATTTCGGAGAGACCTTGTTGCCCGAGGTGCTCGGCCGTTTCGCCCGCGCCCATCCGAAGGTCCGCATCGAGGCGCGGGTGGCACGCAATACCGAACTGCTCGAGCGCGTCACATCAGGCAAGCTCGATCTGGCGCTTGCCTGGAGCGACGGCGCGATGACGGCACATTGCGAGCGAATCGGCGAAGTGCCGATGTGCTGGATCGGGCCTGTCGAGGGGCCGCTCGGCTGGCATGCGGCCAGCGGCGAACCGATGCCGCTCGCTTCGCTGGAGGCGCCGTGCCTGTTGCGCACCGCGGCGACAAAGGCGCTTGATGCGGCCGGCATTTCCTGGCGGCTCGCCTTCGTCAGTGCAAGTCTCGGCGGCCTCTGGGCGGCGACGGCAGCCGGCCTCGGTCTCACCATCCGCACGCCAATCGGCCTGCCGGCGAAGCTCCGGCCGCTGACGCCCGCGACGCTCGGCCTGCCCGACCTGCCGAAGCTTGGTCTGGTCCTGCATCGGGCCGAAGCCGAACTGCAACCGGCGGCGGCGCGGCTTGGCGAACTGGTGATGCAATCCGTGCATGAGGCGTTGGTCTCTGCACATTGACCCTTCCTGCTGACGGTTGATCGTGGCATCCGGCTTGAAAGGGCCGGATGCCTCAAGCCTGATGTTGCTGCTGGGCGCTGCGGCGGATCGCCTGCGGCGGCTGGCCGAAAGCGCGCAGGAAGGCGCGGCGCATGCGCTCGCGGTCGGCGAAACCGGTTTCGCGGGCAACGACGTCGATCGGGTGCCGGCCCTGCTCCATCATCAGGCGGGCTGCTTCAAGCCGCAGGTTCTCGACGGCCTTGGCCGGTGATTGTCCGGTTTCGGCGCGGAAGGCGCGGCTGAACTGGCGAGGGCTGAGATGGGCCGCTTCCGCCAATTCTTCGACGGAAAGCGTCGATTTCAGATTGCCGCGGGCGTGGGCGAGCGCCTTCTGGATGCGGTCGGATTTGGGCTCCAGTTCCAGCAGGGCTGAAAATTGCGACTGACCGCCGGCGCGCCTGTGATAGACGACGAGCGTGCGGGCAACGGCGCGCGCTACCTCGAAACCATGGTCCTTCTCGACCATCGCCAAAGCCAGATCGAGACCGGCCGTCATGCCGGCCGAAGTCCAGACCGATCCGTCGACGATGAAGATCCGGTCTTCTTCCATCCTTATTTTGGGATAACGGCTTTGCAGTTCGCGGGAGACATACCAGTGCGTGGTCGCGCGGCGGCCGTCGAGGATACCGGCTTCGGCAAGGAAGAAGGCGCCGGTGCAGATCGAGGCCAGACGACGTGTGGCGGGCAGGGCGGCGCGGATGAAATCGGCTTCCGCAGCATTCGGAAGCCTGATACCCGGTGCTCCGGCCACGATCAGCGTATCGAAGTTCGGCTCGCCGAAGGCCTCCGTCTCCATCACCATACCAAGCGAGTTTGCAATCGGCCCGCCATTTTCGGAGAGGTAGCGGATCTCGTAGACCTTTTCCTCGAGTTCGAGATTGGCGAACTCGAAGGCTGAGATCGCCGCCAGGCTCATGATCTGGAAGCCGGGATAGAGCAGAAAGCCGATTCGCTGCATGGTCATCGAGTCCTGAAAAGAGGATGTCCTGAAAGGTGGTATATATGACATTCAGGTCATTCACAATCGGGCGTAAGACTCTCCTCAAGCGCAAGGCATCGGGCCGGCGCAATTGAAGGAGACGGGCCATGACGCAGGAACGCAATATACCGGAGCATAGGGGCACGGCGCTGATAACCGGCGCATCTTCGGGCATTGGAGCAATCTATGCCCATAGGCTGGCGAAGCAGGGTTACGACCTGATCATCGTCGCCCGCAACGGCGAGCGGCTGAAGGCGCTGGCAAGCCGGCTGACCGATGAAACCGGCCGGACCGTCGAGACCGTCACCGCCGATCTCGGCAACAGGGCAGACCTTGCCCGCGTCGAAGGCGTGCTTAGGCAAGACCGGAGCATCACGCTTCTCGTCAACAATGCCGGCTTCGGCGGAACGGCGCCGCTGCTTTCCGCCGATGTCGACAAGATGCAGGAGATGATCGAGCTCAACGTCACGGCACTGACGCGGCTGACCTATGCCGCGGTTCCCGGCTTCGTCGCACGCGGCGGCGGCACGATCATCAACATCGCCTCCATCGTCGCGATCGCGCCGGAGCTTCTGAACGGCGTCTACGGCGGTACGAAAGCCTTCGTGCACGCATTCAGCCAGTCGCTGAAGCATGAGCTGGCGGAGAAGAACATCCGCATCCAGGCCGTACTGCCCGGCGCCACGGCAACGGAATTCTGGGGCATCGCCGGCACGCCGGTCGAGCATCTGCCCAACGAGATCGTAATGTCGGCGGAAGACATGGTCGATGCGTCGCTCGCCGGCCTGGAGCAGGGCGAATTCGCGACGATCCCGTCGCTTGAGGATGCCGGTCTGCTTGCCGCCTACGAGCAGGCGCGCCAGGCACTGATGCCGAATCTGTCGCGCGCCGCGCCGGCGAAGCGCTACAACATTGCCTGATTGCCATGGGCAAAGGCCATCCGCGGCTGTTGCGCGGATGGCGAACGGCGTTCATTCGCATGATATTCAGCCGAAACGTTCGAGAGCCATAGCGAAGATATCGGCATCGACATTGCCGCCGGAAGTGACGGCGATGACCGCGTCGCTTTCCAGCGCCTCGCCATGGAAGAGCGCGGCGGCGAGCGCCACGGCGCCTCCGGGCTCGACGACGATCTTCAGCCTGACGAAAGCGAGCGCCATGGCGCGCAGCGCCTCGTCGTCGGTGACGACGATACCGGCGCCGGCAAGGCGCTTGAGGATCGGGAAGGTGATGTTGCCCGGCTGGGGCGTCAGGATCGCATCGCAGATCGAGCCTGATATCGACGCGTTGCGCTCGATCCTGCCGGAGGCGAGCGAGCGGGTCGTGTCGTCGAAATCCCTGGGCTCGCAGGGCCGGACGCGAAGGCCGGGGGCACTGGCTTCGAGGGCAAGGGCGATGCCGGAGGTCAATCCGCCGCCGCCGCAGGGCACGAGAACGTCGGCTGATGTCACGCCCTCTTCTTCGGCCTGTTCGGAAATCTCGAGGCCGGTCGTGCCCTGGCCGGCGATGACCAGCGGTTCGTCGAAGGGTTTGATCAGCGTCAGGCCGCGCTCGGCCGAGAGCCGGGCGCCGATCTCGTCGCGATCCTCGTTGGCGCGGTCGTAGAGCACGACTTCGGCGCCGAAGGCGCGGGTGTTGGCGATCTTCAGCTTCGGCGCATCGCTCGGCATGATGATGACGGCGGGCACGCCGTGCAGCTTGGCAGCCAGCGCCACACCCTGGGCATGGTTGCCGGAGGAAAAGGCGATGACGCCGCGGGCGCGCACGGCCGGATCGAGGCCGGAGACGGCAGACCAGCCGCCGCGAAATTTGAAGGAGCCGGAATGCTGCAGACATTCCGCCTTCACGAACAGGCGCCGGCCGGCGATGTCGTTGAGGAAGGGGGAGGAGAGAAGCGGCGTGCGCCTGATATGGCCGCGCAGACGAGCGCGGGCGGCGACAATCATTTCAATGCTTGCCATTCGGGAATCGTCCTGCTTGGAGAGTTCGCACATGCATAGGATGCGGCACGCCGTTTGTGAACGTCGACTTTGTCACCGTGACATGAATGGAGATCCGCCGCCTGAACCTTTTTGGCGCCATCAATAGCCGCCGGCCGACCCTTCCGCCGCCCGGGCGTCCATGGCGCCGTTATAGCGGGCGCCGCCGCCCTTTGCGATGGCGGCGAGGCTTTTGCCGCCGACCAGGATGCCGGCAGCCTGGCCCCAGAGCGGCGCATCATTGCCGCCGTCGAAACTGTAACCCATGGCAGCGAGGGCCTTCTCCGTATCCGGCGAAAGCGCATAGGGCTCGAGGAAGATCTTGTCAGGCTGCCATTGGTGATGGAAACGCGGGGCGTTGACGGCCTGGCTGATGTCCATGCCGAAATCGACGACATTGAGGAACGCCTCCAGCGTGATGGTGATGATGCGCGAGCCGCCGGGGCTGCCAATCACCATGAAGGGCTTGCCGTCGCGGGTAATAATTGTCGGACTCATCGAGGAGAGCGGCGTCTTTTTCGGGGCGATGGCGTTCGCCTCGCCCTGCACCAGACCGTAGAGGTTCGGCACGCCCGGCTTGGAGGTGAAATCGTCCATCTCGTTGTTGAGCAGGACGCCGGTGCCGGGTGCTACGACGGCAGCGCCGAAGGAGCCGTTCAGCGTGTAGGTGACAGCAACCGCATTGCCCTCGTCGTCGATGATCGAATAATGCGTCGTCTCGTTACTTTCCTTGCCGCCGAGCGGCTTTAAATCCGCCGATGTGCCGGCCTTGTAAGGGTCGATCTTTGCCGCGATCTCCTTGGCGTAGTTCTTGTCGAGCAGTTTTCCGACCGGATTCTCGACGAAATCGGGATCGCCGAGCGCCGCATTGCGGTCAACATAGGCGTAGCGCATCGCCTCGACCATCACGTGCACCGTTTCGGCCGAGGCATAGCCGAGGTAGGAGAGCGGATAACCTTCGAGGACGTTGAGGATTTCGCAGATGATGATACCGCCGGAGGAGGGCGGCGGCGAGGAGATGATGTCGTAGCCGCGGTAATTGCACTCGATCGGCTTCAGTTCGCGCACGGCATATTGCTCGAAATCCTGCTTGGCGAGAATGCCGCCCTTGGACTGGCTCGCCGTGACGATCGCCTCGGCGGGAGCGGACTTGTAGAAGGCGTCGGGGCCCTTTTCGGAGATGGCGGCCAGGACCGCGGCGAGATCCGGTTGCTGCAGTTTTTCGCCCGATGCATAGGGCTGGCCATCCGGCTTCAGAAAGATTTTCGCCGCCGTCTCATCCTTGGCGAGGCGTTTGGCGCTGCCGGCGAGGATGGCCGCATCGCCTTGTTCCAGGGTGAAGCCCTCCTTGGCGAAGCGGAGCGCCGGCGCGATCAGATCCTGGCGTGAGCGGGTGCCGTATTTCTCGCGCGCCGTTTCAAAACCCATGACCGAGCCTGGAACGCCGACGGCGAGATAACCGTCGAGGCTGGCGCGCGGCACGATCTCGCCTTTGGCATCGAGATACATGGTCTTCGTTGCGGCGAGCGGCGCGCGTTCGCGGAAATCGAGGAAGGTCTTGGTGCCGTCTTTCAGGCGGATGGTCATGAAGCCGCCGCCGCCGAGATTGCCGGCCGAGGGATAGACGACCGCCAGCGCGTAACCGACAGCGACGGCCGCATCGACGGCGTTGCCGCCGCTCTTCAGCACCTCGACGCCGACATCGGTGGCCAGATGCTGGGCGGTGACGACCATGCCGTGTTCGGCTTCAACAGGTGCGGGCGAGGCCGCGAAAGCCGAGGTCAGGCAGAGCGACAATGCCGATATGACCGAGATCGTCCCGATATGCAGGCGGCCCATGATTTCCCCTCCTATGGACAACAACGGAAAAACATATGGGGCTGCGCCGGCGCGAGGCAATGCAGCGATCGGCTTTATGCGAGGCGTTCGATCGAGTTTCCGGCTGAAGGGTCATGCCTGGGCGGGGCGCCTGGCTCCAGTGATGGCAGCGATGTCCGATCGGGTGACGCCGCGGCGAGCCGCTGCTCGGCCCGGCGGGCGATTGCCTGCAGGTCGCGCGGCTTGCCGGCGATCTTTTCCATGGCGGCGATGGCGACATCGGTCGCAAGATAATCCGGCTTGTGGCCGACGCCGCGCACGGTGATGAGTTCGGAGCCTGCTATATCGCGGGCAAGGCCGCGTGAATGAAGGTGTTCCCAGACGATCTCGTCGCTGTCGCCGGTTATGATCACGGTCGGCGCGGTGATCTGCGAATAGAGCGGCGATTGCTCCTTAAGATAGGCAAGCAGCCTTTTGAAATCGGCGGCGTTGTTGCGGAAGGTGCGGGGCCGCAGCACCAGCGATGGGCCGGTCCTTTCGATGTAATCGAGCGGGCGCGCATTGGGACGGAAGACATTCAGCGTGCCGCGTTCCAGCCTGCTGAGTCCCAGCGGCACGACGATGGCGTGGTTGAACAGCCAGCCGACGACCGGCGCCGTCGCGACATGATAATACCAGTCGATACCGCCCGGCCAGGGATGGGTGGCGGGTGCCAGAAAGAGCAGGCCGGATATCTTTTCGGGATGGCGCAGGCCGAAGGTTGCAGTGACCGCGCCGCCGAAAGAATGACCGACGATGATCGCCCTCTCGATGCCGCGTGCCTCCATCAGCCGGGCGATCGCATCCGCCTGGCCGGAAGGGACCGCGTTTTCAGGGCCGCCACGTTCGGAATAGCCGTGACCGGGACGATCGACGAACAGCATTTCGGCCCGGCCCTCGAGTGCGGTGCGGAACGCGACGACCTGGTCGAGCAGATTGCCGCTGGCGCCGTGAATGAAGACGAGAGGGGGCAGATCCGCATGTTGCGGACGCTTGATATGGACGGCATTCATGCGGTAGCCGCCGACATCCGTCAGTTCACCGATATTGGGATAGGTCTGTTCGAGCCGCCGCGCCTTGTAGGAGGAGTAGCCGATGGCGGCGGCAAGGGGAGCGAGAAGAGCGGAAACTTCTGCAAGCATGATCTTTACGGGCGATGGTCGCGGCGGTTCTCGAGAGGGGTGGGCGAAGCGCCGCGTGGCCCCTCGAGGATTCTAAACTTGTGCGGTCGACATCAAGTGCGGTTGCCGGCAAGTTTTTCTGACAGCGTATTAACCTGCTCCTGCGCGGTGCGCTCGGCGGGATAGATGTCGAGGAACCGCTCCCAGGCTTTCAACGTCAGTTGATCGTTCCCCGCATTGCTGAGGATCGCGGCCATGCCGGAGAGCGCGCCGAAATGGCGCGGCTCAAGATCCAGCACGTGTTCGATGTCGGACATCGACTTGCGGTAATTGCCCATGACGAAATTCAGTGTGGCGCGCCGATTCCAGCTTTCGGCGTAATCGGGCTTCAGCGCTATTGCCTCGTCGAGAAAATCGAGAGCGGCTGGATTGCGCTTTTCCTCAATCGCCTTGTCGGCCCACTGCATCAGCAAATTGACGGTCGCGCTGCCGGAATCATTCCATTCCAGGCGAATTTCGTTGGCGATGCTGCTGGCCTTGTCGGGATCGCGCTCGCGCTTCAGCTGGCTGAAGAGCTGGTCGAGGCGCTGCTTCGGCCAATTGTCGGTGTTCCTCTGCTCGACGATGACATCCTTTTCCGCCGCGATGGCAGGAAGCGGAGAGGTGGAGAGGACGAGGAAGAGCGGCAATGCCGCCGGCATCAAAGCAAAAAAGCGCATGGCGGACATATTAGCCCGCCAACGCCGAAGATCAAACAAATTTGACGTGATCACCGCAGCGACCTACCGGATGTCGGACGGCGCAATCTGCGCGGCGCGGCGATCCGGATGCGCGCAATCAGCCCTGACGAGCCTTGTAGCGCGGGTTCAGCTTGTTGATGATGTAGATGCGGCCCTTGCGACGAACCAGACGGTTGTCACGGTGACGAGCCTTGAGCGACTTGAGCGAATTCTTGATCTTCATTTTTCTGATCCGCGATCTCTATGGGGGAATTCACATTCGCCCGTAACTTTAACAATCAAAAGCGCGCCGTCGGGGCGCGCTCTTTAGGTGGGGGTGCAGATACCCCGTCACCTTTTCCGTGTCAACCACGTGGCGGTGTTTTTCCCAAGCTGCAAGACCGTTTTGTCACCGTCAAAGCGGCAATTTCGGCGCCAATGTGGTGACATGGCCCATCTTGCGGCCGGGGCGCCACTCCGTCTTGCCGTAGAGATGGACCAGCGTATCGGGGCGTCGCAGCCAGTCGGGAACGGCAAGGATATCGTCGCCGATCAGGTTTTGCATGACGCAGTCGGAATGGCGGGCGCCATCGCCGAGCGGCAGGCCGGCGACGGCGCGGATATGCTGCTCGAACTGGCTGACGGCGCAGGCCGCCTCGGTCCAATGTCCGGAATTGTGGACGCGCGGTGCCATCTCGTTGGCGATCAGGCCGCCGTCGGCAAGCACGAAGAATTCGATGCCGATGACGCCGACATAGTTCAATGCCGCGAGGATTTTTTCGGCCGAACGACGTGCGGCTTCGCCCGTCGTTGTGGAGATCGCGGCGGGAACCGTCGAGGTATGGAGGATGCCGTTGCGGTGTATATTCTCGGCGGGATCGAAGCAGACGACCGTCCCCTCCGCGGTGCGCGCGGCGATGATCGAGACCTCGCGTTCGAAGGCGACGAAGCTTTCGAGGATCAGCGGCACGCCGCCGAGCGCGGCATAGGCGCCATCAGGGCTGTCGGCCACTGAACGGAAAACCTTCTGTCCCTTGCCGTCATAACCGAGCCGGCGGGTCTTCAATACGCCCTGACCGCCGAAATCCTTCAGTGCCGCCTCGAGATCGGCCTGGCTGTCGATCGCGTGAAAGCCGGCGGTGGTGATGCCGCAATCGTTGAGGAAGCGCTTTTCGACCAGGCGGTCCTGAGCGGCTTCCAGCGCCTTCGGCGGCGGATAGACGGGAATGCTTGCCGAAAGCGTTTCTGCGGCCGCGACGGGCACATTCTCGAATTCGTAGGTGACGACATCGCAGGCGGCGGCAAGTTCGGCCAGCGCCGCCGGATCATCATAGGCGGCGGTGATCTGCCGGTTGGCGAGCTGAGCGGCCGGGCAGTCCGCCTGCGGCTCGAGAATGACCGTGCGGAAATTCAGTCTGGCGGCGGCGATCGCCAGCATGCGGCCGAGCTGGCCGCCGCCGACAATGCCGATCGTTCTTACAGTCATTGGTCGTCCATCGGGTATTCGGCGATGCTGGCACTCTGACGTTCGCGCCATTCGTCGAGCCGCTCGGCGATTTCTTCGTCGGAAAGGGCAAGTACGGCGGCGGCGAGAAGGGCGGCGTTGACGGCGCCCGCCTTGCCGATGGCGAGCGTTCCCACAGGAATGCCGGCCGGCATCTGTACGATGGACAGCAGACTGTCCTGGCCGGACATGGTTTTCGATTGGACCGGGACGCCGAAGACCGGCAGGGGCGTCATCGATGCGGTCATGCCCGGCAGATGGGCGGCACCGCCGGCACCGGCGATGATGACCTTGAAGCCCTCGGCGCGTGCGCCCTTGGCGAAATTCGCCATGCGGTCGGGCGTGCGGTGCGCCGAGATGATGCGCGCATCATAAGGGATTTCCAGGGCTTCCAGAGTGTCGGCCGCGTTCTTCATGGTTTCCCAATCGGATTGGCTGCCCATGATAATGGCGACGGGTGGTCTGTCTGTCATCGTTGCCGCTATTCCTCCAAGCGATGCGATCGGGCGATGCGATCAGGCGATGATATCAGGGACGATCTGATCTTCCAGCTTGGAGAGCTTGTCCTTGATAACGAGCTTCTTCTTTTTCATGCGCTGGATTCGCAGAGCGTCGCATCCGGTCTCGATCATGGCGTTGATCGCGGCGTCGAAATCCTCGTGCTCCTGACGCAGACGCGCCACGATGAGCCTGATTTCCGCCTGTTCCTGATCGGCCATATGCATTCCCCGTTGTCGTCTTCGGATGTTGTCCGATCTGCCGATGATTTCCGCAAGCTCCTATCACCAAATACGGGTAACGGCTAGTTAGTCTTGATCATGAATTTGCCATCTCATCTTCATCTTTTCGCCTTCGACAAGCCTTCAAAAATATGTCACAGTCCGGCGCGTTGACACCTTGATCCCCGACGATGATGGCCGGGGAGGGTAAGAGGAAGGAAGGGTCAAATGACAGTTCAAGCTCATCTTGAATCACTCCAGAAAAAGCATGTTGCTCTCGAAGAGGAGCTGCACGCGCTCAGAACAGCTCCCTCTATCTCCGATACGGAAATTGCCGAATGCAAGCGCCGCAAGCTGCGCATCAAGGACGAGATTCAGCGTCTCAAGTCATCCGTCCACTGATCTTCCCAAGGGTCGCCGGCCGATCATCTTGCGTATGAAGAGGTAAATCCATCCATTCCGCCTAAAATTTGCAAGACCCGGTGATTTGACACCAGAATTGCGCCAGCCCGATGCTCGCGGCATCGCGGCTGGCGCTTTTGCGAGGACGAACTCGGCGCTGTAGTGGCCGAAAAAATGTAACTACATCCGTTCAATGACAGAATCCCGATGCCGTCAAATCGCAAGCGTGCCGTGTATTGGTTATGCCATTGACCTGCCGCCCACTTCGCTCAACGCTTGATCATCGAAGACAGGGCAAATGCCGTCAGCGTGTCGCGCACGCCTTGTAGCGCCGAAACCTCTTGCCAGATTTCGCGGATGCGGTCTGCCGCGCTTGCTTCAACCCGCACTACCAGGTCGAATTCACCGCTCATAATGTCGCAGGAGATGACCTCCGGTATCCCTTTGAGCGTCTGAATGACGTCGCCGCCGCGCATGCGGTCGTGGCGATACACGAAGATCATCGCTGTGATGGCTGCGGCCCGCGGTTTTCCCTCGCCCACGACAATCGTATAGCCCTGAATCAGCCCGTCGCGTTCCAATCGCTCGATGCGTTGGCGAACGGCGTTGCGCGACAGGTGGACTTTTTCGGCCAGTTCCGCGTGGGGAATCCGCCCATTGCGGGTTAGCTCGGTGAGGATGCGCTCGTCGGATCGGTCGAGGGTTCGCTTCATGGCCGGATTTCCTCAATGCAATTCTTGGCGGAGAGAAAGACCCGCTGTGTGGCGGCTTCGAGATCGGTTAGCCTGCCATCCCGCGCAAATACGGTGGCGGCCGCTGCCATGACGAAAGCCGACACGGCCCGCCACTCCGCTTCGTTGAGGGACCTGATGTCTTCGTACCCAGCGAGCAATGCGCGGACCAGCGTCCTTTCGAGAGTGCCGTCTGCTGTCACAGCCCAATGCAAAATGACCTCAGCGAGTTCGGCGATCAGAACATCATTATGGCGAAAGCGGAAATTGATGACACCGCTCACCATCTCGTCGACGAAGAAGACGTTATCGCGATTAAGCGCACCGTGCACGGGGCCCGTCGGCAGGCCGAGCGGCACTCTATTCCTTGAGCGCCCCAGCGTCTGATGGATCCGCGCGACACAGGTGCCAAGGGCATGGCATTTGCCGGGAGTGGCTTCGCTTAGTCGAGAACCTGGCACAAAACCGACAACCGCGACAAGCTTGCCCGCCACGGTGATCGTGGCCGCACCGACATCAGTGCGCAAGGTTGCCGGACAAGGAATGCCGGCGCCGGAGAGCGTTTCCATAGTCTGGAAGGCGCGTTCGACGTCAAATGGTTCGGCACCGCTTTCGAACAGGGTGACGATGAACTCGCCGCGCCCGGAGCGGAAAAGGTAGGTGGTTTCGGCGTCGCCATCGGCAATGCCGATTACCGATGTAAGGCTTCCTAGGCGATAGGCTGTCGCGATCCGGCCACAGTCCGCCTCCGACAGATCCGTGAAAACAGCCATTTCCCTTCCCTTCAATGCCGCGCCGACTCGTTAGTTTCGATGGTTTTCATGCCGAAGATCATCTCGATCTGAGCCGTAGGCAAACCGCTGTCGCGCTCGACCGCCTCTCGCAGCGGAATTCCTTCCGCCAGCGCGGTTCGGGCAAGCGCGGCTGCCCGGGCGTATCCAACGAAGGGATTGAGTGCTGCGGCAAGAATGAGAGCACCGTCGTGAAGCGCCCGGCATCGCTGCGGATCCGCCTCGATTCCGTCGATGCAGCGAGTGCGAAGTGTATCCATTCCTCTCGCCAATAGCCGCATGGATTGCAGAATGTTGAGCACGATGACCGGTTCCATGGCGTTCAGCTGCAGTTGCCCCGCGCTGGCGGCGAGTGTGACCGTCAGGTCGTTGCCAATTACCTGGAAGCTGATCTGGTTCAGCAATTCAGGGATCACCGGGTTGACCTTGCCCGGCATGATTGAAGAGCCCGCTTGCATAACCGGAAGACGGATCTCGCCAAAGCCGGCCCGCGGACCACTCGACAGGAGGCGAAGGTCGTTACAGATCTTGGAGAGCTTCACCGACATACGTTTGAGCATGCCCGATACCGAAACAAAAGCGCCAGTATCGGAAGTAGCCTCGACGAGATTTCGCGCCGGACGAACGGCAATGCCGGAGATCGTGGATAGGTGCGCACAGACCACAGCCGAGAAGCCCACCGGTGCGTTTACGCCGGTGCCGATCGCCGTTCCGCCCAGATTGACCTCGCGCATCAACTCAGCCGCGCTGAGAAATTGCTCGATGTCCTCTTCCAGCGTTTCGGCGAAGGCTTCGAACTCCTGACCAAGGAACATTGGTACAGCGTCCTGAAGCTGCGTTCTTCCGACCTTCACAATATCGGCGAAGGCTTCCCCTTTGCGCCGGAAGGCGGCGACCAGAGCAGATAGCGCCGAGCAGAGTGTCTCGCTTTCCCGCAATATCGTCAGCCGGATCGCAGTCGGATAGACGTCGTTGGTTGACTGGCAAAGGTTTACGTGATCGTTCGGGTTGACGGTGTCGTAGCTGCCAGCCGACCGGCCAATGCCCTGAAGGGCCAGATTGGCGATGACCTCGTTGACGTTCATGTTGGTCGAGGTCCCGGCCCCGCCTTGCATCATATCGATCGGAAAATGCGGCGCCAGGATTTCACCGGCGATCAGCCTGTCGCAGGCTCGATCGATCGCCCTCGCGATTACGGGATCGAGCAACCCTAGCTCCAGATTGGCTGCGGTGGCAGCTTTCTTGATCATTGCGAAAGATTGGAGGAACTCCGGAAAATTCTGGAGTTTAATGCCGGAAATATCAAAGTTGTCGACAGCCCTAAGTGTATGAATACCGATCAGAGCATCGGCCGGCAATTCCCGGCTACCCAAGAGATCTGTCTCGATGCGCGTTATCGCCATGGCCCCTTCTCCTTTCTCGCTCAGACGGAAATAGCCTGGTCGAGATCCACGATCAGATCGTCCGTCGCTTCCAGCCCAACCGACAGGCGGAACACGCCGTGGCCCGCAAAACGGCGATAATCCTCAAGCTGCTCGCCGGTAAGCTGGTAAGTGGATTTCATGATCTCTTGCGTGTCGAGCAACACGACAATCGAGCGCTGATGACCGAGCGAAAACGCATAATGGACAACCTTGAGGCGCTCAGCGAGTTGTTGCGCCATCTGGCCGGGATCCCTCACCTGGAAGGTCAAGATGCCCCCGAACATGCCCATCTGGCGCTTCGCCAGATCATGCTGGGGATGGGAGGCAAGTCCGGGATAGGTCACCGCCTCCACAGCGGAATGGCCCTGAAGGAAGGCCGCGATTTTCGCGGCCGACTCCGAGATCGTGCGGATTCGGGGAAACAGCGTATCGATGCCACGCATGATCAGCCAGGCGTTCATGGCCGGCATCGCCGCACCGAGATAGACGCCGGCGCGCGAGCGGATTTTCTCCACCAATTCCTTCCGTCCGCAGACAACCCCGCCCAATGCGTCGCCATGGCCGTTGATGAACTTCGTCAGCGAATGGATGACGAGATCCACGCCAAGCAAGAGCGGCTGCGTGGCCACCGGGGTGGCAAGCGTCGAATCGACCGACATCAAAGCCCCGTGTTTTCGCGCAAGCTCGGCAATGGCCGCAAGATCGGTCAGGCGCAGGATCGGATTGCACGGACTTTCGCAATGGACGAGCCGCGTGTTGGGCCGGAAGGCGGCCGCCACATCTTCGGGGCGGGACATGTTGACCGGCGTAACCTCAATGCCGTAGTCCGGCAATATCCGCCGGGCGAGCTCGTTGGCGCCGGCGTAGCAAATATCGCTTAGGATCAGATGGTCGCCCTTCTTGAGGAAGGTGAAGAAGGTGGCTCCGATCGCGGCGAGGCCCGTCGCTGTGGCCACCGCGTCGTCGGCCCCTTCGAGCGCGGCGAGGCGCTGTTCCAGTTGGCGCACGGTCGGGTTGGTCCAGCGCGCATAGAGAAAGGGCAGCGCCGTCAGGTCGTCGACGCCATCGGCGGAAAATGGGCCGTCGCCAGATGTCAACACATTGTTGACGGACATCGAAATGTTCGGGGCGATCGCCTTCGTCGCCGGGTCGATGACGAGCCCGCCGTTCAGCGCCAGGGTTTCTCGACTAGGTTGCCCAGCGTTTGCGGCAGGCACCACCTTGTGCTGGTCGATGCCGCGCGCGGGCAGATCTGAGAGTCTTGTTGCGGTCATCGCATTCTCCTGCAATTTCGTTCCCTTGAATTGAGGGAGGTGGCGTCGTTTTCAGCCGTGTAATCTCGCTAGCCGCTTGAGGCGTGCGGAGGAGTTGTCTGCGCGGCAATGGAGCTAATCAGTCAGAAGGCCGGCATGGCGCATGGCCAGATCGATTTCGGCCTCCACCCCGAGCGAGACGGTGACCAACGGCAGGCGCATATCGCGTCGCATCCGGCCCAGGCGCCAGAGCGCATATTTCGGCCCTGCCGGATTGGTCTCCAGGAAAAGCGCGCGATGGAGCGGCATCAACCGATCCTGAAGCTCCAGTGCACGGCGGAAATCACCCGAAAGGCATGCCGTCTGGAATTGAGCGCAAAGCCGGGGCGCAACATTGGCGGTCACTGAAATGCAGCCGTGGCCGCCATGCGCCATGTAGCCAAGTGCTGTGCCGTCCTCCCCGGACAACAGGTTGAAATCGCGGCCGCACGCCATGCGTTCCAGAGACGGACGCAGCAGATTTGCGGTGGCGTCCTTCACGCCGACCACGTTACGGCAATCCCGCCTGAGCCGAGCAAGGGTATCCACGGAGATGTCGATGACGCTGCGTGGAGGAATATTGTAGACAATGATCGGTAGGGAGACTTCTGCGTCGATGGCTCGGAAATGCTGGTAGAGGCCTTCCTGGGTCGGTTTGTTGTAGTAGGGCGCGACGATGAGCAGCGCATCGGCACCCGCCGCCTGCGCATGCCGGGAAAAATCAATCGCCTCGTCGGTGCTGTTCGAACCAGCGCCAGCGATCACGGGAACTCGCCCCCTCGCCACTTCTACAGTTCGTTCGACCAGCCGCTTGTGCTCGGCATGCGAGAGGGTTTGGCTCTCGCCGGTCGTCCCGCAGGGAACAACGCCATGGCTGCCCTCCGCGATCTGCCACTCCACCAGCGAAGTGTAGGCCTCCTCGTCAACCTTGCCGTCGAGAAAGGGCGTGACGAGCGCCGTGATCGATCCTTTGAACATTGCATTCTCCGATAATTGCAAAAGAGCGTCAGCGCCTCGCCGGCACCTGCCTTTCGACAATGCGAAAGGCGCGGGTGATGACGATGGTGAGGCAGACATAGAAGATGGTGACGACGATCAGAGGCTCGTAGACGAGCAGCGTATCCTGCCTGATCTTGTAGGCGACGGCATAGAGATCCATCACTGTGACGGTAAAGGCGAGCGGCGTTGCCTTCAGTTGCAGCACCACTTCGCCGGCGATCGTCGGCAGGGCGATGCGGATCGCCCGCGGCAACCATATGCGTCGCAGAAGCGTCCAGTGGGTCATGCCGAAGGCGCGACCGGCTTCCAGTTCGCCCTTCGGCACGGCAAGTAGCGCACCGCGCAATACCTCGGCCTCGTAGGCCGCGTAGTTGAGCGTGAAGCTAACCGCCGCGAAGAAGAAGCCCTCACGCACGATCGGCCAAACGAAACTTGAGCGCAGACCCGGGATCATGGGCAGCAAGGATCCGACACCGTAGTAGAGCAACCACAATTGGATGAGCAAAGGTGTGCCGCGCAAGCAGGTGCAGTAACTCTTGGCGCACCATCGCAGCCAGTGGGGTCCGCCGATCTGCGCGAGCGCAAGACCAATCGCCAGGACGAAGCCGAGAGCGACCGAGATGACAAGCAGCATTACGGTCTGCGTCGCGCCTGCGGCGAGAAGCGGCCAATAGTTGGAAACCCATGAGAAATTCACTGCCTATCCCCCTCAGGCTGATTTCGGCTGACCACGCCGGAAATGAGTCTCAAGGCCTCCGAAGACGACATTGGAGACGAGCGTGATCGCCAGGTAGAGGACGGCGGCGGCCAAGAAGAACAGGAAGTAATGCTTGGTGTTACCGGCGGCGAGCCGCGTCGCCAAGGCCAGTTCCTGGTAGCCGACGACGGCAATCAGCGCGCTGTCTTTGGTCACCGACATCCACAAATTGGCCATGCCGGGCAGGGCGTTCGGCATTAGCGCCGGCAGCACGACCCGCCGGAAGCGCAACCAGGGTCGCATGCCGAAGGCGCTCGCGGCCTCTATCTGGCCAATGGGAATGGCGAGAATCGCGCCGCGCAATACCTCAATCATGTAGGCGCCTTGGACGATGCCCAGCACGACGACCGCGGCAAGGAAGCCGTTGATCTCGATCGATGGGAAGCCGAGCGTGGACAGCATCCTGTTGATGCCGTCCGTCCCGGCGTAATAAAGACCGATTATCAGGATCAGCTCGGGAATGGCGCGCACCGCCGTCGTATAAAAATCCAGCAGGGTAACGACGGCACGGCTGCCCTTGAGTTTACCTGTCGCACCGGTCAGCCCGATCAGTATGCCGAACACGTACGCACCGAGCGAAATCAGGATGGTTGAGGCAGCGCCGGCAAGCAGCACCCCACCCCACCCAGGCGGATATGGGGAAAGCAGTTCCACAATGGATGAGCTTGTCGCCATGAAAACAGCTCCTTGGCGTTCGACCGAGGGCCCTGCGGCTCGAACGCTTTTCTCTCTCTGAGAAGGTATCGGGTTGGATAGACGCAGCGAGGCGCGTCAGCCGCGCCTGAGCACTCCGTTCATTCGCCGTAGGGGTCGAAGTCGAAATATTTTTTGGAGATTTCAGCGTATTTTCCGTTCGCTCGAACAGCGGCGATGGCAGTGTTCAGCCTTGCCAGAAGCTCGGTGTCCTCCTGGCGCAAGCCGCCGCCGATACCCTGTCCCAGAACCTGCGGGTCATCCTTGACGTTGCCCTTGTCCTCGCAGCAGCCCTTGCCAAAATCCGTCTGGAGAAAGCTCATCAGCGGGATGGAATCACCGAAGACGTAATCGATGCGGCCGACGGCCAGATCCTGAAACGCTTCGTCGAGCGTGGCATAGGTCTTCTCGGAGGCAACGCTCGCATAATATTTCTTGTAGTAATCCGCTTGGATCGTGGAAACCTGGATGCCGATCGTCTTGCCGGCGAGATCCTCGACCGCGGTGCCGGTCTTTCCATCCTGCGCGCCGATCAGCTTGCTCGGCGTGTTGTAGTACTTGTTGGTGAAAGCGACCGTCTTCTTGCGTTCGTCGGTGATCGACATGGAAGACCAGATAACGTCGAACTTCTTCGATTGGAGGCCGGGAATTAGGCCATCCCACGACATGTCGACGACCGAGCAGGTTTCCTTCATTTCGGAGCAAACGGCGTTCATCAGGTCGATTTCCCAGCCGACCCAATTGCCGCTCGCGTCCTTCGTAAAGAACGGTGGGTAGGCTTCGTTCATGATGCCAAAGCGGATCTCCGCGTTCGCACCGGCGGCCGAGGCGAGAAGAGTGGCTCCGGCAATGAGGCAGATTGTAGTTTTCATGTCAGTTCCCTTTGTTTTTGATTGGCCGGTAACGGTGCTCAGTGGCGTGAAGAGCTTGTGAATTCGCGACATCGGACGCTACTGGGGGCGCCGAAGACCTGCTCCGGCCTGCCCTCTTCCTCAACACGACCCTGATGGAGGAACATCACATGGCTCGAAACATCGCGCGCGAACTTCATCTCGTGGGTGACGAGCAGCATCGTCCGACCCTCGTCGGCGAGATCACGAATGACTTTGAGCACTTCCCCTACCAGTTCGGGATCAAGCGCCGAGGTCGGCTCGTCGAACAGCATCACGGAGGGGTCGACGCACAGCGCCCGCGCAATCGAGGCGCGCTGCTGCTGGCCGCCCGACAGGAAGGCCGGATAGACGTTGCGCTTCTCATATAGGCCGACCTTTTGCAGCAGCGCCTCCGCCTTTTCCGTCGCCTCCTTGCGGCCTATGCCGAGCACATGGATCGGCGCTTCGACGACATTCTCCAAAACGGTCATGTGGGCCCAGAGGTTGAAGCTTTGGAACACCATGCCGAGGCCGGTGCGAATGCGCTCCACTTGCCGCCAATTCGCAGGGTGGGCGCGCCCGTCCGATCCTGCCTTTAAGACCACTTCCTCACCGTTGACGACGAAGCGCCCCCGATCGGGAATCTCCAGAAAGTTGATGCAACGCAGAAAGGTGCTTTTCCCGGAGCCGGAGGAGCCGATCAGCGATATGACGTCTCCCTTTCTCGCGGTGAGGGAAATTCCTTTCAGCACCTGATGAGCGCCGTAGCTTTTGTGCACGTCGTCGACCCGCAAAGCGCAGGAGATATCATTCGTCATCCACTTCGTTCCCCACTTTTTGCGTGGCTTATGGTCAAGGAGTTTAACCCCCGTCTGCTGGGGTTCGGCCGCGCAGTTTGCCGTCCTTGAGGCGTTCCCCCGCGAATATTTTCAAACCTCGCAGTTTTACGGCTTATGCGCGGTTGATGCAGACGACTTTCGGCTGCGTCATATCCTCATAGGCAAAGCGAACGCCCTCCCGCCCCATGCTCCCATGCTTGAAACCGCCGAAAGGCATCGCGTCAAAACGATAGTCTGAGGAATCGTTGATCATGACCCCGCCCGCTTCGATGCCCGCGGCAGCCTCCAGCGCATCGGCGAGGTTGCTGGTGAACATCCCGGCATGCAGGCTGTAATCCGGCTCGTTCGCCATGCAAATAGCGTCGGCAAGCGTCTCGAAGCGCTCAAGCATGACCACCGGCGCGAATATCTCCTCCCGCCAGAGTCTGCTTTGGCGGCCAACGCCCTCAAGCACCGTCGGGCTGTAGAGCGCGCCATCGCGCTGGTGTCCGCACAAAAGCCGGGCTCCGGCTCCGATCGCCTGTTCAACCGCGGTTTCGGCGCGTTTGGCCGCGGTCGGCGAGATCATCGGGCCAACATCCGTCTCCTCACGGCTCGGATCCCCGGCGAGAAGCTTGGCGGTGCCAGCGACGAATGTCTGGCGGAAACGCTCATAGCAACTGGCCTGGACAAGAATGCGCTGCACGCCGATGCAATTTTGACCGGCCGCCCAATAGGCACCCGAAATGCACCCCGCCGCGGCCTTGTCGATATCGCAATCTGCCATGACGATGACCGGTGCGTTACCGCCGAGATCCATGGAAAGCTTCTTCAGCCCGGCAGACCGGGCAATGGCCTCGCCGGTCACAAATCCGCCGGTAAACGACACCATTCGAATATCGCGAGCAGAAACGATGGCGTGTCCGAGGTCGGCGCCCCCGATGGCGACGGTGACGATCGTTTCCGGGAGACCCGCGGCAACCAGCGTCTCGACGAGCTTCAGGGCCGAAAGCGGCGCTAACTCCGAAGGCTTCAGCAGGATCGAATTGCCGCCGGCAATGGCAGGGCCGAGCTTGTGCGCGACGAGGTTCAGAGGATCGTTGTAGGGTGTAATGGCGGCGATCACGCCAAGGGGTTCGCGTGTGAACCAACCTTGACGGGTCTCGGAGCCCGCATAGGCGTCGAACGGCACGATCTCCCCGGCATTACGCTTGGCCTCTTCTGCGGAGAGCTTCAGCGTGTTGATACAGCGTAACGTCTCCTTGCGCGCTTGTACGATCGTCTTGCCTGCTTCGCTGACGATGGTACGGGCGAAAGCCTCGCACTGTTCTTCGACGAGCCGTGCCGCCTTTTCCAGAATCGCTGCACGACGATGCCGGGGTAATGCGCGCGACAGCGTGGCGCCATGTCTGGTGCGGGCAAGGAGCGCGTCGATGTCGTTCGGACCGCTGGCCGAAACGATCTCGACGAGGGAGCCATCATAGGGATTTAAAACGGCGATCTCTGCGGCGGTCGAGGCGATCTGGCGCTTTACAGCAGTCATTCGGCAGCTTCCTTGTTCATGTGGACGGCGCGATGGATGGCGACAATGTCGGAGAGAAGCGCATAGGCCGTCTCGACTCGCCCAGCTCCCGGGCCGGTGACGGTCACGGCACCAAGCAGGTCGGTATTGAAGGAAACCGCATTGATGGCACCGGCCACCCCTGCGAGCGGATGGCCGAGAGCCAAGCGCCGTGGCGCCACGGAGGCCTCGATCCGACCGTCCTCGCCACGAATTGCCGAGCCGATCAACTTCCAACGGCATCGCTCCTTTGCCGCAGACTCGATGTCCCCGACGGTCAGCGACGAGATACCGCGGCAGGAAACGTCACCCGGCGTCAGCGTGGCGCCCAGCAGTTCGTTCGCGAGAATGACCACTTTGAGCCGCACGTCATGGCCCTCGACGTCTGCAGTTGGGTCCGCCTCGGCATATCCAAGTGCCTGCGCCTCACCGATGGCCTCGGAAAAGCCGAGCCCGCTCTCCATGCGACCCAAAACGAAATTCGAGGTGCCGTTCAGAATACCTTCGAAACCGTTGAGCCCAGAACCGGCAAGCATGGTTTTCGCCATGCGGATGACGGGGGTACCGCTCATCACCGCGCCTTCATATTCGAATGAAACGTGGTTGCGGCGGGCGAGCGCCTTGAGATCGGCGGCGGCGAGGGCGACCGGGCCCTTATTGGTGGTGATTACGTGCCTGCCGCTTTCAAGCGCCCAGCGGCAATGGGAAACGGCCGGTTCGCCATCGTAGGGATTGGTGAAGGTTGCCTCCGCGACGATGTCGGCGGGCGCTTGCCTGATGACTTGCTCGTTGTCCGCTTCCGCTGACCCACCGGACAGCTTCGCGAACCCACCCCTCTCGAATCTAGTCTCGATGAGCATGCGAGCGTCGATGCCGTTGGCCGACACGACGGAGCCGAGATTGAGGTCGGTAACCGCGACGATGTTGAGCTGAAAACCAAGTTCAGTGCGCCAGCGGTTGTTTCGTTCGGCCACAAGTTCGGCAAAGGCACGGTTGACCCCACCAAATCCTATAAGTGCGATATTGTATTGTACCATCCCGGTTCCTCATCATAGGTGACGAGAAAAGGATGACGTTACAGAAGGTCAGCGGGAAGCTTGCAGAACGACCAAATTGATGGTCGTTCTGCCAGGCATCGGCCATAGTGTGCAGATTTCCCGCGAAGATCGATAGTGGGTGAAGGCAATAAGTGAAAACAGACAGAAATATGCAGTTTCACCGCGCCGTATCGGGATAGTATGCGGGAAAACGACCGATAGCGACGATCCTTATGGAAACTATTGACCAGCTAGACCGCAAGATTCTGGATATTATCCAGATCGATTGTCAGATGAAGGCCGAGATCATAGGCGATCTCGTCGGCCTCTCGGCCTCTGCCGTGCAGCGGCGTCTGAAACGGATGCGCGATTCCGGAATCATCACGGCCGAGATTGCCCTTGTCGATCGCAAGGCGGCCGGAACCCCAATGATGTTCATCGCGGGGATGGAAATCGAGCGGGAGAATTATGACGCTCTTTCCAAGTTCCGAGTCTGGTTGGCGAAGCAGGCGCACATTCAGCAGGTCTACTACGTGACCGGTTCAGTCGATCTGGTCGCAATTATCACTGCGCGCGATGTTGGACAATATGATGAGATCACGGCCAACCTGATGTCCGAGAATCCTCAGATCAAAAGCATTCACACGAATGTCGTGTTGAAGGATATCAAAGTCGGGATGTTTGTTCCCATCGCGGACTAGGACCCGCTTCTATTCCATCGTTCCGATCCTGGGACATCCAGAAGCATGCATCAAGCCCAGAACTGATCCAGCCACAGATTGAGCTTGTCGAAGCCGCGGTTATTGACCGCGTAGATGCGTTTCGTGCCTTCCGACGTCACCGAGACGAGGTTGCTGTCAAGCAGCGCCTTCAGGTGTTGCGAAACCGCGGGACGGCTGATCGGCAGGCCCTCGGCAAGCTCGTTGACTGTCCGCGGCGCGCGCCGCAATTCCTCCAGCAGAAAGCGCCGGTTCGGATCGGCAATCGCAGAGAAGGGGTCCGTGTTCGACATGGCGGGAAAGCTACGTCAAACCGGCCGTTCCAGCAAGGAAATTGTGCAATGCAGCGTGGTGCTTGCCGCCCTTAGCCGCCAACGCCCTCGCGCACGATCAGCAAGGCGGCGATCAGGGCCATTGCATACATGAAGGGATAGAAAATCTCCGGCTTCATGCGGCGCACGCACCAGGCGCCGGCAAGCGTGGCGAGCGGGGCGAAAGGCAGCAGCGTCGCCGAGGTTGCGAGATTCTGCGTGTCGAGCTGGCCGAGCGCGAAATAGGGGATCAGCTTGACGGCGTTGAGGATCGCGAAAAATCGCACGCTGGTGCCGGTATATTCGCGCGGCTGCAGCTTGAGCGGCAGGGCATAGATCTGGAAGGGCGCGCCTCCGGCATGGGCGACAAAGCTGCCGTAACCCGAGAACGTGCCCCAGAAACCGGCGGCGACCGGCCGCTGGCCGCGCGGCGGAATCACCCTGCCGGCGCCCGGGCCGAAATTGTTCCAGAAATAGCGCAGACAGAAGAAGATGGTCACCGCGCCGATGACGATGCGCAGGATGTTGCCCGGAACCAGCGCCGAGGTCGCCCAGCCGAGGCCGATACCGAAGATCGCGCCGGGCAGCATGATCTTCAGCGTCGTCCAGTCGCCGTGCTTGCGCCAGACGACGAGCGAGATCATGTCCATGAAGACCAGGATCGGCAGCAGGATCGCCGCCGCCTCGACCGGCGAGACGACGAGCGCGAGAAAGGGCAAGCCGATCAGCGACAAAGCGTCGCCCATGCCGCCTTTTGCGAGGCCGATCAGGAGCACGGCGGGCACAGCGGCGTAGTAGAATGACAAATCCTGCGGCATGCTTTCGGCGTCCTCCCCTTGCAAGCCTCCTCTAACGGAACTACTCACACAAAACGAGTGCGGATCCGTCCTTTCGAAGAGGGAATCCGCAGGAAACGGAAAGACCTCATGACCGAACCCGAAAACCGCTGCCGCCTGGTGCTCATCGCCCCTGATATCGCCGACGCCGATGAACAGGCAAGGATCGTCGCCGACGCGCTGAAGGGCGGCGATGTCGCCTCGGTGATCGTGCCGCAATACGGGCTCGACGACGGCACCTTCCAGAAACATGCCGAAAAGCTGGTGCCTGTCATTCAGGATGCCGGCGCCGCAGCGCTGATTGCGGGCGACAGCCGCGTGGCGGGACGGGCCAAGGCCGATGGCCTGCATCTTTCCGGCAATGCCGAGGCGCTGTCGGAGGCGATCGACAAGCACGCGCCGAAGCTGATCGTCGGCGGCGGCAATGCGGCCGACCGGCATACGGCGTTGGAGATCGGCGAAGCCAGGCCGGACTATATCTTCTTCGGCAAGCTCGATGGCGACATCAAGCCGGAGGCACATCCCAAGAACCTTGCGCTTGGTGAATGGTGGGCTTCGATGATCGAAATCCCCTGCATCGTCATGGGCGGCACCGATCCGGCATCGGCGCTCGCCGTTGCGGAGACCGGAGCGGAGTTCGTGGCGCTGCGGTTGGCGGTCTTCGACGATCCCGCCCGGGCGCCATCAATCATTGCCGAGATCAACGCATTGCTTGACGAAAAAGCGCCACGGTTTGAGGATTGAAATCGCGCTCATGCCGATCCCGCCCGCTCGTCTCTTGAAATATCTGCTCGCCAGCATAGCCGGCCTCCTTGCGGCCGGGCCTGATGTCGCCCTGGCGCAGGCGGCCGACCGCGTCATCAGCCAGCCGGGCACGGCGCCGGCTTCGACCTTTCGCACCGATCGGCCCGCCGGTCCCGGCGTGCGCCCCTCCAATGGCGTCGGGGTTTTCGACCGGATGGGCGCGAAGCTGCCGGACCTGCCGCCGGAGAAGGATTACAAGGGACCGATCGACGAGGCTTACGGCGCCTACCAGCGCGGTTATTACCTCACAGCAATGGATAAGGCGCTGCCGCGCGCCCAGCTCGGAGATCCGGCGGCGCAGACGCTGATCGGCGAAATCCTCTCCCAGGGTCTCGGCGTCAAGAAGGACGTTAAGAACGCGGCCTTCTGGTACGGCAAGGCCGCCGAAGGCGGTGATCCGGCGGCCATGTTCAAATATGCGCTGATGCTGATGGAAGGCCAAGGCGTGCCGCGCGACAAGGTCAAGGCCGACGACTACATGCGCAAGGCAGCCGAAGCCGGCAATCCTTCAGCGGAATTCAATTGGGCGCAGATCCTCGTGGCCGACAATCCCGGCGAGAAGGGGCTGAAGCTGGCGCTGCCATTCTATGAGAAATCGGCCGAGCAGGGCATTGCCGATTCGCAATATGCGGTGGCGCAGCTTTACGCGACGCTGAAAGACCTGCCGGAAGAAAAGAAACAGCTCGCCCGCGAGTGGATGGCGCGCGCGGCGCGCGCCGGCTTCGACACGGCTCAACTCGATCTCGGCATCTGGCTCGTCAACGGTGTCGGCGGCCCGAAGGATTATGTCAAAGGTTTCGAATGGCTGAAACTTGCCGCCAATGGCGGCAACGTCGTCGCGCAGAACAAACTCGCCCACCTCTATGTCAATGCCATCGGCACGCCGCCCAATCCGGTCGAGGCGGCGAAGTGGTACGTGCTGTCGCGCCGCGCCGGGCTTGCCGATCCGGCGCTCGAGGATTTTTATCTGGGCATCGAGGACGGCCAGCAGAAGGCGGCGATCGATGCCGCCAACAAGTTCCGCCGGCGCTAAATAATAGCGCCGCGCGTCCCAGCCGGGCGATTTCAAAACAGCGCGTCGGCGAAAAGATCCTCGTCGTTTTCGATTTTGGCAGGCTCGGCGGGAGCAGAGGCGGGAGCGCTGACTTCGCTTGCCGGAATGATGTCACGATGAATGTTGCGCTCCTGAACCATCGTATAGTGCCTGAAGATCTTGCGGTCGAGCGGCGCGATCGCCTCCGCGAGATCGGAAATATCGGCGACCTCGGAGCCGGCGGCCTCATTAAGGACATCGGCGCAGCGGGCAAAGACCTCACCGAGGTCACGCTGGAAATCGAGCTTGCCAATCAGCAGGCCGATTTTGGTGGCGACCTCGCGGCCGTTTTCGGCGAGCACCTTCAGCTCTTTTTCCATCATATCGGCTGCGGAGCGGATATTGCCGACGGCCGAGGTCAGGCTTTCTCCCAGGCCGCCCGCCCTGGCATCCGTGGCCGGAGTGACGCGCCCGGCCGCGGCTTCGAGCGCCGGCAGGCCGCTGACGATGGCGTCGGCGGATTCATCGAGCTTTCCGGCGAAAATGCGCAATTCGGCCGTGACGACGTTGATCGACTTGCCTTCCTCACCGAGACGGCTGCAGCGCAGGTTGGTGTTCAGGGCCATATAATGGATGTCGGTCTTGACGGCGCGGATGTTGGCAATCGCTTCGGAGAGCTTGGCGGCGGTGCCGATCGTCGACTGGCTCACCTGGTCGGCCTGCCGGCTTGCCGTATCGACCTGCCGGACGATTTCGTGGGCGGCTGAAACGCTTGATTCCAGCGCGCGCATGAAATTGCCGCCGGATTCGCCGCTCGCGCCGCTCATCTGGTCGCGCAGCTTGAGGATCTCCCGCATGTCGTGGTCGAAACTGGCGATCGTCGTGACGACGTTTTCCGATTCCCGCTGGAAGTTTATGCACATGTCGCTCATCTGCGCTGCGGTCAGATGGTGAATGACGTTCTGAAGACGCTTGCGTGCGCCGGCGTCGAGCTTCGCGCCCTCCTCGCCGGCAAAGAACTCCTCAAGCAGCGATAGGGTGGCCTGTACATGCTCGATGCGCTGACGGGTAATATCGCCGATCTGCAAGGCGGAGAGCGTTGAGGCGACCTTGCTTTGGACGCCGCGTGCAATCGCGCCGACCTCGCGGGCGACGACGCCGAGATGCTTGCGGTGTTCGGCGATCTTGGCGGCGTCGTCGCGCAGGGCGGCGGCAACGGCCGGAACGGTATCGGCGTAGCCCTTGGAGACACTGGCGCCGAAGGCGGCGGCAAGTTTGACCTCTTTGTCGAGACTGTCGAGATGCGTCGCGAAACGATTGACTTCATCAGTGCCGGAATAGATTCGCTCCAGGATTTCCTGTGCGAAGCCGGCGAATTCGGCAAGGCCGGCGCCGGTGATCTTCACGGTCACGGCGAAAGTTCTAAGATACCGCATCGTCTCCTGCATGTCGGAGACATATTTGCGCAGATCCCTGCCGGTTTGCGCCAGTGAGACGAGCGCCTGCTGACGGTTTTCTTCGGTGACCGGCAGCGCCGTCAGGCTCTCCACCGTGGCGCGGAGATCGGCGCCGGTATCGCTCGCCTCCCCATTGTCGAGCGCCGCCGTGACACTCTCAAGAGAATTCAACAAACGGTTGAGAACATCCATCACCGACAGCAGCACGGTGCCGCCTTCGAGAAAACGTTCCTCGACCCGGCTGCGGGCGGATTCCAGAGTCCGGCCGATGTCCCGCCCGGATGTGTAGGCTGCAGCGGTCGGCGATACCAGAGCGTGTGCCAACTTTTATACCTTTTCTTAAAACACAGGCTTATCTGACACCATTTTTACGCGCAGGATGGAAACGTCCGGTAAACGCGCCGGACTCGTCAGCGTTGTAATTAACGAAAGATGGGGATTGGGCGCCGTCGCGACCTCGTGGTCGGTTAATATCGCTTAACTCACTGCTTTTATTTTATTTGTTTCTAAATTTTGAGGAAAGATACAACTTATTCCGGATGAGAATTGGGAGTCTCAAGACTCGTTATACGGTAGTTTCATACAACCGGTGTTTACCCTGCATTAACGCTGCCGTGAGAGTCCTTCTGGGGTCGTCAAGTATTTCTCGGGCCGGGGAGGCTGCGTTGGACACTCCTAAACAATATTACGAATCTATAAATTTACCGGACTCGCTGAGCATTCGCTCTGTTTCTGAACTATATTCAAAGTTTACAGCCGAATTTCATGAGCGTGATACAATCGTTGTCAACATCCCCGAAAGTGCGGAAGCGGATCTGAGTTTCATTCAACTCATCGAGTCATCGCGTCGCCAAGCAAAAGCTGACGGAAAGACCTTTAAGCTTTCTACACCTGCTCGCGGCTCGGTCCTGAAGGTACTTGAGCGCGCAGGTTTTATCGAATCCTTCGATCACGAAGATTCCAAGTTCTGGTTGCATAAAGGGGTATGATATTATGACTGCAAACATCCTGACCGTTGACGATTCCGCCAGCATCCGCCTGACCACCAAGGTCACGCTGACCAATGCCGGCTACATCGTCACCGAGGCCGCAGATGGGGCCGAAGGCCTCGCGACTGCCAAGGGCAGCCGCTTCGATCTGATTGTGACCGATCTCAACATGCCGGTTATGGACGGGCTGACGATGATCGAGGAGCTCAGGAAGCTGCCCGGGCAGGCCGGCGTTCCGATCATCTTCCTGACGACGGAATCGGATGCCGATCTCAAGGCACGCGCAAAGGCCGCGGGTGCTACGGGTTGGCTGACCAAGCCCTTCGATCCGGAAAATCTCGTGAAGATCGTGAAGAAGGTTCTCGGACGATGAGCACGCTCGATCCCGTTGCCGTGTTCCGCATGGAGGCTGCCGAATGCCTTGAAGCGATCGAGGTCGGTCTTCTCGACCTCACCCACCAGCTCGACAACAAGGATCTTGTCGATGCCGTATTCCGCGGGCTCCACACGCTCAAGGGATCCGGCGCGATGTTCGGTTTCGAGGCGCTCGCCGCTTTCACCCATCATTGCGAAACCGCCTTCGACCGCGTCCGCAAGGGCGAGGTGGCGGCGACCAGCGAACTCGTCGCCGCCGTTCTGGCCGCCCAGGACCATATGCGCGCCCTCGTCGACCGGCCGGATGCCGATCACGGCGATACCGGCAGCAAGCTTCTGGCGCAGCTGCAGGCGGCCGTCGGCGGCAAGCCGGCGGCGCCTGCGGCCGGACCGGCCGCTGTTGCTACGCCCGTGGTCGTGCGTGAGATATCGGCGAAGAAGAAGAACAGCTGGCGTATCCGCTTCAGTCTGCCCGCCAACTCGATGGCCAACGGCACCAACCCGCTCGGCCTGCTGGACGAGCTGCGCGATCTCGGCGAATGCACGGTGCGCGCCAACACCTCGGCCATTCCGCCGCTTGACGAGCTCACGCCGACGGAACTCCATATTTCCTGGGACGTGATGCTGACTAGCGAGCAGGACCGCTCGGCGATCGACGACGTCTTCATCTTCGTGCTCGACGATATGGAACTCAGCGTCGAGGAGATCGCCGGGCCGGCAACCGCTGCTCCGACCGTGGAGCGGGCCGCAGCTGCACCGGTCGCCGCAGTATCGGTGGCCGTTCCGCCGGCTGCCGTTCCGGAGTTTCGCCCGGTCGAGGCGGTTCCGGCCCGGCGCGAGGCGCCCGCCGCCGCCAGCCAGGCGAAGACGGCCGAGAATGTCCGCGTTCCGGCCGAGCGTCTCGACGAGCTGATGGACCGGGTCGGCGAGCTTGTCATCGCGCAATCGCGTCTCAGCCAGCTTGCCAGCGCCAGCGCCGATATTGCGCTGCGCTCCGTCTCGGAAGAAATCGAACGCCTGTCCGGTGAATTGCGCGACACGATGATGGTGCTGCGCATGGTGCCGGTCGCAACCCTGTTCTCCCGCTTCCGCCGCCTCGTCCACGATCTCGCCCGCGAGACCGGCAAGGTGATCGAGCTGGTGATGGAGGGCGAGACCACCGAAGTCGACAAGACGGTGATCGAACGGCTGGCCGATCCGCTGGTGCATCTGGTGCGCAATTCGATCGATCATGGTCTCGAGGTGCCTGCCGACCGCCTTGCTGCCGGCAAGACCGAAGCCGGCACGGTGGTCCTTTCGGCCCGCCAGGCCGGCGGCGAGGTGATTATCTCGATCAAGGACGACGGCCGCGGCATCAATCGCGAACGGGTTCGCGCCAAGGCGGAATCCTCCGGCCTTATCCATCCCGGCCAGCCGCTCTCCGATTCCGAGCTGCTGCAGCTGATCTTCGCTCCGGGCTTCTCGACGGCTGCGGCGATCACCAATCTGTCCGGGCGCGGAGTCGGCATGGACGTGGTCAAGAAAACGGTCGAAGAGCTGCGCGGCGCGATCGACATCGTCAGCGTGCCGGGGCAGGGTTCGGAAGTATCGCTGCGCATCCCGCTGACGCTTGCCATCATCGACGGCCTGCTGGTGCGTGTCGGTTGCGGCCGCTACGTCATCCCGCTTTCGGCAGTCGAGGAATGCCTCGAACTGTCACTCGAGGAAGATCTCCGCTCGCGCGGCCGCAGCTTCATCTCGCTGCGCGACAGCCTGGTGCCGTTCCTGCGCCTGCGCGATCTTTTCCGCACCGGCACGAAACCCGACGTGCATCAGAAGGTCGTCGTCATCTCGACCGGCACGGAGCGCGTCGGCCTCGTCGTCGATCAGATCATCGGCGACCACCAGACGGTCATCAAGTCGATGTCGAAACTGCATAACGACGTGGCGACCTTTTCGGGCGCCACCATTCTCGGCGACGGCAGCGTCGCCCTCATTCTCGACGTCGGGCACCTGGTGGCCGCGGGTCAGCAACAGGAGGCGCAATTGCGGGTAGCAGGATGAGTGCAGCAGCAACAGCCGAACGGTTCGACAATCACTGGAACTATGCCGAGGAAGTCGAGGTGCTGACCTTCGATCTCAACGGCGAGACCTTCGCGCTGGAAGCGGTCATCGTCCAGGAAATCCTGGACCTGCTTCCGGAGACCGCGGTGCCGGGAAGCCAGCCCTTCGTCGCCAGCGTCATCAATTTTCGCGGCAAGGTCATTCCGCTGGCCGATCTGCGTCTCGCCTTCGGGATGGAGGCGGCGGAAGCCACGATCGACAGCCGTATCATCGTCATCGAGATCGATCTGCAGGGCGAGCCGACGCTGGTCGGCCTCAGAACCGACAAGGTGAACGAGGTGACGACGCTGGCAAAGACAGCGAGCGAGGCGCCGCCGAGCATCGGCATGCGCTGGCGCGCCGACTACATCAACTGCCTGGTGAAGAGGGGTGGAGAGTTCATCATTCTCCCCAATCTGCAGGCGATTTTTTCATCGAGGCACAAGGCGGCGGGAGCCGTCAGCTGACGTTGGATGAATTCAAACTTGGGGGTTTGACATGCGCTTGACAATAAAGACGAAACTGGTGACGGCGTTCACCTTCATCATTCTGATGTTATTGGGCACCGCCGCTTATGGAATTTTCAGCCTTGGATCGCTGAACGATACGATCGGCAATCTTCTTGCCGGTCCGGCGGCCCGCCTCGACCTTGCGCAGCAGATCAACATCGCGCAGCTCGAAGCCATCCGCCAACAGAAGAACCTGCTCACCGCCCGCGGCGCCGATGAAGCCGCCGCGGCAATTGAAAAAGGCAACCAGGCGCGCAAGGACTTCAGTGACGCCTTCAATCAAGTGCTGACGCTCGCCACGGAAGAAGGCAAGGCGCGTTGGGCGCGTATCGCCGACTTTTCCAAATCCTTCAACGCGGCCGACGACCAGATCCGTGACTACCTGAAGGCCGGCAATGCGGACGGCGCAAACACGGTCTCCATCACCGCAGCGCGTGCGGCCGCCAATGATATCGACGCGACACTGGCCGAGATTCTGGCGCTGGAAAAACAGCGCATGAAGGCCGCCGACGCCGATGCCGACGCGCAGTATACGACGACACGCACGACGATGATCGCCGTTGCCACCGTTGCACTGCTGATTGCCGCGATTACCGCCTTCTGGATCGCCAGCACGATCAGCAAGGGCCTCAAACGCGCCAACACCGTGGTTCGCGAAGTGTCTGAAGGCGATCTGACCAAGATGGCCGATATCACCAGCCACGACGAAATCGGCGAGCTTCTCGGCAACGTCAACACGATGATCGAACGCCTGCGCGGCGTCGTCGCCGACGCCTTGTCGGCTGCCGATAACGTCTCTTCCGGTAGCCAGCAGCTCTCGGCAAGTTCGGAACAGGTATCGCAGGGCGCCACCGAGCAGGCGGCTTCCGCCGAAGAGGCCTCCGCCTCGATGGAGCAGATGGCCGCCAACATCAAGCAGAACGCCGACAATGCCGCCCAGACGGAGAAGATCGCCCGTCAGTCGGCCAAGGATGCGGAAGCGAGCGGCGAGGCGGTGACGCGTGCTGTCGACGCCATGCGTACAATCGCTCAGAAAATCGGCATCGTCCAGGAAATCGCCCGCCAGACCGACCTGCTGGCGCTCAACGCCGCGGTGGAAGCAGCACGTGCCGGCGAACACGGCAAGGGGTTTGCAGTCGTCGCCTCCGAAGTGCGCAAGCTTGCCGAACGCAGCCAATCGGCCGCCGCCGAAATCAGTTCGATGTCGAGCGACACGGTCAAGGCTGCAGCCGATGCCGGCGAGATGCTCGGCCGCTTGGTGCCTGATATCCGCAAGACGGCCGAGCTGGTTTCCGAAATCAGCGCCGCCTGCCGCGAGCAGGATATCGGCGCCTCGCAGATCAACGAGGCGATCCAGCAACTCGATAAGGTGACGCAGCAGAATGCCGGCGCCTCCGAACAAATGTCTGCGACCTCGGAAGAACTCGCGAGCCAGGCGGAAGAGCTGCAGACGTCGATCGCCTTTTTCAAGGTCGACACGACGGGCGGGCAACGCGAGCGCGCGCCGGCCGCGAAACTCACTGCTCGCAGCCGGGTCCAAGCCGCACCGCGCAAAACGGGCGGCAAGGCACCGGCCAATACGGTCGCCGGCCAGCAGGCGCGCGTGAAAGGATTTGCCCTCGACATGTCGATGGGCGGTCCCGACACCGCTGATGACGAGTTTCGGGAGAGCGCGTGAGCCCTTCCCGGGGGACGCTTAGGCGTTCCCCTTCGATAACTGTTGTGGGCCGGCTGGCACGGCCCGCGACGCGCTTTCGGCGCTTGGGGAAGCGATATGGACGCTTATTCATTTCTGCCGTCGGCTTTCGCCGGATGGAATTTCTTTGCTGCATGATGCCGCGCCAATTGGACCATATTTATTGCTTCGCTCTCTGAGAGGGATATTGAGATGCGTATTACGATCAAACTAAAACTCGCGGCTGCATTCGGCTTTGTCATATTGTTGCTGGTGGGCAGCGCGGCATATGGGATATTGAGCCTCGGTTCACTGAACGACGCCGTCGGCAACCTTATTTCCGGTCCCGCTAAAAGGCTGGAAATCGCTCTGGAAGCAAAGACCGCCGAGCTCGAGGCCGTTCGCTGGCAGAAGAACGCCCTTCTCGAAATGGATCCCGAAGCGGTCAGGAAGAACTATCAGAATGCCGCGAAGAGCGTAGACGAAATGATCGCGTTCGTGACAAGCGGCCAGCAGCTCGCAACTCCTGAGGGCAAGCCGAGTTGGGACAGGCTGCTCGATCTCGCCAAACGCTTCGACGAAGGGTCCAACAGAGTCGCCTCTATCCAGGAAGGCGGCGACAGGGCAGGAGCCGTGGCGCTGTCCTCAGGAGAGGTTCGCCGCCTCGTCCTGGAGCTGGAAGACGTTTTCGAGACGCTCGTCACGCTTCAGCAGAAAGCGATGGCCCAGGCCGATAATGACACCGACATCCTCTACAGTTCGACGAAGAATACGCTGATCGGTGTAGCGATCGGGGCTTCCGTCATTGCTTTCGGGGCAGCGCTTTGGATCGCGCTCGGGGTCAACAGCGGCCTCAGCAAGATCATGAACGTTGCCAGCGCTGTGGCGATCGGCGACCTGAACCAGAAGGTAGAGATCAGGAGCAACGACGAGATCAAGGATCTGGTCAACACGATCAATGTCATGACGGATAATCTTCGCGTCACCGCCGGCATTGCCAGGCAGATCGCCGACGGCGACCTGACGGTGTCCCCGAAGCCGCTCTCGGAGAAGGATACGCTCGGCATCGCGCTCGAGCAGATGGTCGAGCGCCTGCGCGGCGTCGTTGCGGATGCGATCACGGCCGCAGAAAATGTTTCGGCCGGCAGCCAGGAACTTTCGGCAAGCTCGGAGCAAGTATCGCAGGGCGCCAGCGAACAGGCGGCTTCGGCCGAAGAGGCCTCCGCCTCGATGGAGCAGATGGCCGCCAACATCAAGCAGAACGCCGATAATGCCGCGCAGACCGAAAAGATCGCCCGTCAGTCGGCCAAGGATGCGGAGATGAGCGGCGAAGCGGTTTCGCGCGCCGTACAGGCGATGCGGACCATCGCCGAGAAGATCGGCATCGTCCAGGAAATCGCCCGCCAGACGGACCTACTGGCGCTCAACGCCGCGGTGGAAGCAGCGCGTGCCGGCGAACACGGCAAGGGGTTTGCGGTCGTCGCTTCGGAAGTGCGCAAGCTTGCCGAACGCAGCCAATCGGCCGCCGCCGAAATCAGTTCGATGTCGAGCGACACGGTCAAGGCCGCCCAGGATGCCGGCGACATGCTCGGCCGGCTGGTGCCCGATATCCGTAAAACGGCCGAGCTGGTTTCGGAGATCAGCGCCGCCTGCCGCGAACAGGATATCGGTGCCGGCCAGATCAACGAGGCGATCCAGCAGCTCGATCGGGTGACGCAGCAGAATGCCGGCGCCTCCGAGCAAATGTCTGCGACCTCGGAAGAACTCGCGAGCCAGGCGGAAGAGCTGCAGACGTCGATCGCCTTCTTCAAGGTCGATACAACAGGCGGTCGCCAAACCCGTATGCCGACCGCCAGGGTGACGGTCCGCAGCTCGGCGCCCGTCGCCGGCCGCAGCCTCGGCGGCAGGAAGCTCGCCGCCAACAGCGTCACCGGTCAGCAGGCGCGGGCAAAGGGCTTCGCTCTCGATCTCTCCATGGGCGGTCCCGATGACGGGGACGTCGAATTCAAGGAAAGCGCCTGATCATGGCTCCAACATCTCTTGAAGCGCAATTCGTGACCTTCAGCCTCGGCGAGGAGATTTTCGCCGTACCGGTCGAGGTCGTCCGGGAAATCCTCGACTATGCGGAAGCTTTCAAGATTCCGAATGGTCCCGACTATCTGCTCGGCCTGCGCGATGTGCGCGGGCAGGGTGTGCCGACCATCGATCTTCGACTGAAGCTCGGCATGACGAAGACCGAGCCGACACCGCATACGCGGGTGCTCGTCCTCGACGTGCCGATGGAAAATCGGCTTCTCACGCTCGGCCTCGTTGCCGACCGCGTCTTCGAGGTCACGCCGTTTCGGCGTGACCAGATCGAGGCGGCGCCCGATATCGGCGTGCGCTGGCGTTCGGACTATATTGCCGGCGTCGTTCGCCGCGAAAACGGCTTTGTCGTCATCATCGATCTCGCGCGGCTGCTGTCGCGCGAGGACGCCTCTGCACTGCAATCGGCGGCCTGACCGCGCGTCAACCCGGAGTACTGCGTCTTATGAGTATGGCAGCAGCGGTGGAAACCCAATTGCCGGGCGACCGGATCAGCAAGCGCAATTTCGACAGGCTTGCCCGGTTCATCTACGACTATAGCGGCATCAAGATGCCGCCGACCAAGCTGACGATGCTCGAGGGTCGGCTGAGGCGCCGCCTTCGGGCAACCAATCATGCGACCTTCGACGATTATTGCGACTTCCTGTTCAATCAGGACGGTCTTGCCCAGGAAACCGTCTACCTGATCGACGTGGTGACGACGAACAAGACCGACTTCTTTCGCGAAGCCAAACATTTCGACTATATGCAGAGCGTGGCGCTGCCGGTGATCGCCGGCAGCGGCGTTCGCACCATTCGCACCTGGAGTTCGGCTTGCTCGACGGGAGCCGAACCCTATACGATGGCGATGGTGCTGGCCGAATTCACCGAAGGCCGCAACGACGTCTCCTACAGCGTACTGGCGACCGATCTTTCCACCGACGTGCTGCAGACGGCGCGCCGGGGTATTTATCCGGAAGATCTCATCGCGCCGGTGCCGCGAGACCTGCAGCGCAAATATGTGCTGACGGCCAAGCAGCCGGATCGGCGGGAGGTGCGGATCACGCCGAAACTGCGCAGCAGAATCGGTTTTGCCCGCATGAACCTGATGGATGAGAAATATCCGATCGGCGAGCCGATGCACGTTATCTTCTGCCGCAATGTGCTGATCTACTTCGACAAGCAGACTCAGGCGGGCGTGCTCAACCGCCTCTGCGATTGCCTGGCGAAGGGCGGATACATGTTCATCGGCCATTCCGAATCGATCACCGGTTTCGATCTGCCATTGAAGCAGGTTTCCAACACGGTATTTCAGCGTATCTAGTGTACGCAATTCCCGGCAAGAGGCTGGGAAAACCGCTTCACACTTTTCCTGGAATTGCTCTACGGACATTCATGGCTAAGAAAATCCGCGTTCTCATCATCGACGATTCCGCCAGCATCCGTCAGACGCTGACGCATGTGCTGGAGCAGGATCCCGATATCGAGATCATGGCGGTGGCCTCCGATCCCTTCGTGGCGGCGCGCAAGCTGCTGGAGGAGGTCCCCGACGTCATCACGCTCGATGTCGAGATGCCGCGCATGGACGGCATCACTTTCCTGCGCAAGCTGATGGCGCAGCGGCCGATCCCCGTCGTGATGTGCTCGTCGCTGACCGAAGCGGGGTCGCAAACGCTGATCCAGGCGCTGGAGGCCGGCGCCGTCGACGTCATTCTGAAATCGAAGATCGGCGCCGCCGACAGTCTTTCCGATGATGCGATACGCATTCGCGAAATCGTCAAGAGTGCCTCGCATGCACGGCTTACCACCGTCCGCCGCGCCGCCGGAACGATCCGCTCGGCTTCGGCCGACGGGCCGACCAAAAAGCTGACGGCGGATGCGATGTTGCCGCCGCCGACGGGGCGGGCCATGGCGAAGACGACCGAGATGGTCGTCTGCGTCGGCGCCTCCACCGGTGGCACGGAGGCGCTGCGCGAATTCCTGGAGGAATTGCCGGCCAATGCGCCCGGCATGGTGATCGTCCAGCATATGCCGGAGAGATTCACCGACGCTTTCGCCAAACGGCTGAACGGCCTCTGCGAGGTCGAGGTCAAGGAAGCTGTCGACGGTGACCCGGTGCTGCGCGGGCATGTGCTGATTGCGCCCGGCGACAAGCATATGCTGCTCGAACGCCAGGGCGCGCGCTACCATGTCAGCGTCAAGATGGGGCCGCTGGTGTCGCGCCACAGGCCTTCTGTCGACGTACTCTTCCGCTCGGCGGCGCGGTCCGCCGGCTCGAATGCCATGGGGATCATCATGACCGGCATGGGCGATGACGGCGCGCGCGGCATGCTGGAAATGCATCAGGCCGGCGCCTACACGGTGGCGCAGGACGAGGCGAGCTCGATTGTTTTCGGCATGCCGAAGGAGGCGATCGCCAGAGGCGGCGTCGACCGCGTCTTGCCGCTCGATCAGATCGCTCGCGAAGTGATGATGACGCAGCAGAAATTCTGAGACCCGTTTTGAACATCCGGCCGGAATTAATGCCGGTTTCCAGGCCGGCAGGCCGCCTTGCGCGCCTCCTCTTGAAATTTCCACGATTTTGTGGTCTTGAGGCCGCCAATCTTTGCAGCGCTGCCTGTCATGCATGTTCAGGGACATTTCCCGCCCCTGGCAGCGCGCGTCCCGTATCAGTCCCAAGGAAATGCGCCGATGGCCCGTTCAGCTCTTCTCAATGTCATGGTTCAGGCTGCCCTCAAGGCAGGAAAAACGCTGGGGCGTGATTTCGGCGAAGTGCAGAACCTGCAGGTTTCGGTGAAGGGACCGGGCGACTTCGTGTCCACCGCCGACCGCAAGGCCGAAAAGATGGTTCGGGAAGAACTGCTCAAGGCGCGCCCGACTTATGGTTTCCTTGGTGAGGAGAGCGAGGAGATCAAGGGCACCGACGGCGCGCATCGCTGGATCGTCGATCCGCTCGACGGCACCACCAACTTCCTGCACGGCATCCCGGCCTTCGCCGTCTCGATCGCGCTCGAACGCAACGGCGAGATCGTTGCGGCCGTCGTGTTCAATCCGGCGACCGACGAACTCTATACTGCCGAGCGCGGCGGCGGCGCCTTCCTCAACGACCGGCGCCTGCGCGTCGCTGCGCGCCGGGTGCTGTCGGATTGCGTCATCGGCTGCGGCGTGCCGGCGCTCGGCAAGCGCAATCACGGCAAATTCCTGGTCGAGCTTCGCCACGTGATGGGCGAAGTGGCGGGTATTCGCCGTCTGGGCTCGCCGACGCTTGATCTCGCCTATGTCGCCGCCGGACGTCTCGATGGTTTCTGGGAAGCTGAGCTTGCACCCTGGGACATGGCGGCGGGCATCCTACTCATCCGCGAAGCTGGCGGCTTTGCCAGCGATTGGGACGGCGGAGCGGCCATTCTGGAGGGTGGCGCGATCGTCGCCGGCAACGAGCACATCCACAAGGCACTGATCGAGGTCATCAAGCGACCGATTCCCGCCAAGTAGGCGAAGGAAAACGCGGCTGTTGTAAAGTCACGGTTTTCGCCTCCGGATACTTCAATTCGGCACAATGTTGCTCTAGTCTCCGCCAGCAATGAGTTCGGAGGCTGCTGAACCTATGGAAAATGTGAATGTGGCGGAGATCGGCTCCGCCGAAAAGACTCCCGGCGCTTATGCCTACAGGCTTTCGAGTCCCATGCCCTTCCTTTGGACGATGCTGCTTTTCCTCGTCATCGTCGGGTTCATTGCCGCCATCCTCTTCCGGCAGACGCAGACCGCCTTCATGCACAATCCAGGCCTCAACGGCCTGATCGTCGGCGTTCTCGCGGTCGGCATCATCCTTGTTTTCAATCACGTGCTGGCGCTTCGCCCCGAAGTGCGCTGGTTCAACTCCTTCCGCGCCGCCGGCAGCGCCGACAAGGTCAATCGCAATCCGCGGCTGCTGGCGCCGATGCGGGCTCTGATCGGCAATCGCAAGACGTCGTTGGCGCTATCGACGACGGCGCTGCGTTCGATCCTCGATTCGATCGCGACGCGCCTCGATGAATCGCGTGACGTCTCGCGCTACCTGATCGCCCTCCTGGTTTTCCTCGGCCTGCTCGGCACCTTCTGGGGCCTCATCGGCACGATCGGTTCGATCAGCAACGTCATTCAATCGCTGGATGCCGGTTCGAACGGTACGGGGGACGTGCTTTCGGCACTGAAGGAGGGGCTGTCCGCGCCGCTTTCGGGCATGGGCCAGGCCTTCTCGTCGTCGCTGCTCGGTCTTTCCGGTTCGCTCATTCTTGGCTTCCTCGACCTGCAGGCCGGCCGCGCGCAGAACCGCTTCTACACGGAGCTGGAAAACTGGCTCTCCTCCGTTACCGATGTCGGTTCCGATCTTGCGCCGGCGCTCGACGCCGTATCCGGCTCGTCCTCGGAGGACATGCGTGCGCTCACCGAATATCTGCGCAAGGCCTCCGAAGAGGGCGGCGTCGGCAGCCAGCGCTCGGTCGCCGCCATGGCGAGCCTTGCCGAAGGCATCCAGGGGCTCGTCAAGAACATGCGCAACGAGCAGCAGATGCTGCGCGACTGGATCGAGGCACAGCAGGACGAGGCCAAAGCAATGCGCCGCACGCTCGACCGGCTGGCCGAACGCATCGGACTGCAGGAGCGGGCCGGCGACAAGGCCGAACGCCACCGCGACCGCACAAGCCACACAGAGAAGAGCGAGGGCAAGTAGCCATGGCTCTTGCCCGCAACCGCCGCCGCGAGCGCACGGTCGACTATTGGCCGGGTTTCGTCGACGCGCTGTCGACGCTGCTCATCTCGATCATGTTCGTGCTGACGGTCTTCGTCGTCGGGCAGTTCATCCTAAGCCGCGAGATCACCGGACGTGATGAGGTGCTCAATCGCCTTAACAGCCAGATCAACGAACTGACGCAGCTTCTGGCGCTCGAAAAAGGCAGCAATCAGGACCTCCAGGATTCGGTCGCCAACCTGCAGGCCTCGCTTGCCACTGCCGAGGGCGACCGTTCACGGCTGCAGGCGCTGCTGAACGCTGGTTCGGGCGGCCAGGACGCGGCCCAGAAGCGGATCGGCGCGATGACGCAGGAGCTCGACGAGCAGAAACAGGTGAGCGAGCGGGCCCTCAGCCAGGTCGAGCTGCTGAACCAGCAGATCGCCGCACTTCGCAGCCAGATCGCCGCCGTCGAAGCAGCCCTTCAGGCGTCGGAGGAGAAAGACCGGGTCTCGCAGACCAAGATTGCCGATCTCGGCAGCCGCCTCAACGTGGCGCTCGCCGCACGCGTGCAGGAGCTGAACCGCTACCGTTCCGACTTCTTCGGCCGCCTGCGCGAGATCCTTTCGGACCGCGAGAATATCCGCATCGTCGGTGACCGGTTCGTCTTCCAATCGGAAGTGCTGTTTCCCTCAGGCGGCGCCGATCTAAATCCGGAGGGGCAGACCGAGATGGCAAAGCTTGCGACCGCCCTGCTCGACCTCGCCAAGGAAATTCCGCCTGAAATCAACTGGGTGCTGCGCGTCGACGGCCATACCGACAACGTGCCGCTCGGCGGAACGGGACGGTATCGCGACAATTGGGAGCTTTCCTCGGCGCGTGCGACGTCGGTCGTCAAGTTCCTGATCGGTCAAGGCGTGCCGGCCGATCGGCTCGTTGCCGCCGGCTTCGGCGAGTTCCAGCCGATCGCACCCGGCGATACGCCGGAGGCGCGCGCCACCAACCGCCGCATCGAGTTGAAGCTGACCGAGAAATAATCAGCTTGATATTGTCTGCCGGCACTCCTCGAGCCGGTCGGCGAGAAAGGCGCGAACGGCGGGACTGTCGCTGAGGCCTATCGCTGTCACGTAGGCGTCGGCCGCGGCGGTATTGTCGCCGGCCCGTGCCAGAAGAAAGGCACGCACCGCCCAGTAGGGCTGATAAGCCGCGATGGCGCGCGGATCGATCCTGTCGAGCCGGTCGAGGCCTTCGGCGGCGCTCGAGGCCCTGCCGATCACCGCCGCCTCGGCGACGCGGGCGCCGAGCGTCGGCTTCATCTCCAGCAGCGCGGCATAGAGCGTCGTCAGCGCCTGCCAGTCGGTCGACCCGGAAAGGCGGCGCGCCGCATGCACGGATTGAATTGCCGCCTGACACTGAAAGGGGCCGAAACGCTCGAAGCCCCCGGCCTTGCGCAGCAATGCGTCTGCCTCGGCGATCATGATCGCGTTCCAGGCTGCCGTGTCCTGCTCGTCCAGCGGCACATATCGGCCCTCACCGTCGCGTCGGGCATCACGGCGGGCTTCGCAGTGAAGCATCAGCGACAGGAGGCCGATCGCTTCCGGCTCGTCCGGCAGCACCGTCAGCAGCGCCCGGCCGAGCCAGATCGCTTCGGCGGCAAGCGACTGGTGCGCCTCCTCGCCGTCAAGGCCATCCCATCCGAGGCCGTAGGCAACGTAGATTGCCGAGAGCACGGCGGCCAGCCGCTCCGGCAGGGCGGGCCGAGGCGGAACGGCGAAGGGAATGCCGGCATCACGGATCTTCACCTTGGCCCGCACCAGCCGCTGGCTTATCGCTTGCGGCGAAACGACGAAGGCCCGTGCGACGGTTCTCGCCTCGATGCCGAGAACCGTCTGCAGCATCAGCGCCGTATGCACGGAGCTGTCGATGGCAGGGTGGGTACAGGCAAAGAGCAGCTTCAGCCGCTCATCGGGAAAAACGGAATTGCCAGCCTCGTTCATGCGCTCCTCCGCTTCCTCGAAGGCGAGCGATATCGTCGTTTGGGCGTTGGCCGCGACGATGCGGTGGCGGGCCGCCTGCATGAGGTTGCGGCGAGCGGCGACCAGCAGCCAGGCTTCCGGATTGCCAGGAATGCCGCGCTCCGGCCAGACGCGTAAGGCCGAAGCCAGCGCCTCCGACAATGCGTCTTCCGCCGCCGGCACGTCACGCGAGCGGGCGGCGAGAAAGGCGATCAGCTTGCCGTAAGACTGACGCGCTACCTGTTCGGCGGCGCGTCCGGCATTGGCGGACATTGCCGCCTCACATCTGCAGGCGCGGGCGCACCTCGACCGAGCCCTTGTCGGAGATCGGAACGCGGGTCGCCCATTCCAGCGCGGTATCGATATCTGGGACCTCGATCAGATAGAAGCCGCCGAGCTGTTCCTTGCCTTCCGGATAGGGACCGTCCTGGACATCGTGATCCTCGCCTTTGCGGCGCAGGATCGTGCCGGTATCAGGGGCTGTCAGGCCGGCGCCGCCGGTCATGATTCCTGCCTGCGCGAGCGCCTTGCTGTAGGCGACCCAACCGTCGCGATAGGCAGGATCGCTGCGGCGGGCGAAATCTTCGGGGGCTTCGCGAATGATGAGAGCATATTGCATGGAAAACTCCTGATCTCGTTGTTGGCCTTCCAGGCAGGCCGACGAAAGCCTTTATGCCTGGTAGAGCGGCTCAGCCGTTCCGAGACAATGAGGCGCGAGCGGCGGTCCTTTCGACATGGCTTTGAAAAATACTTGAAAAAGGAAACGGCGCCGGAAATCCGAACGCGGGTGAGCCGGGCTCAAAGGCACCAGCGCCGCTCAAGGGCGCAAAAAGGCAGGGCGGCGCTCACGCCGCCCGTGCCGTCCTGCTCAGGCTTCGGCCTTCGTCTGATCGACGATGTCGGCGCCTGGCGTGTTCTTCTTGATGGATTCAATGGCACTCATGGCCGAGGCCTTCGCCTTGTAGCCTTCGGACAGGAACATGGTTTCCCCGTTCGATGCCTTGAAGCGGAAGCGGAATTCGCCTGATTTATCCTTGTAAACTTCGAATTTGTACATGGATGTCTCCCGAAACGCTGAATTGTACCATCAGCATTGAGGAGGCTAGAGCAAAATGGCGAGCTTTTCCACTACCTTAATGAGAATTGGGGTGCCTGACGCAATCGCCCGAAAATCGTCGTCGATTTTCGCAAAGCATGATGCGCCAGGTCGGCGCGCTTTCTTGTGCGTGGAAGACATGCCGCGCGGCAGCGTCCATCAACATGGTTTCCATTGGCCGCCCGTGATGTGCGGCGAACGCCGCCGCGTCATTCCATCTGGATGTTCGCGCCCTTGACGACCGGCCCCCATTTGGCGAGCTCGGCTTTCACATGGGCTGCGAGTTCCTCCGGCGTGGAGCCGACAATGGTGGCGCTGAACTCCTTCATCCGTTCGGCAACGGCGGGATCGGCGAGCGCCTTCTTGGCCGAGGCGTTGAGGCGCGTTACCACCTCGCTCGGCGTCTTTGCCGGCGCGAAGAGGGCGTTCCAAGTATAGGTCTCATAGCCTGGAATGCCGGATTCCGCGACCGTCGGCACGTCGGGGAAGGAGGGTGCGCGCTCAGCCGTCGTCACCGCCAGCGCCCTCAGCGTGCCAGCCTTTATGTGGCTGGACGACGAGGGCAGGTTGTCGAACATGATCGGCACCTGATTGCCGATGACATCGTTCAAGGCGGGGCCGGCGCCCTTATAGGGGATGTGCTGCATGCTGACGCCGGCCATACTCTTGAACAGTTCGCCGGACAGATGCAGCGGCGTGCCGTTGCCCGACGAGGCGTAACTGTATTTGTCGGGCTCGGCCTTCAGGAGCGCGATCAGTTCCGGCACTGTCTTTGCCGGCAGTTCCGGATTGACGACCAGCACGTTCGGCACGACGACGAGCAGCGAGACCGGCGCGAAATCCTTCTCGGGATCATAGGGGGTCGATTTGAGGATCAGCGGATTGAGGGCGTGGGTTGCGACCGTGCCCATTAGAATGGTGTAGCCGTCGGGGTCGGCGCGGGCGACGTTGCCGGCGCCGAGATTGCCGCCGGCGCCGGCGACATTCTGGACGATCACCTGCTGGCCGAGATCCTCCGACATCTTCTGCGCGACGATACGGGCGACGACGTCGGTCGAGCCGCCGGCCGCGAAGGGCACGACCATGGTGATCGCGCGATCCGGAAAATCCGCGGCAACGGAAGCCGTGCCGAGACCGAGCGTTGCAGCCAGGCCGAAAGCGAGCGCAAGGCCCGTGCGTCGCGTCATATCGGAAAGCGCCATTCCTATCTCCTCCCAAGGATTTCAACAACCATCCCCTACCCAGGGGCATGAAGAGGGTAGGGCGGGCGGCGCGAAAGACAACCGCGAGAAGGTTCAAGAGAGGTCAGACTTTAGTTGCTGTCCTCAGAAAAGCGGCTGTCGGCTATTTCGCGGCGGCGAGTACATCTTCGTTCGCGGCGTCGAACTGCAGCCGCGCCAGCCGCGCATAGATGCCGCCGTGGCGGATCAGGCTCTGATGCGTGCCTTCCTCGACGACGCGGCCCTGGTCCATGACGAGGATGCGGTCGGCCTTCAAGACGGTGGCCAGGCGATGGGCGATGACGAGCGTCGTGCGGCCATCGACCAGCCCGTCGAGCGCCTTCTGCACCAGGGTCTCGCTTTCGGCGTCAAGGGCAGACGTCGCCTCGTCGAGCAACAGTACGGGCGCGTTCTTCAGGATGGCGCGGGCAATGGCGATGCGCTGCCGCTGGCCGCCCGACAGGGTGACGCCGCGTTCGCCGACCTCGGTCTCATAGCCGCTCTCCAGCCGGGATATGAACTCGTCGGCCTGGGCGGCAAGGGCTGCGGCGCGGACCTCCTCTGGCGAGGCGCCGGGGCGGCCGAAGGCGATGTTGTCATGGATCGAAGCGGCAAAGATGGTGACGTCCTGCGGCACGATGGCAATGCGCTGGCGCAACTCGTCCGGTGTCGTCAGCCGCGCGTCGACGCCGTCGATCGTCACGCTGCCCTGCTGCGGGTCGTAAAAGCGCAGCAGCAGCGAAAAGACGGTGCTCTTGCCGGCGCCTGAGGGGCCGACGATGGCGACGGTCTCGCCGGGCGCGATCGCAAAGCTTAAGCCGTGCAATGCCGATTTGCCGGGGCGCGAGGGATAGGCGAAATGCACGCCGGAAAATTCGACGCGGCCGCGGCTGGGCGAGGGCAGGGCTTCGGGGCTGGCAGGGGCGGCGATCGGCGAGACCTCGTCGAGAAGCTCGGTCAGACGGTCGGCAGCGCCGGCCGCCTGCGAGAGTTCGCCCCAGACCTCCGACAGTGCGCCGAGCGATCCGGCGGAGATGACGGCATAGAGCAGGAACTGACCGAGCGTGCCGGCCGAAAGCGTGCCGGCAAGGACGCTGTGAGCGCCGACCCAGAGCACAGCGACGACGCTGCCGAAAATCAGCGTGATGGCGATACCCGTCAGCAAGGCGCGCGAGCGGATGGCGGCGCCGGCGGCCTCATAGGCGGATTCAACGGCACCGCCGTAGCGCGTCGCTGCGGCATCCTCGCCGTTGAAAGCCTGTACCGTGCGGGTTGCGGCGATCGTCTCGTTGGCGAAGGCGGAGGCTTCGGCAAGCGTATCCTGAGCGGCGCGGGAACGCCTGCGCACCGAGCGGCCGAAGGCGACGAGCGGGAAGACGATCAGCGGGATCGCCCCGATGACGAGGCTGGAAAGTTTCGGCGAGGTGACGACCATCATGCCCATGGCGCCGAGACAGAGGATGAGGTTCCTGAGCGCTACCGAGGCGGTGGCGCCGACGGCGGATTTGATTTGCGTCGTGTCGGCCGTCAGCCGCGAGATGATTTCGCCGGACTGGTTGACGTCGAAGAAGGAGGGCGACAGCCGTGTCACATGGGCAAAGACATCGCGGCGAAGATCGGCGACGATGCGCTCGCCAATGGTGATGACGAAATAGTAGCGTAGCGCGCTGGCGATCGCGAGCACGATGGCCATGACCATCAGCATGGCGAAGTAGCTGTTGATGAAGCGGCCATCGGACTGGGTGAAGCCATGATCGATCATGCGGCGCACGGCGAGCGGCAGCGCCAGTGAGGTGATGGCAGCAAGCGCCAGTGAAATCAGCGCTCCGGCCACCAAGCCGCGATAGCGCATGACATAAGGCGTCAGCCGCCCAAGCGGACGCAGCGAGCGCCTTTTGTTTTCCCCAGCTTGTGCCTGTTCTGCCAAAACGTCTCCGATCGCCTCAAGGACCCGCTAATGCGGCCTGTTGGCACTTGTTATCCCGGCGTCCTTCATGTATAGGCACGCCATCCTAATGGGAAGCCGTAGCCATCACGACTGCGGCTTCATTTATTCAATCGGTTCGGTGGCCGCAACTGCATGCGGCAAATTGAACTCCGGTATCGCAGGAAGATTGTTATGAAGGCAGGCATCCATCCCGACTATCACACGATCAAGGTAGTCATGACTGATGGCACCGAATACGAAACCCGCTCGACCTGGGGTTCGGAAGGCGCTGTCATGAATCTCGAGATCGATTCCAAGTCGCACCCGGCCTGGACGGGCGGCAACCAGCAGCTCATGGACCGCGGCGGCCGCGTCTCCAAGTTCAACAAGCGTTTCGGCGGCCTCGGCCTCTAATCGCTTCTGCTCGACGGAATTTGAAAGAGCTCGGCTTTGCCGGGCTTTTTTGCGTTGTACGAATGCTGAGGCACATCGGCAACAAAAAAACCGGCCGCGCGGAGCGCAGCCGGTTACATATGAATTCTCTCAGGAACCAGTCAGTTGTTGCCGAAAGCCGTCTGCAGCAGGGAAAGCTGAGCCTGGACGCTATTCTGATTATCGTGGACGATCACGGCCTCGGCCGGACGATAGATTTCGCGATCGAGCAAGGCGATGCGGTTCTGCAGGCGCAGGGAGCGCTCGACGAGATCGCGGAAGGATTCCGGCAGATCGCCCCAGCCCGGTGCGGCGCGGTCGACGTTGAAGCCGTCGAGGCGAACCTTGTTCTTTTCGGCCAGCACCTGGTCGCGGGACATCTCGCCGTTGTTGACGGCGCGCTGCAGCAGCAGCCAGGAGGCCATCTGCATCAGGCGGGTGGTCAGCCGCATCGATTCAGCGGCGTAGAGGACAGACGCCATGCGCGGCAGAACCTTGGAGGCTGCGCGGCCCTGGCCGTCGAGATAGGCGGCGGTCTCTTCGACCAGCGACATGCCTTCGGCATAAAGCGCCTTGAACTGCGAGGATGCAGCCGCGCGGCCCGCAAAACTGATCGTGTTCAATCCAACTTCCGACATCGCAATAGTCCCTGTTGCACGCAGCTACTTATGGTCAGGTAACGCCGGCTCCGACGGAAAAGTTTCCGCGTCCGGTCTTTATGACGTTAAGATGGTATCATTAGCGCAAATGCGCAAGCCGTTTCTTAAGAAAGGGTTAATCTCCACAGTTTCATGGAAATGCGCCGGCCGCAGCAAAAAGAAGAGCCGCAAAAGCGGCTCTCAAGGTAAAACAGGGAGAAAAATCAGACCAATTCACCGCGTGGAAAACTGTCTGAAATCCAGAGAAAGTCTGGATGAATACAGTAATACCTTATAAAGCTTAATAATTTATTAACATTGTGCCGAATGAAGACTTGAGGCAGGCTCATTTTGCCTGCCTATGGTCTTGTTTTTCGCGGCTTTTAACCGATCATGAGCGGAAGAAGCTTTCAGCCGCCTGCCGTCCGGAGGCTTTGAGGGCGGCTTCGGCTTCGAGCCGGGCGATCTCTGCTTTCAGCAATTCCACCCGTGCCTTCAGCTCATCCACCGACAGCAGGGAGAGATCGGCGCCGACCTCGTGGGCGGTTTTCTTCTGCGGCCTGTCGTCATCGATAAAGCTCATTGGTTCTCCTCCGTGCTGTTGGCAACATGATGCCGGAAAATACAGGCGATACGGAATCGAGATTTAGGCCGATCTGGCGCAAGTCCACCCGTACCAAGAGCATTTCTGGTTTGGCGAGCCACGGAGCAAATCGCGGGCGCGGTTTGCGGGACGCTCTATCCGAACTTTACAGCGGAATCGCCGCTTTCGGGAGACTTGCCGGTGCCGCGATCGGCGAGCGACATGCTTTGCGGCGTCAGCATCGGCGAAGTGCCGGTCGGGATCGTCGTATAGGCGTCGCGGTCGCTGGCCGGGACGGCGGCGCGGATGCGGCTTCTGATAATGGCATAAACGGTAATCAGCACATGGGCGACGGCGGTGACCAGGAACAGCGCGTGCGGGGTGATGACCGACATCACGGGGCCGCCGAGCGTCGGGCCTATGACGGTGCCGATGCCGTAGAGCAGCAGCAGTCCGCCGGAGACCTTGACGAAATCCTCCGATGCCGCGAAGTCGTTCGCGTGAGCGACGGCGATCGGGTAGAGCGTATTGGCCACCGCGCCGTAAAGGACAACCAACCCGATCAGCAAGGCGGGCGATGTCGGGTGGAGCATGAAGATCAGCAGGCCGGCGAGGGCGGCGATCGCCGACATGGCGGCGAGCACGTAGCGCCGGTCGATCCGATCGGAAAGTCGGCCGGCCGGCAGCTGCATCATGGCGCCGGCGAAGATGGTGGCGCTCATCATGACGGCGATGCTGGTGTCGGAAAGACCGGCGCCGGCTCCGAAGACGGCGCCCAGCGTGCCATAGGCGCCGTTGGCGATGCCGACGAGCAGGATGCCGAGGCAGGAGACGGGCGAATTGCGGTAGAGCGCCGGCAGGTCGAGGCGAACGGCCTTCAGCGGCTGCGGCGAGGCGGCGGTCGAAAGCGTCGTCGGCAGCATGGCGATGCAATAGAATATGCCGCAGATCATGAACAGCACCGGCGTACGCACGTCCTCGAGCGGGATCATCATCTGGCCGGCGACGACGCCGATCAGCGTGATGCAGATGTAGAGGGAGAATATTGCGCCGCGGCTTTCGTTGCTCGCACGCTCGTTCAGCCAGCTTTCGATGATCATCGACGTGCCGGCAGTGGAGAAACCGGTGACGGTGCGCAGGACCACCCACCAGATTGGATCGATGATGATGCCGCTCACCAGCGCGATGATGGCGATGATCGAGATGAAGCCGGAAAAGGCTCTGACATGGCCGACGCGGCGCACCAGTTTCGGCGCCACCAGGCAGCCGATGACGAAGCCGCCGGCCCATGAGGTGCCAAGCAGGCCGAGCGTTGTCGTGGTATATCCTTCGATATTACCGCGCACCGGGAGCAGGATGCCCTGTAGGCCGTTGCCCATGAAAAGGAAGAGCGTGCCAAACAGCAACGCGGCGACGGACAGCAGATTTCTCTTCATTTCCCCAGCTCGGTCTCAGCAATTGTAAACGGACATAAGGCGAGACCTGCGTCTGGCCAGCCTCAAGATGATTGATTGTGCCCCGGAATCTCTTTACGGCGTGTCGAGATCCTCTTGTTCGCGCGGAAAAATGTCCGTCCTGTGACATTCCGAAAAACGGAAAAAATAAAGCATGACAAAGCTGATAGCCTTGCTGCTCATGCTTGCCATGGCGATACAGGTGATCAAGCCGCTCGGGTTCCCCGGCCTCCGGCGGCGCATGGATTTCTGGAAGATCGCGCTCATCGCCTTCGGTGTCTGGGCCGTGGCGCTCTTGTCGCGCGACTTCCTGATGTAAGCCCGCACTCCATCCCGGATCGTCAGTCCTGCAGGATGATTTCTCCGCGCATGACGGAAACGCAGCGTCCCGAGATGACGACATCGGTGACGATGCCCCGCGATTTCACGACATCAAGGGCAATGATACTGCGGCGGCCCATTTCAACGCCTTGTTCGATGGTGATGCGGACGTCCATATCGGCTTCCGGCGCAAGCGACACGAGATAGGCGCCGAGTGCGGCCGAAGCGCTGCCGGTGGCCGGGTCCTCGGGCACGTTGTCGAGGGGCGCGAACATGCGGGCGCGAATGTTCCACGGGTTCTCGGCCGATCTGGCATAGACAAAGAGCGAGAAGTCGTGGCCGCTCGTCGTATGGCGGCCTGCGGCCGCCTGGAAGCCGGCGAGGTTCGGGCGGGCGGCGGCCAGGGTTTCGAGCCCCTTCAATTCGGCGACGGCGAAATTCAGGCCGACGGAGGCAAAGACCGGCGCGTGGGTGGTGGTGACGACGGCGCTGGGATCGAGCGAGATGCAACGGGCGACGGTTTCCTCGGCAATAGTATCGCCGACCGTCAGCGGCCGCGGCGCGCGGATGGCGGTGGCCTCGATCTGTCCGTGGTTGCGTTTCAGGTCGACTTCGACGATGCCGGCCTTTTCCTCGAAGCGCAGCCTGTCGCCGACCGGCTTGCCGAAGATCTCCGCCTGCCGGCCGAGCACATAGGCGGTGCCGACATTCGGATGGCCGGCGAAGGGTATTTCCATCGTCGGCGTGAAGATGCGCACGCGGGCCGAATTCCGCGGATCTTCCGGCGGCAGGACGAAGGTGACTTCGGAATAGTTGAACTCGGTGGCGATCTTCTGCATCGCCGCATCGCTCAAGCCCCGGGCATCGGAAATGACGGCAAGCGGATTGCCCTCGAAGCGGGTGGACGTGAAGACGTCGACGGTGACGTAGGAGAGGGTGTTCATGGCGGCTCCAGTGGTGACGGGCCGTTATGAGTAAGCATGGTTCTTAAGGGAATGAAGTGGTTTCTTGTCGCCGTGACAATGAGAGGGAAGCGTCTTACGCGCCGAACTTATTGTCCCCGGCGTCTCTCCAAGCTCCCCTCACAAGTCAGTTGAGGCCGTGACATTGTCTGGTTTCGCCAGCGGATGGCGTCGCTGACACGGGCGTGCGCTGTGAATGGTTTCTCGTGCCGACCCCACGGTCCGTCATGCTTTGCCTTGAGCTTGCCTTGAGCCGAGTATCCACACCGCATCCGTCAGCAGCAGTCGCATGGATCCCAGGCTCAAGGCCTGGGATGACGGAGGGTGAGGTTGGCGTTCTCGCCAAACTCGCGGCCGGCGTACACAGGCACACCGCAACGGGTGCTTCATTCGGCCGGCACTCACCATATGCTCCCTCCTGTGACCTCCGTTGGGCGAAGCCCTAAGGTGCACAGGAATGAGGAAGGCGAGGGGACCGGGCGGGAGCGGCAACGCTGCGTTCGCTGCCCCTGCCCGAATCCCAAGTCCAAAATCAGGCGGCCTGTTCCAGGTCTTTCTTCCAGCTGCCCTTGGCGGCGAGGCTGTTCATCTCGGCGCGGTGGGTGAATTCGCGCTGGCCGGCGGCGACATTTTCCGGCTTGCCGTTCCAGGTTTTGAGGGCGCTGTCCTGCAGGGCGCGGCCATAGGAGAAAGTGACGAGCCAGGGCAGGTCATGGCCGTTGATGGCGGAAAGGTGGGCAGTCGCTTCTTCCGTCGTCTGGCCGCCGGAAAGGAAGGCGATGCCGGGAACCGCAGAGGGAACCGTGCGCTTCAGCACCCGGACGGTGCGCTCGGCAACTTCCTCGACCGATGCCTTGCGGGCGTTCTTGCCGTCGATGACCATATTCGGCTTCAGGATCATGCCTTCGAGGCTGACGCGGGCTTCGGCCAGTTCTTCGAAGACGATGCGCAGGGTGGATTCGGTTACTTCGGCGCAGCGGTCGATATTGTGGTCGCCCGGCTTGCCGTCCATCAGGCATTCCGGCTCGACGATCGGTACGATCTTGGCTTCCTGGCAGAGAGCTGCATAGCGGGCGAGCGCCTGAGCGTTGGCACGGACCGAGCCGCGGGTCGGCAGCGAGGACGAGATGGCGATGACGCCGCGCCATTTTGCGAAGCGGGCGCCGGCTTCATAATAGCGGGCAAGGCGCTCGCCGAGGCCGTCGAGGCCTTCGGTGATGGTTTCGCCGGGGAATTTGGCCATCGGCTTGGCGCCGGTATCGACCTTGATGCCGGGAATGGAACCGGCAGCGCGGATGATGTCGACGAAAGGCGTGCCGTCGGCGGCCTTCTGGAAAAGCGTCTCTTCGAAAAGGATGACGCCGGAGATATATTTCTTCATCGCCTCGTCGGAGCGGAAGAGCATCTCGCGGTAGTCGCGGCGGCTGGTTTCGGTCGATTCGAGATTGATCGTGTCGAAACGCTTCTTGATGGTGGAGGTCGATTCGTCAGCCGCAAGCAGTCCCCGGCCGCCCGCAACCATCTGCACTGCAATGTCTTCCAGTCGTTCGCTCATTCGATCTCTCCACAGCGTTAATATCGGCGGTTTAAGAATATAGGACGGCGATAACAGAAGTTTATAGTGAGGAAAATGGAAGGCTAAGTCATTGAAACGATTGAAATCAATTCAATCGTTTGAAAAAATGGGATTTTTTCCAGCCCTTGGGCAAAAGACCGCGGAAGGCTCCTCGCCACCGCGGTCTATCCACATGTAAAACCTGCCAAATTGCCTTAGCGGCGCCGCACCGCCTATTGCAAGGTGCGACGCCGGATGCTTTTTTCGCGCCAAGGCGCTCGGTCTTATCTGGCGGCGTTGAGGACGGCGACGCCGGGGAGTTCCTTGCCTTCCATCCATTCGAGGAAGGCGCCACCGGCGGTCGAGACATAGGTGAAATCGTCGGCAACGCCGGCATGGTTGAGCGCGGAGACGGTGTCGCCACCGCCGGCAACCGAGGTGAGCTTTCCGGCTGCAGTGCGCTCAGCGGCGTATTTCGCGGCAGCAACCGTTGCGGTGTCGAAGGGCTCGATTTCGAAGGCGCCGAGCGGCCCGTTCCAGACGAGCGTTGCGGCGCGCTCGATCCAGGCGTTGATAGCCTCGACCGATTTCGGCCCGACGTCGAGCACCATGGCATCGGCGGGAATGGCGTCGATATCGACTATCTCGTTGGCGGCACCCGCCTTAAATTCGCGGGCGACGACGCCGTCCTCCGGCAGGATGATGGCGCAGCCTGATGTCGCCGCCTCGATCATGATCTGCTTGGCGGTTTCGGCAAGATCATGCTCGCAGAGCGACTTGCCGACATTGGTGCCGCGGGCGGCGATAAATGTGTTGGCCATGCCGCCGCCGATGACCAGCGCGTCGACCTTCTTCACCAGGTTCATCAGGAGGTCGATCTTGGTGGAGACCTTGGCGCCGCCGACGATGGCGACCACCGGGCGGGCCGGGGCGCCGAGGCCCTTTTCCAGTGCTTCCAGTTCGGCCTGCATGGTGCGGCCGGCATAGGCCGGCAGATGGTGAGCAAGGCCCTCGGTCGAGGCATGGGCGCGATGAGCGGCGGAGAAGGCGTCGTTGACATAAATATCGCCGTTGGCGGCAAGCGCCTTGGTGAAGTCGGGCTCGTTCTTCTCCTCGCCTTTGTGGAAGCGGGTGTTTTCCATCAGCAGGATATCGCCGTCATTCATCGCGGCGACGGCCGAGGCGGCGGCCTCGCCGATGCAGTCGGAGGCAGTCAGCACGGCATGATCGAGCACTTCCTCGACGGAAGGGGCGATCAGCGACAGCGACAGTTCCGGCGACGGGCCATCCTTCGGCCGGCCGAAATGGGCGAGCAGGATCACCTTGGCGCCCTTGTCGGACAATTCGAGGATCGTCGGCGCCACACGCTCGATGCGTGTCGTATCGGTGACCTTGCCATCCTTGACCGGAACGTTGAGGTCGACGCGGACGAGCACGCGCTTGCCGCTGAGGTCGGAAAGATCGTCGAGGGTCTTGAAAGCAGGCATGGGGAGGATCCAGTCTTGGTTGGCGGGAGTTGCGCCGACCATAGCAAGGATCATTCGAGACGCAAGGCGTTCAACGGCCGTTTTCGCGTCTGGCTTCCTCGCGTCCGGCCGATGCTTTCGGCGCGTTTTCGGAGGCTGCCGCATCGCGGTTCCGGCGTCCCTTCAGCCGGTCGCGGATGCGCTGGATGATGTCCTTGAGATTGATGAAGATCGGCAGAGTGATTGCCGGTTCGACCGCTTCGAGCGACATGCCGACGGAGGTGACGTGGTCGTGCTCGTCGAGATCGCGGACGATGAGAATGATCGAGCCGAGACGGACGCGGTCGGCATAATCGGCCTTGCCGCCGAGGCGCTGGCGCATCAATTCGGCGATCGTCAGGCCCTTTTCGGATTCGTTGAGCAGGCCGGGACCGTAGGCGGCGTCGAGATCGGCGGCGGGGCGGGCAGGCGAGAGCGCGAAGGCACCGAAGAATTCGGCATCGTCTTCGTCCACCGGTGCACGGCTGGCGAAGAGCCGGTCGAGCAGGCGGGAATAGCTCGGTACGATGAAAAGATAGACGAGATCGTTCTCGCGCAGCCGCCCGGCATATTGATAGCGCATCGATTTGCCGTCGCGGATGACAAGCGAGGGGGTTGCCCAGCGAGGAATGCGCTCGCCGCGTAGCACAGGACTATCCTTGATGACGCGATAGGAGAGCAGTTCGTGGTTGGCGGCACCCGGCAGGTCGACCTCGACCTTGTCGACGGCGCCGATGCGCGGCGGAATGATCAGGCCGAGCTTCTTGGCAACCGGTTTGATCGTCCAGCCCTGGAGCAGCAGCGAGACCAGCACGATGATGAAGGCCGTGTTGAAGAAGATCTGGCCGTTTTCCAGCCCGCCGAGGATCGGCATGATGGCGAGCAGGATGGAGACGGCGCCGCGCAGACCGACCCAGGCGACGAAACCGATTTCCTGCTGGGTGTAATCAAAGGGAAGCAGCGACAGCCAAATCGCCAGCGGCCGGGCGATGAAGATCAGGAAGAGGGCGAGCAGGATGGCCGGCACGATGATCACCGGGAATTGCGACGGCGTGGCGAGCAGGCCGAGCACCAGGAACATGATGATCTGCGCGAGCCAGGTCATGCCGTCCTGAAAGCGCTTGATGGTGCCGATCGCCTGCATCTTGCGGTTTCCGGCGTAGATGCCGGCGACGTAAACGGCAAGGAAGCCGCTGCCGCCGACCGCGCCGGTAAAGGAGAAGACGAGAAGGGCGAGAGCCAGCACGAAGATCGGCGTCAGGCCGCGATCGGTATCGAGCTTGCTGACGATCAGCACGATCATCATGCCGCCGAGCAGGCCGAGGATGACGCCAAGGCCCATCTGCTGCACGAACATGGCGAGCATGCCGATATTGATGCCGGCATAACGCTCGCCGCTCGCCAGCACTTCGACAAGGGCGATGGTGAGGAAGATCGCCATCGGATCATTGGTGCCGGATTCGACTTCGAGCGTCGAGCGCACCTTGTCGCGGATATTGATGCCGCCGATGCGCAGCAGGAAGAAGACGGCGGCGGCATCCGTCGAGGCCACGATCGAGCCGAGCAGCAGACCTTCCAGCCAGGTGAAATTCAAAAGCCACATGGCGGCGACGGCAAAGAGCGAGGCGGTGATCAGCACACCGACAGAGGCGAGCGTGAGAGAGGGAACGGCCGCGAGCCGGAAGGCCTGCATCGGTGTACCGAAGCCGGAATCGAACAGGATGACCGCGAGCGCTATGGAGCCGAGAATATAGGCGAGATAGTTGTTGCTGAACTCGATGCCAAGGCCATCGACGCCGGCGGCAAGGCCGATCATCAGGAACAGCAGCAGCAGCGGCGCGCCGAAGCGGAAGGCGAGAAGGCTGGAAAAAGCGGCCATAAGCACGAGCGCCGTCGCAACCAGCACCACGATATAGAACGCTTCCATGCCCGCTCCTTTCTACTTCGCGGATATGGCCACCCTCCGGCCGATCCGTCTATTTCCACCCTCCACCACGCGCGTCGGTCCATCAGTAAACGGCAAAACGGCAGAGAAGGGTAGGCCTTGCGGCTTAACCTCGTCTCGTGCTGCATCATGCTGCTGAACGACCGCCGGACGGCGACCGACACGGAAATGCTACGGGAGAAATTCTCTACAAAGAATGTATAAGCAAATCAGGCAAGAGCAGGGCGAAAGCCAGGAAGATCGATTTTTCCTGCCGTTATCTGCGAATGGCGACGGGATAAGGCACGCTTCTGCGTTCACGCGCCCCGTTCGTCTTGCCCGATGACGGGAGGAGGGGATTGCAGCGCCGGATTGAGCGAGTGCTATCCCAACACTGCCTGAAGTATGATGACGGCGAGAAACGCAAGGCCGATCGCCGCGACAAAACGGATCACCAGACGATCAGCCTTTGCCAGCACGGCAGGCCGGACGTCCCGCTTGGGATGAAACCGCTGCCGTCGCTTGAGGCTGGTGTGGGACAAGCGTTTTTGCGGCTCTGCCATTTATCGCCTCCGCTTGGGTCATTTCAGCCTCAGTCTATCACGATTGGACAGCGGATTGCCAACCGTGATTCCATCCTGGCGGCCACCGAACCCGTCGCTTCGAAGCGGCTTTCAAAACAGGAAGACGATGCTCAGTCTGAGGTGTCGTCACCATCGTCAGTCAGATCCTCGACCGGAACCAGGAAAACGACGAATTCGTCGTCGATGGTCCTTTGCGGATCGTCATCGAATTCATAGGCGTGCTCGACTTCACTGGCTTCCTCGGCGGTCGCCTTGCGCAGGCTGAGCGCGGCCTTGCGGTCCCACAGGGGCTTGCCCTCGGACTCCAGGATGGTCAGGTCGTCGCGAAAATCTTCCGCCTCGAAGAAATGCGTCGCCTGCTCATGGTTTTTCGAGCGAAAGCTGGCAATGGCGCGGCCGGCGATCTCAACGGTAAAGTAATCCATGCATCTCTCCCTATCTGCCCGGCCGCGATGCGGTTAGGGCTTGGCGCACCATATCAGGTTTTGCAATCGATCCGGCGTGGCGCCTATAACAAAACGGCCCGGTTTCCCGGGCCGCTTGCGATTATTCGTTCGTCAGGCTCTCAGATGAGCTTGGCAAAGGCGACGGCCGTGTCCGACATGCGGCTGGAGAAGCCCCACTCGTTGTCGTACCACGACAGGACGCGCACGAAGTTGCCTTCCATGACCTTGGTCTGGTCGGTGGCGAAGATCGAGGAGTGGCTGTCGTGGTTGAAGTCACGGGAGACGAGCGGCTCGTCGGTGTAGCCGAGGATGCCGTTCAGCTTGCCGTTTGCCGCAGCCTGGATGGCTTCGTTGATTTCGCCGACCGTGGTCGCCTTCTTGGCGACGAACTTGAAGTCGACGACCGAGACGTTCGGGGTGGGAACGCGGATCGAGGTGCCGTCGAGCTTGCCCCTCAGGTGCGGCAGCACGAGGCCGACGGCCTTGGCAGCACCCGTCGAGGTCGGGATCATGGAGAGGGCAGCTGCGCGGGCGCGATACAGGTCCTTGTGCATCGTGTCGAGCGTCGGCTGGTCGCCGGTATAGGAGTGGATGGTCGTCATGAAGCCGTGGTCGATGCCGACGGCGTCGTCGAGAACCTTGACGACCGGCACCAGGCAGTTGGTGGTGCAGGAGGCGTTGGAGATGACCATGTGCTCCTTGGTGAGCTGGTCATGGTTGACGCCGTAGACGACCGTCAAATCGGCCCCGTCGGCAGGGGCCGAGACGATAACGCGCTTGGCCCCGGCCGTCAGATGGGCGGCAGCCTTGTCGCGGGCGGTGAAGATGCCGGTGCATTCCATGGCAATGTCGACGCCGAGTTCGCGGTGCGGAAGCGTCGCCGGATCCTTGATCGCCGTGACCTTGATCGGCTTGCCGTTGCCGACGGTGATCGTGTCACCTTCGACCTTCACGTTTGCCGGGAACTTGCCGTGGATCGAGTCGTAGCGCAGCAGGTGGGCGTTGGTCTCCACCGGGCCGAGGTCGTTGATGGCGACGACTTCAATGTCGGTGCGGCCGGATTCGACGATAGCGCGGAGGACGTTACGGCCGATGCGGCCGAAACCATTGATGGCAACCTTGACTGTCATGTTCATTCACTCCCGATAGAATAGGGCCCGATAGAGAGGGCCTGGAATTGAGGAGATGGAGAGCGCCTCAGGCGCCCTCTTTAAAGCTTTGCTTCCGCAGCCGCAACGACGGCGTCGGCAGTGATGCCGAAATGCTTGTAGACGTCCTTGACCGGGCCAGAGGCGCCGAAGCCCTTCATGCCGACGAAGCTGCCTTCCGGTCCGATGAAAGCGTCCCAGCCTTCGCGGACGGCGGCTTCGACGGCGATCTTGACCGGCGAGTTGCCGAGAATATCCTTGCGATAGGCGTCCGGCTGCTCGAAAAACAGCTCCGTGCAGGGGACCGACACGACGCGCACCGAAACCCCTTTGGCTTCGAGGGTCGCGCGGGCGGCGACGGCGATTTCGACCTCGGAGCCGGAAGCGAAGATCGTCACCTTGGCATCGGCGTTGCCGGCGAGCGTGTAGGCGCCGAGCTCGCAGAGGTTCTTCTCATTATACTCGGTACGGACGGTCGTCAGGTTCTGGCGGGTGAGAGCCAGCGCGGACGGACGGTTCTTGCTCTTGATGGCGATCTGCCAGCATTCCGCCGTCTCGACGGCGTCGGCCGGACGGAAGACCTGCAGGTTCGGAACGGCACGCAGGCCGGCGATCTGCTCGACCGGCTGGTGGGTCGGGCCGTCTTCGCCAACGCCGATCGAGTCATGCGTCAGGACGTGGATGACACGAATGCCCATCAGCGCCGAGAGGCGGATCGGCGGGCGGCAATAATCCGAGAAGATCATGAAGCCGCCGCCATAAGGGATGAGGCCGCCGTGCAGCGAGATACCGTTCATGGCGGATGCCATGCCGTGCTCGCGGATGCCCCAGTGCATGTAACGGCCCTTGAAATCCGTCGGGGTGATGGAGACCATCTGGCTGGTCTTGGTGTTGTTCGACGGCGTCAGGTCGGCGGAGCCGCCGAGCGTCTCCGGCAGGAAGCCGTTGATGATTTCGAGCGCATCCTCAGACGCTTTGCGGGTGGCGACGGTCGGCTTGGTCTCGGCGAGTTTCTTCTTGTAGTCGGTGATCGCCGCGTCGAAGCCTTCCGGCAGATCGCCCGCCATACGGCGGCTGAACTCGGCCCTGACAGGTGAATTGGCGAGCGTTTCTTCCCACGCCTTGACGATGTTGTCGGAGCGGGTGCCGGCCGAGCGCCATGCGTCGAGAACATCGGAGGGAACGACGAAGGGCTCATAATCCCAATTCAGAGCCTTGCGGGTCGCTGCGATTTCATCCGCGCCGAGCGGGCTGCCGTGAACCTTGTGGCTGCCGGCCTTGTTCGGAGCGCCGAAGCCGATGACCGTCTTGCAGGCGATGAGGGTCGGGCGGTCGGACTTGTGGGCGGCTTCGATCGCATCGGCGATGGCGGCCTGATCGTGGCCGTCGATCTCGATCGTGTTCCAGTGAACGGCCTTGAAGCGGGCGATCTGGTCGGTCGAATCCGACAGCGAGACGGCGCCGTCGATGGTGATCGAGTTGTTGTCCCAGAAGAGGATCAGCTTGTTCAGCTTCAGGTGGCCGGCAAGGGCGATGGCTTCATGGCTGATGCCTTCCATCAGGCAGCCGTCGCCATTGATGACGTAGGTGTAGTGGTCCTGCAGCTCCGGACCGAATTCATCGCGCAGCTTGCGTTCGGCGATCGCCATGCCGACGGCGTTGGCGATGCCCTGGCCGAGCGGGCCCGTGGTGGTTTCGATGCCGGTGGCATGGCCGTATTCCGGGTGGCCGGCAGTCTTCGAGCCGATCTGGCGGAACTGCTTCAGATCCTCGACCGTCATGTCGGGATAGCCGGTCAAATAGAGCAGCGAGTAGAGCAGCATGGAGCCATGGCCGGCCGACAGCACGAAGCGGTCGCGGTTCGGCCAGTGCGGCTTCTTGGGGTCGAAGCGCAGATATTTGGTGAACAGGACCGTTGCCACGTCAGCCATGCCCATCGGCATGCCGGGGTGGCCGGAATTTGCCTTTTCAACGGCATCCATGGCGAGGAAACGGATCGCATTCGCCATCCGGTCGTTTTGTTCGGGAGAGGTCATCGCTTTTCCGCAAGCTCGGGTGTCGGGGGATGGCCTCGAGCCTCCAAGACCATCAAGTGAAAGCGGCAGAGACATAGCAGTTAAGACGGGCGAGTCAATAAATGGCGGGCCGAATCCGGCGGGGTTGCGGCGATTTTTGACATTTGCTCGCGCGATTATACAAAAGACAAATTTTATGCGGGAGGCACCGATAAAACGCTCATCCACAAGATAGGCCGGCGGACGGGTGGGGAGATTTATTGACGGGCCGTTGGCGAGCTGCATATCCTTTTTGAAATCACAGGATCGGTGCAGAGTGCCGATTCGCGGATCCTGCGCGGGAATCGGAAAGGCATGATGCCCACAGGCAAAACCATGGAAGCAGCGCTCAACGAGCTGAGACAGGCGATTTCGAGCCTCGAAAACGCCGTCGACATGCGCATCGAGCGGCAGCGCGAGCAGGGCGAGATCGAGGGCGAGGTCCGGCGCGTGCACGCCGACCGATCCCGGCTGGCGCAGGAGCTCGACCAGGCCGAATTCCGTGCCAACCGGCTGGAAGAGGTCAACCGCGAGGTATCGCGGCGGCTGGTGACGGCCATGGAAACGATCCGCGCGGTTCTGGATCGCTGATGAGAAAGAATATGACATGGCGCAGGTGACGGTGACGATCGACGGCAAGGCCTATCGCATGGCCTGCGAGGAAGGGCAGGAGGATCATCTGACCGACCTCGCCACTCGTTTCGATCGCTATGTCGGCCATCTCAAGGATCAGTTCGGCGAGATCGGCGACCTCCGGATCACCGTCATGGCCGGCATCATGATCATGGACGAGATTGCCGAGCTGACGCGCCGCATCGCCGGGCTGGAATCCGAGCTCGAGTCGCTGCGCGGCAACCGCGATACCGTGCTTGCCGCAACCGCCCGCACCGAGGAAACGCTGGCGGCGGCACTCAGCGAGGTGTCGAGCCGCATCCGGGGCATCACCGACAAGCTGAACGGCCGCACCGCCCCCGAGCTCAACTGATCTCAATTAAATCGGCGCGGCCTGCGGTCGCCACTGGCGCGCCGGCGCAAACGACCTTATATATCGCGATGCGGTCTGCGCCTCTCGACAGGAACCACAATCCCTGGGGCCATACTCGATCCAAAGGGAGCTGTCCCTGGCCAGGCCCGTGGGCCTGGACACACGGTGCCCACCTACGTTTGTAGGCGCCCAGGATCGTAAACATCCATCGGTCGTCGTGGATCGCACTTTCTCTCCATCGCCGGCAAAGGCAGCAGATCGACAGGCGACGCGGCGCGCGTCCGCCTTTTTTTCGCAGGTGCGACTACTTCCTTTATGACGGCATCGTGATATCTGGAGGACGCATTCTCGCTTCGGCGATTCAGCGTCCTAAAGCGCGTCGCATCAAATTTGATTCATGCGACGCGCTGATGCATGTCGTTGTCCCGGAACCGCTGCACACTTCCGGGCGACATGCATTAATCGACCGGATAGGGGCCTTCGGCGAAAATTTCGTCGTGATAGCCTTTGGAGCCGACCTCGAGCGACAATGGGCTGCGCCATTCGCGATTCTCCCCCAGGCAATCGAGCACGAAGCGGAAATCATAGCGCGGCTGCCAGCCGAGTTCGCGCCGTGCGCGCTCGTTGACGTAGACGCGGTCGAGTGCCGGGGACATCTTCCAGCCGCGTTCGGCATAGAGGCCGCGGGCTCCCGGAAAGAGCCGCTCGACGACCGCAGGCGCGTCGCGCCTGATGTCGGCGAGATCGTCTGGTGAAAACGGCGTGGTGGCCGAGATGATGTAGCGACCGAAGCCGATCGGACGTGCCCTTTCGAGGGCGATCAGATGGGCGCCGACCACATCGGCGATATCGACGCGGCGATGGAGCAACTCGTTGGCCTGGGCATTTGCCGGCGAATAGGCCTTGCGAATGTCGGGATCGTCGTCGCTTTCGGGAAAGAAACGCGACGTCCTCAGAATAACGACCGGCAATCCGAATTTGCGAGCGAAGAGTTCGCACAGACCTTCGGCAGCGAGCTTCGTTACGCCGTAAATGTTCCTCGCGATCGGAAGCACGTCCTCGGTGATCCATGCGGCCGATTGGCCGGCGGCCGGCGTCAATGCCGCGCCGAAGGTGCTAGTGGTGCTGGTGAAGACGAAACTTTCAACGCGCGCGGCCGCCGCCTCTTCAAGCAGGTTCAGCGTGCCGCCGATATTGGTGTCGACGAATTCCTGATTGCCATGAGTGGCCACATGCGGCTTGTGCAGTGTGGCGGCATGGATGACGTAGCTGATGCCCGACATCGCCTGCCGGACGAAGGCGCGGTCGCCGATGGAACCGACCGCGTCGGTGAAATCCGAAGGCTTGATGTCGACGCCGCGCGCCGATCGGCCTTGCGCCTTCAGGACGCGCACCAGCGCTTCGCCGAGGTGGCCGGCGCTTCCCGTCACCAGTATCGTCATCGCATTTTCTCCAGACCGTTTACACGGCGGAGGCTATTAAGACCGGCATTTTCAGACAACGCATAAATTATGCATGAGGGTGCAGGAAAGCTGCAGGCTCGGTGACTGTGGTGACGAGGCGACCGGCGCTGCCGTCGGAAAACATGATCCGTTCCCAGATGACGCGGCCGGCGGCAATGGGCAGGCGCGCATTGCCGTTGGCACCGGTATCGAATGTCAACGACATGAGCCTGCCGTCATGCCAGCCGCATGCCTCCAGCGATTGTTCGGCGGCGGCGATCTCGGCGGAGGCGTAGGGGAAAAGAGAGCGGCCGAGAAAAGCGCCGATCGGTGCACGCCATTCCGACTGCCGAGGACGGGAGGCGGACAGCAGCCGGTGGGTGCTGTCGCAGATCAGATGCACAGGCCGGAGGCAGTCCTCGACCAGCCGTTTCAATGCGGCATCGGCCACGGCATGGTGCGGCGCGGCGAAAATTCGTTCCAGCCTGACGGCCTGCTCCGGCGACAGGGCAAGTTGATCTCGCTCCCAGCGCGAGACGGTCGCCTGGTTGACGCCGAGGAGTTCGGCGAGGTGTTGCTGCTTCATGCTGCGCAGCAGCCGCATGCGGCGTATGCCGGCCCCCGATATCGTCATCTCTGTCCCGTCTCTTGTCTTTTGGTCAGCATAGGATTGCGGCCGGCCGGGAGGCAAGGTGGGGTGCCCGGTCATTGTTCCGGCTGGCCTTCGAGATCGCTTCTCAGCCGATCGAGGATCGACAGGGCATGGCCGGCGTAGGCGCTGATCCAGCGATCGTAGATCTGCTTGATCGGCAGGCTGTTCAGATGGTTCCAGCGTTCGCGCCCTTCCTTCCTGGCGATGACCAGATCGGCTTCTTCCAGCACTTTCAGATGCTGCATCACCGTGCAGCGATCCATGTCAGGAAACATGTCGCAAAGGGCCCCTGTGGTGCGGGGGCCATCCTTGAGCAGATCGAGGATCTCGCGGCGGCGATGATGCGCCAGCGCCTTGAAAACAGGGTCATCGGTTGATTCGCTTGACATGTTATATTTTTATAACATAATGGGTCCAGACACAATGAAGAAGAGGAGCAATGCCATGTCTCTCGGAATCCGCATTTCCGGCCGCATCGGCCGTCCCGTCGCAGAGGTGTTCGACGCCGTCGTCAATCCGAAGAAGCTCAGCAGCTATTTCACCACGATCGGCGGGGCGAGCGCCCCGCTCGTCCAAGGCACGACGGTGACCTGGTGGAAGGACGCGCCGGTCGAGGTCGTCGAACTCGTGCCGGAAAGCCGCATCGTGCTTCGCTGGGACGGTGGAACCGGCGAGGACAAGACGAGCTATAAAACGCTGGTGGAGATGAATTTCCAACCGCTGGAGGATGGCGGCACGCTGGTGACGATTGCCGAAAACGGCTGGCGCGAGGACGAAGCCGGCCGGCGCGGCACCTATCTCAATTGTGAAGGCTGGACGCAGATGCTTTGCTGCATGAAGGTATTCGTCGAGTACGGCATCAACCTGCGCGAGGGCATGTTCCTCAGTGAGATGAAGGGTGAACCGGCCAGCGCGCCCGATGAGTGAGGAATGAGCGGGCATCGGGCGCTTCGGTCCGACGTCGTCCCGCCGCGGCGCGATCGTCGCAGGCGCGGATATGGCCGAGACTTCGCTTGCCTGTCACACTGCGGGTGCTAGTTTCCGGAGTCGATACTTCATTTCGGTTCCAGGAGATTGATATGCAGCTTGGCATGGTTGGTTTGGGCCGCATGGGCAATTACATGGTCCAGCGCTTGATGCGGGGCGGTCACGAATGCGTCGTATACGACACCAGGCCGGAAAGCGTTGCCGCGCTTGCGGGTCTCGGTGCGACCGGGAGTGCGTCGCTCGAGGAATTCGTCTCGAAGCTTAACCACCCCCGGGCGATCTGGCTGATGCTGCCGGCGGCGATCGTCGACAAGGTGCTTTCGAGCCTGGTGCCGCTGCTTCAGAACGGCGATATCGTCATCGACGGCGGCAATTCCTATTACCACGACGACATCCGCCGCGGCGCCGAGCTCATCACCAAGGGCATCCATTATGTCGATGTCGGCACCAGCGGCGGCGTCTTCGGCCTGGAGCGCGGCTATTGCTTGATGATCGGCGGCGAAAAGGGCACCGTCGAGCATCTTTCTCCGATCTTTGCGACGCTCGCCCCCGGCGTCGGCAAGACGGAAGCATCGCCGAACCGCACAGCCGAAGCGGCAGCGGCCAGCACGGCGGAGCAGGGTTATCTGCATTGCGGCCCGCACGGCGCCGGCCATTTCGTCAAGATGGTGCATAACGGCATCGAATATGGCCTGATGGCCGCCTATGCCGAAGGCCTCAACATTCTGAAACACGCCAATATCGGCGCTGCCTCCCATGAGGCCGATGCAGAGACGGCGCCGCTCGCCCATCCCGAACATTTCCAATACGATTTCAATTTGCAGGATGTCGCCGAAGTCTGGCGTCGCGGCAGCGTCATCACCTCCTGGCTGCTCGATCTGACGGCCGATGCGCTGCATGCCGACCCCGCGCTGTCGAAATTTGCCGGCCGCGTCTCGGACAGCGGCGAGGGCCGCTGGACGATCATGGCGGCAATCGACGAGAGCGTGCCGACGCCGGTTCTAAGCGCGGCGCTCTACGGCCGGTTCTCCTCGCGCGATAACGACGAATTCGCCAACAAGGTGCTGTCGGCAATGCGCGCCGGCTTCGGCGGCCATGTGGAGAAGCCGGCTCCCAAATCCTGAAGCCAGGCGTCCCGCGCCGCCCCTGCCTTTCCTAGCCGTCGGTATGGTGTTCCTACCGCTTGCTGGCGGCAGCGGTCACGAGTATCCATTGCTAAAAAGGGAAATGTCGGGGCTGCTTCCATCCAAGTGGCCGACACTCCATTGGAGGCGGTCATGGAGCGTGGCGCGGCGGCGGCCTTGAAGGCCGCCATATCGGGCATGTTGGCACTCGTTATGATTTTCGCGGCGGGTTCGCCAGGCTTCGCCCAGACAGCTCAGGCGCAAGCACCGGCCGCGGCTGCCCCGCCGGCGCAGGTGCGCGAGATGATGCAACTCATGCAGACGCCCGAGGTCAAGCAGTGGATGGCGACGCAGATGGCCGCAACGCCCGCCGCCAATTCGGCGACCCAAAACCAGATGTCGGTGCTGTCGGGTCTGCTGCAGCACGCCCGTCGGCACATCTCGATGGTGTCTGACGCGGCGATGACATTGCCCTCGCAGATCGGCAATGCCTCCTCGCTGTTCTCCAGCGAAATCGCCGCCAATGGTCTTGCGCGTATGTGGGCGCAGTTCCTGGCGATCTTTCTGCTCGGCGGGATCGTCGAAAGCTTTGCCCGCTACGCTTTCCGCCGCCGCCGCGAGCGATTGGCGCATATGGCGGGCATGCATCTGGCGCCGCGCGTCATTCCGGCGCTGATTTTCGCTGCGGCAACGATGCTCACGCTTCTCAGCCTCGGCTGGCCGCCGCTCAGCCAGAGCATCGCCATCGTCTGCGTCGTCGCGCTCGTCGTCCAGCGATTTACGATCTGCCTGGGTGGTGTTCTGGTCGATCTCATCGGGCTGGCGCGGGCCGAGGAAGAGCGGCAAGGCGTGATCGCGCTGACCATGCCCTCACGCGCCGTCGCGCTCTTCTGGTATCGCCGCTCTGCGATCTTCGTCATCTATTTCATGCTTGGCTGGGCAGCCATCCAGTCGATGGAGCCGCTCGGCTTTTCTCCGAGCGCCCGGCTCTTCGTCGGCTATATCCTCGGCATCGGGCTGCTGCTGATCGCGATCGAAGCTGTCTGGTCGCGGCCTCAGAAGGACGACAAACGCGGCCATGGGATTTCCTGGGCGCTCACCGTGTATTTCCTGTTGCTCTGGGGGCTGTGGGTCACCGGGTTCAACTGGCTGCTCTGGCTCGGCATCTATGTGCTGATGCTGCCGCGCGTGCTCGCCGTCTCGACGATTGCGGTGAAGTCGCTGCAGCAGACCGAGGCAAGCTTCCTTGCCACGCGGCGGATCGCCACCGTATTGCTCGACCGCGGCGTGCGGGCACTGATCATCGCATTCGCCGCCATCTGGCTCGGCCAGCTGCTCGGTGTCGGCGCCGACACGATGGCGGCCGGCGACAAAATGGTCGATAAGATCGCGCGCGGCGTCATCGGCGGAATCGTCATCCTGCTTGCTGCCGATCTGCTCTGGCACGTCGTCAAAGCCTATATCGACGGCAAGCTGCTCGGCTCGCCCCTGGAGGGCGGCGCGACGGACGAGGAGAAGGCCAGACATGCGCGGTTTCAGACGCTGCTGCCGATCTTCCGCAATATCCTTGCCGTGGTCATCGCCGTCATTGCGGTTCTGATGGTGCTCTCGGGCCTCGGCATCGAGATCGGGCCGTTGATTGCCGGCGCGGGCGTCGTTGGCGTCGCTGTGGGTTTCGGTGCCCAGACGATCGTCAAGGATGTCATCAGCGGCATGTTCTATCTCTGGGACGATGCCTTCCGTGTCGGCGAATATATCGAAAGCGGCAGCCACAAGGGCGTGGTCGAGGCTTTCAGCCTGCGCTCGGTGAAGCTCAGGCATCATCGCGGGCCACTGACCACCGTGCCGTTCGGCGAACTTGGCGCGGTGAAGAACCTCAATCGCGATTGGACGATCGACAAGATCAGCCTCAACGTCACATACGACACCGATCTCGTTAAAGCGAAGAAGGTGATCAAGCAGATCGGTCAGACGTTGCTCGAAAACCCGGAATTCGGCCCGCACATCATCGAAACGCTGAAGATGAAGGGCGTCGAGCAGTTCGGCGAATTCGCCATCGAGCTCCGCCTGTCGATGATGACGAAGCCCGGCGAACAGTTCGTTATCCGCCGCAACGCACTGGCGATGATCCGCAATGCCTTCAAGGAAAACGGCATCGAATTCGCCGTGCCGACGGTGCAGGTGGCCGGCGATCGCACGGTGGAGGTGGATGCCGCCGCGGCACGCTACGCTGCTTATGCACGGGCCGGCGGTGAGCCGGCCACGTGAGCCCTTACATCGCTCCGGCAGCTACGGTGAGCAGGCCGCCGACGATGGCCATGTTGCTTTTCCAGCTGTTGATGGCGCTGTCGCGAGCTGTGCCTTCCATCTCCCAGAAATTCAGCAGCATCACCGAGGCGGCAAGCGTGAAGATGATGAGGCCGAACGCTGCCGCGGCGACGAAGAGACCCAGCATCATGAGGAGGCCGGCAGCAATTTGAAAGACGCTGCCGGACAGCAGCACCCATTTCGCACAAGGTATGCCGCGGGCTTCGATGGCGTCGGTTATCGGCACGATGACGAAAAAATGATGGATACCGGCGGCAACGAAAAAGACGCCGAGCAGCAATCTGCCGAGGATGAGGATCAGGAAGGCCAAGTCACCCTGCATGTCTCATCCTTCGCTCGCGTCTAAAATTTTGGTCATCACCGCAAACTCTTCGTAAGCTTACGAAAATGCAATGTGCCAATACAGTTTGTCTGCGCAAATTCGCCCCAATTGAGGATGATTGAGGCGCAGGCGGCGGGGCTGGGGTAGCGGCGGCATGGCTTCATAGAGCTTATATGCCTGTCATGTTACGTCTTCGAAAAATGATTCCCGCCGAGTTTGGAAATTGCGCAGGTACGAGATGTCGGGTCACGGCAATTTGGAAGAGATGCAAGCGACGGACGGGTTTTCTTTTCGCGCGCTTTTCAGGCGGTACAGGACGCCACTGACGGCAGCCGCAACACTCATTGTCTTCTGTCTCGTCGGCTATGCGATCATGCAGCTCACCAACGAGGTTCGCTATGATGATGTCGTCGGTGCGCTGGCGGCGACCAGGCCGAGCGCGATCCTGCTTGCGCTATTCTTCACCGCGCTCAGCTTCCTCTCGCTGGTCTTTTATGATCTCAACGCCATCGAGTATATCGGCAAGAAGCTGCCGTTTCCGCATGTGGCGCTGACGGCCTTCAGTGCGTACGCCGTCGGCAATACCGCCGGTTTCGGCGCCCTTTCGGGCGGCGCGATCCGCTATCGCGCCTATACGCGCCTTGGTCTGTCGCCAGAGGATATCGGTCGGATCATCGCCTTCGTTACCCTGTCCTTCGGTCTCGGGCTTGCAGGGGTCGCGGCGATCGCCCTCATTATCATCGCCAGCGAGATCGGGCCGCTGATCGGTGTCAGCGCCTTCCTTCTCCGGCTGATTGCCGGCTCGATCCTCGCCATTCTCGGGGCTGTGCTGATCATCGGCCGCGAAGGCCGCGTGCTCGATCTCGGCGCGGTCGCGATCCGCCTGCCGGATTCGCGCACCTGGTCGCGCCAATTCCTGGTTACGGCCTTCGATATCGCCGCCTCGGCCTCGGTGCTCTATGTGCTCTTGCCGCAGACGGCCATCGGCTGGCCGGCCTTCCTGGCTGTCTATGCGATCGCCGTCGGTCTCGGCGTGCTCAGCCACGTTCCGGCCGGGCTCGGCGTGTTCGAGACCGTGATTATCGCCTCGCTCGGCAGCGCGGTGAATATCGATGCGGTGCTCGGATCGCTGGTGCTCTACCGGCTCATCTATCATGTATTGCCGCTGTTGATCGCCGTGCTCGCGGTCTCAGCGACGGAGCTGCGTCGTTTTGTGGATCACCCGGCCGCCTCCAGCGTCCGACGCATCGGTGGTCGGCTGATGCCGCAGCTGCTTTCGACCTTGGCCCTGCTGCTCGGTGTCATGCTGGTGTTTTCGAGCGTCACACCGACGCCGGATCAGAATTTGGAATTTCTGTCCAACTATCTGCCGCTGCCGATGGTCGAAGGCGCGCATTTCCTCTCCAGCCTGCTCGGACTGGCGCTGGTGGTCGCCGCGCGCGGCCTTGGTCAGAGGCTCGACGGCGCCTGGTGGGTGGCCGTGTTCTCGGCCGTTGCGGCATTGACCTTGTCGCTGTTGAAGGCGATTGCGCTGGTCGAAGCCGCTTTTCTCGCCTTCCTCATCTTCGGGCTCTTCGTCAGCCGCCGGCTCTTTACCCGCCATGCGTCGCTGCTCAACCAGGCAATGACGGCATCCTGGCTGATGGCAATCGCCGTCATCGTCGTCGGCGCCGTCGTCATCCTGCTCTTCGTCTATCGCGATGTCGAATACAGCAACCAGCTCTGGTGGCAGTTCGAATTCACCGCCGAAGCGCCACGGGGACTGCGCGCCGTGCTCGGCATCACCATCATCTCGTCGGCCATTGCCATCTTCAGCCTGCTTCGGCCTGCGGCCTTCCGGCCGGAGCCGGCGACGGAGGAGGCGCTGGCGCGTGCCGTCGATATCGTCAGGAAGCAGGGCAATGCCGACGCCAATCTGGTGCGGATGGGCGACAAGAGCATCATGTTTTCGGAGAAAGGCGACGCCTTCATCATGTACGGCCGGCAGGGCCGCTCATGGATCGCGCTGTTCGATCCTGTAGGCGATCATCGCGCCGTGCAGGAACTCGTCTGGCGTTTCGTCGAGGCGGCGCGGGCGGCGGGCTGCCGCGCCGTTTTTTACCAGATCTCGCCGGCCTTGCTTTCCCATTGCGCTGATGCCGGCCTGCGTGCCTTCAAGCTCGGCGAACTGGCGGTGGCGGATCTCAGGACCTTCGAGATGAAGGGCGGCAAATGGGCAAATCTCCGGCAGACTGCCAGCCGGGCGCAGCGCGACGGGCTGGAATTCGCCGTAATCGAACCGCAGGACGTGCCCGTGGTCATCGATGATCTCGCCGCGGTTTCCTCGGCCTGGCTCGAGCACCACAAGGCCAAGGAAAAGGGCTTCTCGCTCGGCGCCTTCGATCCGGATTATGTCTCCTCGCAACCGGTCGGCATTCTGAAGAAGGACGGCAAGATCGTTGCCTTTGCCAATATCCTCGTCACCGAATCGCGGGAGGAGGGCACGATCGATCTCATGCGTTTCTCCCCGGACGCGCCGAAGGGCTCGATGGACTTTCTCTTCGTGCAGATCATGGAGTATCTGCGCGGTCAGGGTTTCACCCACTTCAATCTCGGCATGGCGCCTCTCTCCGGCATGTCGAAACGCGAGGCGGCACCCGTCTGGGACCGCATCGGCAGCACCGTCTTTGAGCACGGCGAGCGCTTCTACAACTTCAAAGGCCTTCGGGCATTCAAATCCAAGTTTCATCCGCACTGGCAACCGCGCTATCTTGCGGTCTCCGGAGGGGGCAATCCGATGATCGCGTTGATGGACGCGACATTTCTGATCGGGGGCGGGTTGAAAGGGGTAGTGAGAAAATGATCAGGACAATCCTTCTTGCCACGGCATGCGCCTGCATGCTCGCGGCCGCACCGGCAGATGCCGCCGAGGAAACCACGCAGAGCTTCGAAAGCGGGCTCATCCCGTCGCCTCACATCTTCCTGCCGGAAGGGGAGGTGAAGGGCACGGTGATGCTGATTTCCGATGCCGCCGGCTGGGGCGATTTTGAGAAGGCCGAGGCCGACAGGCTGGTTTCCGAAGGCGCCGTCGTCATCGGCGTCGACTTTCCTTCCTATATCCAGGCGCTCAGCCGATATGATGTCAGCCTCAATGATGGCTGCCTCTACATGGTCTCGGATATCGAATCGCTGAGCCAGCAGGTGCAGCGTGCGACCGGCAACAACGCCTATCATTTGCCGATTGTCGCCGGCATCGGCGAGGGCGGGGCCTTGGCGCTGGCGATTGCGGCGCAGACGCCGGATGCGACGATCGGTCAGACGCTCGCCGTCGATCCGAAGGCCGGCATTCCGCTAACCAAGGAACTTTGCACGCCCGCTTCCAAGAAGGCCGTCGGCGAACGCATGGTCTATGGGCTGAGTGACGGCGCGCTGCCGGATCCGGTTATAGCGGTCTTTACGCCCAACGCCGACAAGGATGGCAGGGCGCATGCCGAAGCGCTGAAGAAAGTCCATTCCGCGATCGAGATCCGCGATTCCACCGACGACGCGCAGACGGTCTTTGCCGATACGCTCGATGACCTCGTTACCGCCTCCGGCGCCTTCGGCAATCCGCTCGGTCTGCCGCTGGCGATCCTCGAGGCCACCCCCGCCCTCGATACGATGGCGGTGATCTATTCCGGCGACGGCGGCTGGCGAGACATCGACAAGGAGGTGGGCGGCACCCTGCAGAAGGAAGGCATTCCCGTCGTCGGCGTCGATTCGCTTCATTATTTCTGGTCGGAGCGCAAGCCGGAGGAGACCGCCGGCGATCTTTCGAAGATCATCGATTTCTACCGCAAACAGTGGAAGGTGAAGCATGTGCTGCTCGTCGGGTATTCCTTCGGCGCCGATGTCGTGCCTGCGACCTACCAGTTGCTGAAACCGGCCGAGAAGTCGGCGGTGGCGCAAATGTCGCTGCTGTCGCTCTCGCACGAAGTCGACTACGTCATCTCCGTTCTCGGCTGGCTCGGCCAGAAGACGGGCGGGGCGGGAGGCGATCCGGTCGCCGATCTGAAGAACGTCGATCCCAAACTCGTGCAATGCATCTACGGCAAGGACGATGACGACGACGTCGCCTGTCCGGCGCTGAAGGACAGCGGCGCCGAGGTCATCGAGCTGCCCGGCGACCACCATTTCGACGAGAATTACGACCTTCTCACCAAGACGATCATCGACGGGCTGAAAAAGCGGCTTCGGAACTAGAGCTTTCCTGGTCAGATTGAAGCATCCTGACCAGGAAAGACCTTAACGCATCAGCGTTTCCTCGCTCCAGCCGAGTCCGGCGAGTTCCCCGCCGCGAAATTTCGCATCATCGGCGACGATGAATTCGTCGAGCTGCGGCGGGGCGATGCTGGTGCCGGCGAGCATCGCATGCACCTGGCCGCGGTGATGAGTCTGGTGCTGGAAGAGGTGGGCGAGCACGTCTTCCATCCGCTCCTGCTGGATGCGGTCGCCGCGGTGGAGGCTCACGGTCGAGACCAGTTTTTCTGGCGTCAGGGCCTCGCAAAGTGCCACCAGGCGCTGATCGACCTTCGCCTGCGCTTCTGCCAGCGAGGAAACGTCGTCGAAGGGTTGGTCGACCTCGAAGGCCTGGAACCCGAGCGTGCCACCTTCCAGGCCATCGACATAGAACCAGTCGACCGTGACGATGTGGTTCAAGGTTTCCTTGATCGAAGGGAAGAAGCCGGTGCGAGGCGCTTCGAATTCACCGGGCGTCAATGCCGCGCAAGCTTGCAGCAGGCGGCGGTTGGCAAGGGCGTTGTTATAGGCGAGTTTGCGGAATGGCCTGACGGGGTCGAAAGTCGGCATCGGCGCATCTCCTCTTCACGCGCTTTGAATTGCTTGCGTCAGCTCTTCTCATCGAGATCGCCGTCGCGCCAGACGAGATGACGGGGTGCTGCGGGCAGGCTCTCGATTTCATCGGCGATGAAATAGGGCGGGATGTCGAGCGCGGTCAGGGCTGTGCGCGTTGCCGCCACCCATTTGAATTCGAGATGGTTGTCACCGTCTTCGACGCGATGGATGATCTCGCGCGGCCGAAAGGGAAATTCCGGCAGAATTTCCATCAGATAATAGAAGCCGAGTTCATGCCAGTCGCGCTGTTCGTAGTGGAAAAAATTCTCGACGATCCAGAGGAGGCGCGAGACTGTGACGTTGACGCCGAGTTCCTCCATCATCTCCCGTTTCAGCGTTTTTTCCGAGCTCTCGCCGATTTCCGCCGTCCCACCAGGAAAGGTCCAGAAGGGCTCGTGCACGGCACGATGGACGAGCACATGGCCGTCGCGAAAGGCGAGGCCGGCGATGCGATGGTTGAAACGTTCAGCGCCCACAGTCAGGCGGATGTGAGTGCGCTTGCTCATGTCATTCTTATCCGAGATCGATCACGACGATTTCCGGGGGCACGCCGAAACGGACCGGCGCGATGGAGCAGCCGAGGCCGCCGGACACGATGATATTCCGGCCCTCCTCGACGATGTGGCCATAGGCGTAGCGATTGCCGTAACGCGAGGGGACGATCGGCGAACGGCCGAGGAAACGGATCTGCCCGCCATGGGTGTGGCCGGACAGCGTCAGCGAGACGCGCTCGGGCACGCGCGGAAAGATATCGGGCTCATGGGCGATCAGGATGACGGGCGCATCGTCGGTCACCTGCGCCATCGTTCCATCAAGGTCGTCGAGGCCGAGCATGCGCGTGCGGCCCCATTTCCTGCCGGGCAGCAGCGCCAGCTGGTCTTCAAGGCCCGCGAGCCAGAAGCCGCGGCTATCCTTTTCGAGCCGAACGGCGCGGTTGCCGTAGACCGGGATGCCGACCTCGGCAAGCGCCCGGTGCCCGAATGTTTCCATCCCGCCGTTCTTCTGGGCAGTCCTGTCCTCCCACCAGTCATGATTGCCCATGATCGCATGGACGCCGAGAGGGGCTCGCAGAGTGGCCAGCGCCTTCGACCACTGGCTCGAATGCACGTATTGCGTCACCATGTTCATGCCCGAGGCATAATCGCCGAGCAGGACGGTCACGTCGCCTTCGAGTTCATTCGCCCTGTGGCAGATTGCGGTGATGCGGCTTGCCGACATCCAAGGTTCGCAAGCATGGATATCGGCGAGTGCGACGACACGGAGTTTCAGCCCCGGTGTCCATCCCGGCGGCGTCAGCCGGTAACGGGCGATGCCGAGCCGCGCCAGCGGTTCATAGGCGAAGGCATAACCACCCAGCGATATGACGCCCGCGATACCGCCGCCGACAAATTTGAAAAAACCGCGGCGGGTGATCACTCAGTCGTCCTCCTGGAACAGCCGGAACTGCGCAGCCTCCATTTCCTTGGGCGGTTGCATTCCCAGATGTTTCCACGCGATTGCGGTCAGAACACGGCCGCGCGGCGTGCGCTGAATGAAACCCTGCTGGATCATATAGGGCTCGATGATGTCCTCGATCGCGTCGCGCGGCTCGGAAAGGCCGGCGGCGATGGTCTCGATGCCGACCGGGCCGCCGCCGAAATTGACGGCGATCATGTTGAGGTAACGTTTGTCGAGCTGGTCGAAGCCGACATTGTCAACCAGAAGGCGGGTCAGCGCCTCGTCGGCGATCTCGCGGGTGACGGCTTCCGCCCTTGCCACCTCGGCGAAGTCGCGCACGCGCCGCAACAGCCGACCGGCGATGCGTGGCGTGCCGCGGGCGCGTCTGGCGATCTCGCGGGCGCCTTCTTCGGTGATCGGCAGGTTCATCAGCCGCGCGCCGCGGCGCACGATCAGTTCCAGCTCCTCGACGGTATAGAAGCTCAGGCGCACCGGGATGCCGAAGCGGTCGCGCAGCGGCGTCGTCAACAGGCCGAGGCGGGTGGTCGCGGCCACCAGCGTGAATTTCGACAGATCGATTTTCACCGAGCGGGCGGCCGGGCCTTCGCCGATGATGAGGTCGAGCTGGAAGTCTTCCATGGCCGGATAGAGGATTTCCTCGACGGCGGGATTGAGGCGATGGATCTCGTCGATGAAGAGCACGTCGCGCTCTTCGAGATTGGTCAGCAGCGCCGCGAGATCGCCGGCCTTGGCGATGACAGGGCCTGATGTCGAGCGGAAGTTGACGCCGAGCTCCTTCGCCATGATCTGCGCCAGCGTCGTCTTGCCGAGGCCGGGCGGGCCGACGAAGAGCACATGGTCCAGCGCCTCGCCACGGTTCTTCGCCGCTTCGATGAAGATCTTGAGATTGGCGCGCGCCTCCGCCTGGCCGGTGAACTCGTCCAGCGATTGCGGGCGTAGCGTGACATCAAGGTCTTCGCCCCGCTTTTCCGGCGATATCAGGCGGGCGGGTTCGCTCATCAAAGAAGTTCCATTCCAGGTATCGTTTTTGCAGCTTGGGCGTCAAATGTCTTGGTTGTCACGCAACCGGCGTCACGGTTGCGAAGAGCGATGAAGACATCCGCAAATTCGGCATTCGTTCGCACCATGATTCCGAGCGCCTCCTCGATCACTCTTTCATCTTCAAGGATCAGATCCGCTGAGTCCAACAAATCCGAAATCGCCTCCACGATCTGTTCTCTCTTCAGCTTGATACGTTGCCGCAGGAACCACGTGCATTCCATCAGCGTGATGCAGCTAATATAGCCAGGTGCCGTATCGGAGAGGTTCTCAAACAGTGCTGTGACTTTGTCTGTTTGGGCGGCATCATCCTTCAGGAGGAAGCGCAGCAGGATGTTGGTGTCGAGGCCAATCATCCTGCACTATTCACATGAGCGGCGATGGCTTCTCCGATAGCCTCGTCCATTTCCTTCAATGTGATCGTCCGCCGTTTCGGATCGTGAAATTTGCCGGCAAGGTCAATGGCGCGCTTGTTCTTGGCCTTCATGATGATTTCGCCATCGCGATTGATGTAGCGGATCCTGTCACCGGACTTCAGATTGAGCAATTCACGAACTTCCGCCGGAATTGTTGTCTGGCCCTTCGATGTCATTGTACCGTAGTAGATATTCATCCGGATCTCCTTACCATTCAAGTTTAGTAAGGAATTGCGATATATTCAAGGAAGTCACCGCGCCAGTTCCTTCAATCCCAGCCTGATCAGCTTGGCGCTGTCTGCACCTTCGCCGGCCGTCTTCATCGCCGCAGCAACGGCATTTGCCGCCTGGTCTCTGCTGTAGCCGAGGTTGGTCAGCGCGGAAACCGCGTCGGCCACGGGTGCGGCGGCGACGCCTTCGCCGAGTTCCTGTTTGAGGGCGATATTGATCGCTTCCCCGGCGAAGGCGGGAGCCCGGTTCTTGAGTTCGGTGACGAGGCGCATCGCCACTTTCGGGCCGACGCCCGGCGCGCGGGAAACGGCAGCGCGGTCCTGCAGGGCGATCGCATTGGCGAGTTCGCCCGGCGTCAAGGTCGAGAGCACGGCAAGCGCCACCTTGGCGCCGACCCCCTGGACGCTTTGGAGCAGGTTGAACCATTCCCGCTCCAATGCGGTCATGAAGCCGAAGAGCTTCAACTGGTCCTCACGCACATAGGTCTCGATGAACAGCACACAGGCCTCGCCGGCCGAGCCGAGCTTGGACAGGGTGCGGGCGGAGCAGTAAGCGACGTAGCAGACGCCGTGCACATCGACGAGCACATAATCTTCGCCGATCTCGTCTATTGTGCCTTTCAGCTTGCCGATCATGGGGCGCGGTCTCTCAAGAGTGCGTTTCGGGGGAAATAATGTCCAAATCAGGGAAATAGGAACGGTAGCGCGCACCATCGCGCGTCAGCAGGCGGTGCGATCGAACCAGGGCATGCGCGCCGATGAAAAAATCGGGCAGCGTGCGCTCTCGCAGGCCGCCGCTCCGCCGATATTGCGCATGGGCCATGCCCGCGCGGTAGGCGGCGGAAAACGGCAGCGCCTCCCGGATCAGATTTAATCGCGAAAGGAGAAATACGAGCGTTTCCTCGCGCGGGCTCATGCTTGCCAGCTCCGCCCAGACCACGGGCGTCATGATGAACTGCGAATCCGGCCGCAATGTGCTCAAGGCCCGCGTGGACCATTCCCTGAAAGGATTGTCCGGGCCGAAGATATCGATGAAGATGTTGGTATCAATGAGGACCGAGGTCATCGCGTGGTCCCCTCAACCACTCCATGAACTCATCGGTCGTCATGCCGCCGGTGTCGAGAGTGCCGCTCATGCTGCCGAGCCAGGATTCAAAATCGTCCTGCGACGGCTCTGCGCGGCTGGTCAGAACGACGAGGCGGGCACCCTTTTCATCGGCAATGAAATCCACCTCGGATCCCGGCCCGATCTTTAAACGGTCCCTGATATCTTTGGGAATTGTCACTTGGCCTTTTTCCGTCACGCGCATGGTAATACCTCCAAGGTATTACTTATCATCGAATGGGAACAAGTCAAGAACAGATTAGCCGGCCAGTGCCTGCCGCATCCGATTGCTGCCGCGATTGTGCGCATGGCAGATGGCGATCGCCAGGGCGTCGGCGGCATCGTCGCCTTTGAATTCGACTTTCGGCATCAGGATCTTCAACATCATGTGAATCTGATGTTTTTCGCCGTGGCCGACACCGATGACGGCCTTCTTGACGGCGTTCGGGGCGTATTCGGAGACTTGCAGCCCGGCGCGCGCCGGCACCAACATGGCGATGCCGCGGGCCTGGCCGAGCTTCAGGGTTGCAACCGCGTCCTTATTGACGAAGGTCTGTTCGACGGCGGCCTCATCCGGCTTGTAAGCGTGCACAACCTCCGCCAGGCCGTCATGCAGCTGGCAGAGGCGGGAGGCAAGATCCAGGTCGCCGCCGGAGGTCACGGTTCCCGAGGCCACAAACCGCAGGGAATTGCCCAATGTGTCGATAATTCCCCAGCCGGTGCGGCGCAGTCCGGGGTCAATGCCGACGATGCGAATCGTATTTTGCATGGTTCAACCTATAGCGACTGCGAAATAAGTGCCATCGATATGTGAACAAAACAAAAACCTTCCCGGATTTAAGCCGCTCCATTTACCGCGAATTAAAACAGATGCTTGAATTCTAGTGTCGAATACGAGGGGTCTCGTGTCGCAAAGAGATAAGCCCCCGATGTTCTGTTTGAAGACCGGTCGATCAGGCATGCGTTGCCTGCCCGCGCCGGCAGGCGCGTTCAGAAGGGGTTCGTCGTACATGGCTCGGAGATTTCAATCCCTGTCCTTCAAGGTCATTGCCACATTCATCCTGATGACCGTGCTGTCGATCGCGGTGATCGACGTGCTCGCCTATTTCGCCAGCAGCCGCATCTCCGATGAGCAGGCGCTGAAGGCCAAGGAGAGCGTGCTGATCTTCCGCGGCGACATGCTGCAGGACCAGTTGGCGCAGCTCGAGAACCAGGCCAATTCCATCGCCCGCATCGAGGCGCTGCAGATGTCGATCACCAGTCTGAAGAGCGGCTGGAAGACCATCGAGAAAACCTCCGGCGATGCCCGTGCCGAGCTGAAGAAGGTTTTTATCACGGCCAATCCCAACCCGGCCGATCAGCGCGAGAAGCTGATGAAGCCGGAAGGGCCGAGCGGTTTTTATTATTCGAATCATGAAAAGACGCAGGGCGAGGTCGCCCGCGACCTCGAGGATACCGCGTTCAGCGATCTGCTGATCGCCGATCTCGACGGTACCGTCCTCTATTCCTACAAGAAGCTGGACGACTTTGCCGAGAATCTGAAGACGGACGCCTGGAAGACGACCGGCGCCGGCATCGCTTTTGCCAAGGCGATCGAGAATACCGCCAAGGCGACCGATGATGCCGCGCCGACAGGCTTTTCGGGGCTGCGCGTCGATGCCGCCAGCGGCAGGTCGGCGATCTTCTATGCCGTGCCGATCGTCAAGCTCGGCGCGGCCAAGGGCATCATCCTGTTCAAGGTGCGTGACGACATCGTCACCAGCATCCTTGCAAAGGGCATCGTTCAGGGCAGCACCGCGCGGGCGGCGATCGTCTCCGCCGATGGTTCCGCTATCGGTCTCGATGCCGGCGGCAAGCTTGCGACGCTCGATGCCGCCCCCTTCACCTTCATCAAGGATGCGCTTGCCAGTTCGGCGATGACGGTGGCGGATTTCGACAGGGCGGACGGCTCCGCGCGCGCCTATGTTCGCGGCATCGATTATCGCGGCGACCGCTTCCTCGTGGTCGAAAGCGTGCTGCTGAGCGAGCTCAACGCCGGCTCGATCGAGATCGCCGCTTTGCTGACGATGATCGGCATCGGCGTGCTCGTCGTCATGGCGATCGCCACCGGGCTTGTCACCAATCTTCTGTTCTCGCCGCTTGCGCGGCTTGCCGGCGTCACCCGCGATGTCGCCGATGGCAAGCTCGACAGCGAGATCGGCAGCCTGAACCGCAAGGATGAGATCGGTACGATGGCGAATGCGCTCGCCCGTTTCCGGCAGTCGCTGATCGAAAGCCGTGAACTGGAAGCCGCCAGCGAAGAGACGCGCCTACAGGCAGAGCAAGACCGCCAGCAGAACCTTGCCGAGCGCGAGGCCGAGGCGAAGACGCTGCAGCAGGTGGTCGAGGCGATCGATGAGGGCCTGCATCATCTGGCGAGCGGGGATCTCGCCTATCAGATCGAGCGGCGCTTCCCGAACGAGCTCGAAAGCCTGCGCATCAATTTCAACGAGGCGCTCGCGACGCTGAGCGAAACCATGACGGCCATCGGCGGCAACTCGATGGCGGTGCGGGCCGGCTCCGAGGAGATGCGCACCGGCGCCGACGAGCTTGCCGGGCGCACCGAGCGCCAGGCCGGCTCGATCACCAAGACGGCGAATGCGATCAGCGCCATCACCCAGTCCGTCCGCCGGCAGATCGAGCGAGCCGAACAGGCCGAGCGCATCGCCCGCGACGCCAAGAAGGAGACGACCGGCTCCGGCCAGATCATGCGCGAGACGATCGCAGCGATGGAGGCGATCCAGACCTCTTCACGCCAGATCAACACGATCATCTCCGTCATCGATGACATCGCCTTCCAGACCAATCTTCTGGCGCTCAATGCCGGTGTCGAGGCGGCGCGCGCCGGTGAATCGGGCAAGGGTTTTGCTGTCGTCGCCATGGAAGTGCGCGAGCTCGCCCAGCGTTCGTCGAGCGCGGCCAAGGAGATCTCCAGCCTGCTGCAGAAATCGACGCATGAGGTCGAAAGCGGCGTGTCGCTTGTGGAAAGGGCAGGGGTCGCGCTGACCGGCATCGGCGCGCATGTCGAGGCAATCAACGGTCAGATCCACGAGATCATGGGTGCGACCCGCGAGGAGGCCAACACACTGCGGGAGATCAACAGCGCCGTCGCCGAACTCGACGCGATGACGCAGCAGAATGCCTCGATGGTCGAGGAGACGACGGAAGCGATCCACCGGCTGGCGACGGAGGCCCTGGAAATGGATCGCCAGCTCGGCAATTTCACGCTGTCGCACGGCGATCATAGGCCGAGCGCCGAGGTGCATGTGCTCCGCCGTCACCGCTAGGCATTGCTTCCGGCATCCGGCCTGGGCCGCGTTCGCGCGGCCCTTTGTTTTGCCTGCATGGTTTGGAATGGTGCGGGTGCGAACCTACATAGGCTGCATCCTTCAACTGGCCGGCAGGTTTTCCATGGTTCCCTTCTCCATCCTCGACCTTTCCCCCGTTGCCGAAGGCAGCACCGTGCGCCAGTCGCTCGAAAGCTCGGCGCGAATGGCCCGCAAGGCCGAGGAATTCGGTTACAAGCGCTTCTGGCTCGCCGAACATCACGGCATGCCTGGCATCGCCAGTGCGGCCACATCAGTCGTCATCGGTCATGTCGGGGCGGCGACGAAAAGCATTCGCATCGGCTCCGGCGGCGTCATGCTGCCCAATCATTCTCCGCTCGTCATCGCCGAGCAGTTCGGCACATTGGAGGCGCTCTTCCCCGGCCGCGTCGATCTCGGGCTCGGACGTGCGCCGGGGACGGATATGCGCACGGCACAGGCGCTACGGCGCAACCTTGAGGCCGGCGCCAACAGCTTTCCGAACGACGTGGTCGAACTGCAGCAGCTGCTCGGCACGCCGGTCGAGAACCAGGCGATCCTCGCCGTTCCCGGCAATGGTTCACATGTTCCGATCTGGCTGCTCGGCTCCAGCCTCTACAGCGCTCAGCTTGCCGCCATGCTCGGGCTTCCCTACGCCTTCGCCTCGCATTTCGCGCCCTACATGCTGCTCGATGCGATCGCGATCTACCGCGATCGCTTCCAGCCCTCGGCAACGCTCGACAAGCCCTATGTGATGGTCGGCGTCATGGGCGCGGTGGCGGCGACGGACGAGGAGGCGCGCTATCATTTCACCTCCGCCGAGCAGCAGTTCGTCAACCTGCGCCGCAATGTCCGCGGCCCGTTCCCGCGGCCGGTGGCCGATATGGAGGCTTTCTGGTCGCCGATGGAGAAGATGAACGTCGAACACACGCTGCGTTATGCCGTGGTGGGATCACCGGGGACGGCGGAAGCGAAACTGACGGAATTCATTAAGGAAACCCAGGCCGACGAGGTGATCATCTCGATGCCGATCCATGATATCGAGGCGCGGCTGAGGTCGGTGGAGCTGTTTGCGGGACTGGAGAATTTCATGCGGGTGGCTGCGTAGGCAACGCGCAGCTCGGCACAAAAAACCCGGCGCCGAGGCCGGGTTTTTCATGGAATCGTTTTGAAAAGTCAGGCCGAGAGCTTGGCCAGCACTTCTTCCGAGACCTCGAAATTGGAATAGACGTTCTGCACGTCGTCGTCATCTTCCAGGCTGTCTATCAGCTTCATCAGCGACTGGGCTTTTTCTTCGTCCACCGGCACATTGTTCTGGGCGCGCCAGACCGCCTTGACGGTTTCGGCTTCGCCGAGGCTCGTTTCCAGCGCTTTCGCCACTTCGCCGAGGGCTTCGAAGGCGCAGGTGATGTAGTGGCCCTCTTCGTCGGTCTCGACATCGTCGGCGCCGGCTTCAATCGCGGCTTCCATCACCTTGTCGGCGTCGCCGACGGAAAGCTTGTAGGTGATTTCGCCGACATGGTCGAAGGAGAAGGAAACGGAACCGGTCTCGCCGAGAGCGCCGCCGGCCTTGGTGAAGATCGAGCGGACGTTGGAGGCGGTGCGGTTGCGATTGTCGGTTAGGGCTTCGACGATGATCGCCGTGCCGCCGGGACCGTAGCCCTCGTAGCGGACTTCGTCATAGTTTTCGCCGTCGGCGCCGGCTGCCTTCTTGATGGCGCGATCGATATTGTCCTTCGGCATGGACTGGGCCTTGGCGTTCTGGATCGCCAGGCGAAGACGGGCGTTCATAGACGGGTCGGGCAGGCCGGCCTTGGCGGCAACGGTGATTTCGCGCGCGAGCTTGGAGAACATTTTCGACCGCACGGCATCCTGACGGCCTTTGCGGTGCATGATGTTTTTAAACTGTGAATGGCCAGCCATGGCACCCCTGTTCACGTCTCATTGTTCGGAATGGGGCGCCTTATAAGAGCGAAACGGCACCCGTTCAAGGGAAAAGCAGTTCGGAACAAAGGCGAAAGGATGACGTTTTCAATCGAACTCCATCCAACGGAAAGGAACGGTCATGGCAAGTCTCAGCGAGGCGCGGGAGCAACCGGCACGTCAGCTTTGGGATCAGGTCAACGGCGTTCATGCCGGCATGCTCGGAATTTCCGGACTGGATATGCACATGCAGCCGATGGCGCCGCATGCCGATCCCACCACCAACACGATCTGGTTCTACACCAAGACCGACGCCGATATCGTGCGCGTGATCAAGCCCGGCAGCCGCGCGCATTTCTGCGTCATCGGCAAGGATCACGACTACCACGCCTGCCTCTCCGGCGTGATCGAGATACGCCCCGACCCTTCCAAAATCGAGGAATATTGGAGTTCGATGGTTGCGGCCTGGTATGACGGCGGCAAGAAAGATCCGAAACTCACTATGCTTTCCCTGCATGTCGACGATGCCGACATCTGGGTTTCCACCGGCAGCACCCTGAAATTCGGGTGGGAGATCGCCAAGGCCAATCTTGACGACGACAAGATGCCCGACGTCGGCGTGAAACGTCACCTGCAATTTGCCTGATGCGCAAGGTTTGGCGGGACCCGCCGGACCTTTTTACTGCACGCCTTTCATCACGTAGATCAGTGGCTTCTTCGGCAGCGTGCGGATGGAGACGGTGATGCTGTCATCAGGCGCATAAGCGACATCGAAGTCCTTGCCGAACATGGAGACGAAGGAATTGACCGGCGGACCGCGGCGGTGCATCGGCAGGATCAGCGACGAGCGCAGGCGCTTGATCACACGGCTCATGCTGTCGGCGCCCATGGTCAGGCCGCCGTCGACCGGCACCATGACGACGTCGAGGCGGCCGATCTCGGTATAATGGGTATCCGTCAGTTCGTAATGCAGATGGCCGAGATGGCCGATGCAAAGGCCGGCAATTTCGAAGACGAAAATCGAGTTTCCATTCTGCTGCGAGCCGCCGAGGCCATAGCTGAAGCGGATATCCGTGGTGACGTTGCGGATATGGGTGTCGCCGACCACAAGATCGATTTTGGCTGCCTCGCCGGGAACATCGCTCCACCCATGCAGCACATGCTTGATGCCCGGCTCAGGCGTCAAGGTGAAGTGGGTCGTATGCGCCTTGTTCATCGTGACGACGTCCGGAAGCGTCGCCGGCCGGTACCAGCCGTTATAATCTGTCGCGATGATGATGCCGGCGGGAGTGTCGATCTCGAAGGTGGAGTGGCCGAGGAAGGTCAGTTTGACGTCCTCGCCCTCGGAGCTGGCCGGTACGACCGGCTGGGCGCCGGAAAAGCTGGCGAAGGTCGCCTTCGGGATGGTCTGCGCGATTGCCTGGCACTGGCTGACGGGCGGCCGCTGTTGCTGCGCCCTTGCTGCGGGACCCGACACGACAAGGGCGGCTATGCATGCGATCGCGAGAACAAGATGTTGCGGCTTCATGCCACCCCTCCGGCGCTTTCACGAGAAGGCCGGAGAATGCGGCAAGAGGTCGCAGCGGTCCAGACCGTGAATGCTCACAATCGTGTGTGGGGTCTGTGTCGAGGCAGCTTTACCGCCAGAACTCCGGTAGGGTCTCGGCCAGGCGCGGTCCGAGCCGGAGCGGCGCGATCTTTTCGGCCAGTCCGGTCGTGTCGGAAATCTCGACGCCGACGCCGCAGATCGTCGCCGGGCCGCTCGCCGCTTCCATGCGGCCCTTCGGCATCTTGGAGATGAAGCGGTTGAGCGGCTCCTCCTTGTCCATGCCGAGGGAGGAATCATAGTCGCCGCACATTCCGGCATCCGACATATAGGCCGTGCCGCCGTTCAGGATCTGTGCATCGGCGGTCGGCACATGGGTATGGGTGCCGACGACGAAGCTGGCGCGGCTGTCGACGAAATGGCCGAAGCACTGCTTCTCGCTGGTCGCTTCGGCATGGAAATCGAAAATGATCGCATCGGCCTGCTCCTTCAGCGGGCAGGCGTCGAGGATCACCTCCGCCGATTTGAAGGGATCGTCGAGTTCCGGATGCATGAAGACCCGGCCCATGACATTGGCAACGAGCACGCGCGCCCCGTTCCTGGCATAGAAAAGACCGGAGCCGCGGCCCGGCGTGCCTTGGGGATAGTTGGCCGGCCGCAGAAACTGATCGTGGCGCCCGGCAAAGGCGACTGCTTCCTTCTGGTCCCAGACGTGATTGCCTGTCGTCACCACATCGGCGCCGGCATTGATCGTTTCCAGAAAGATGTCCTCGGTGATGCCGAAGCCGCCGGCGGCGTTCTCGCCGTTGACGACGACGAAATCGAGCCTGAGGTCGGAGATCAGGCCGGGAAGACGGTCCCAGACCGCCGTGCGTCCCGTCTTGCCGACCATGTCACCCAAAAAAAGCAGCCGCATTCCCTATCCAATCCAAGAGGCAAAAAAGCGCAGGCCGCTTTCTGTCAGGATGGCATCCAGGCTAATGTCATGCGGCTCGTCCGGCACATGTGCCACTTCCTGGCAGTCGAATGCAATGCCGATCAGCTTCGGATGCAGGCCTTTCTCTCTTAGCCGGCTGATGGCACGGTCATAGTAGCCTGCGCCGTAGCCGATGCGATGGCCGCGGGCATCGAAGGCCGAAAGCGGCACCAGCATGATCTCGGGGTGGAGAATGGCAGCCTCCGCGCCGGGAGCCACCGTGCCGAAGCCGGTCTCAATGAGAGGCAGCCCTTCGGTCAGTTCTCGAAAGGCGATGGTCTGCTTGTCGAGGATCGCCGGCACGCACAGCCGTGCGCCGCGCGCTGCGAACCGGGCCATCAGCGGCCGCAGATCGGCCTCGGACCGGATCGGCAGGAAACCGGAGACGATCGTTCCGGGGGCGAAGGCGACGGCCTCGCCGGCATGATCCGCCATTGCAAGGCTTTTGGAGATGCGCTCCTCAGGAGCGATGGCGTCGCGGGCGGCCAGCCGTTCATTGCGCAACTGCGCCTTCAGTTCTCGTGCGGTCATTCGATCTGCCAGATGTGAGAGGTTCTGCCGAGCATAGACGGCTGGAGGCCCGATGCAAATGCAGGCTGCGACGGGGGCGCGGCGGTTTCACGCCGTGTCGGCCTGCGGCCGCCTATCGTCAGGGGAGGCCTATCGCTCCTGCGTGGATTTGCGGGCTGACGTCGCCAGCGAAGCGGCCAGCCGCCGCATTGTTTCCTCGAACAGAGGGGTTCCGCCCGGCATCCAGCCGAGCGCGCGGATTTTCGCCGTGCTCATCGGATTGAGCTTTGTGCCGTCGGCCGGAGCCGGCAGCGCATGGCGACAGTCCGTCTCACGCCGGATGGGGGCAAGGATGTCGCGGGTGTCGACGACGATGTCCGACACGTTGAAGATCTCGCCGGAGATGCGCGTGCTTTCCGTTTCCAGCATCAGCCGCACCGCCCGCCCGAGGTCGCGGCCGTGAACCTCCGTGCCTGCACGGGGAGCGACCGGCCGGCCGGCGCGATAATCGTCGATGAGGCCGTCCCATTTGTTCGGCGAGAGATCGCCATAGATGCCGGTCGCCCGCAGACTGACGCCGGCAAAACCCGGTGCCGAGAGATGGGTCAGCGCGCCTTCGGCGTCGAGTTTGATCTGGCCGTAGAGCGTCTCCGGCTTCGGCAGCATCGTTTCGGTAAGCTCGGTTCCCGCAGGGTGTTCGCCGTAGGCCGCCCGGCTGGACAGGAAGACACAGCGGCGCGTACCGGCGCGTTTGGCCGCTTCGAAAAGCCGGACAGTGCCATCCAGGTTCAACCTCTGAAAGCTCTTCGGGTCATCGCCCTCGCCGCCGCGATATTTGCCGGGAACGTGGCTGAAGGCGGCGTGGACGAAGAAATAGGCGTCGTCGAAAATGTCGATCTGGTCCTTATCGGGATCGAGCGAAAGCGCTGCGAACTCGACCGGGCGGGAGAAGAGGCGGGCACGCGGCGCACGGCGTCCACCGACGATCACCTGATAGCCGGCGGTCAGAAGCTCCTCGACGACATAACGGCCGACGAGACCGGTTCCGCCGGATACCAATACCTTCATGCTGCCCCTTCCGGATTGTCTAGCGCCGCGATCTCCGGCACATAGCTATCATTGTAGAAACGATGCCACAAATCGATCAAGGGTTGTAGCTGTGCTGCCTTGGGATGATCCTTTTCCCACGGTTTTTCATATTGGTAGTGCAGGATCGAAACGCTCTTCCAGTCCCAAAGCGCCGGCATGGTGAACCATACATATTGCAGCATGTTGAAATAAACCGGCAGGCCGTGCCAATCCGGGAAGAACGTCTCGAGAAAGGTCTGATCGGTGCGCCGCCAGAAGGTGTCCGGTCTGTCCAGGCTTTCGAGCATGAGCCGGAATGTGTCATGTGACGGCGTGGCGACGAAGACGCCGGAGTTCATGCGGCGGAAGTCGGCGAGGCTTTCATAGACATTGGGGGCGGCGGAAAATTCCGGATAGAGGAAGAGCCTGTCGACGTTCTTCAGCACCAAGGCATCGGCGTCGATGAAGACGCAGCGTTCGTATTCGACGAGCTGCCAAAGCCTGAGCTTGCAGAAATTGTCGAGCGGCGAATGAAAGGCGGGCTTACGGCCCTTGGTGAAAGGCGCGGCGGAATGGAGTTGGCCGCGGGCGTGGCGTTGGTTGAAGGCGTCGGAGAGCGGCAGGTGCTCGACTTCGATGAGGCGGCAGGCGTGGGCTTCCAGTGGGGCGAGGGCGGTTGCATCGACGCCGCCGGTATGGAGGACGACGATGTCGGCGGTGGTACCGGTTCGGCGAAGCGAGTTCACCAGGGCGGTGGCGCCCATGGCGTAGTCGGCGTTGGTGACGAGGGTGACGTAGGCGAATACGGACGAGCGGTTCATCGGGTTCGACTGCCTCGATATGTCTTGCTCCGGCGGAGGATAGACGGCAAGGCGTTGCTGCATGTCTCTTCTCCCCGCTGGGGAAAGAGGGAGCAAGCCGCGGCCTTCTAGCCTTCGTCACCGCTCAGCACTCATGACACCGACTTCAGCCGCTTGCCTTCCGGATCGTGGTTGATCGTCGCGGCGATATCCCTGGTCCAGGCGGAGACGGCCGGCACGCGGGCACGGTCGACGCGATAGGCGAATTTCTTCGCGACGTCGACGATCTCGCCGAGCAGGCCTGTTTCCAGCGTGATCGGTTCGAGGCCGAGATTGCGGAACTTTTCGTTGCGGACGATCAGTTCGTTTTCGGCGGCTTCCTTGCGCGGGTTGGGCAGCCAGGCAATTTTGGCGCCGCTGATCCTCGCAATCATTTCGGCGAGGTCGCGTACCCGGTGGGTCTCCGTCATCTGATTGAAGATCTCGACGCGGGCGCCGCGGGCGGGAGGATTCTTGAGGGCCAGCTCGATGCAGCGCACCGAATCCTGGATATGGATGAAGGCGCGGGTCTGGCCGCCGGTGCCGTGCACGGTCAGCGGATAGCCGATCGCCGCCTGGATGAGAAAGCGGTTCAGCACCGTGCCGTAATCGCCGTCATAGTCGAAACGGTTGATGAGCTGCGCGTGGCGGCGCGTCTGTTCTGTATGCGTGCCCCAGACGATGCCCTGGTGCAGGTCGGTGATCCGCAAGCTATCGTTCTTGGCGTAGAACTGGAAGAGAAGCTGATCCAGGCACTTGGTCATGTGGTAGATCGAGCCGGGATTGGAGGGATAGAGGATTTCCTGGCTGACCGTCTCGCCGCCCGCCGTTTCAATGGCGACTGGGAGGTACCCTTCCGGGATCGCCGCGCCGACCGTCGAATAGCCGTAGACGCCCATGGTGCCGAGATGAATGAGATGGGCGTCGAGGTTGAGCTCGGTCAGCGCGTTCAAAAGGTTGTGCGTGGCGCTGACATTGTTGTTAACAGTGTAATTCTTGTGGCGGTCACTCTTCATCGAATAGGGCGCGGCACGCTGTTCGGCGAAGTGGATGATGGCATCGGGGCGATGTTCTGAGAGCCAGTTCTTCAGGAGTTCGTAATCCTTGGCGAGATCGATCAGATTGAAGTGGATGCGTCGCCCCGTTTCGGCATGCCAGATGCGGGTGCGCTCCTGGATCGAATCCATCGGTGTCAGCGACTGAACGCCGAGCTCGGTATCGATCCAGCGGCGCGACAGATTGTCGAGGATATGGACGTCGTGACCGGCATCGGAGAGATGCAGCGAGGTTGGCCAACCAATGAAACCGTCTCCGCCCATAACCGCAATCTTCATCACATCGTCTCCTGATCGTTCGCTCATTATCGGGAATAGTTAGGAATTATGACAATCATTCAATGCCTGCCGGCGGCGCATTCAATGCATGCCTACCGGGCAATCAATGCTTGCCTGCCGAGAGGCGTTGCGCCAAAGAGGGCCCCGCAGTTTGGAGAAAATTATGACGGAACGCCCTTTTTCCATTTCGGGAGAGCTGACGGAGACCGGACATCGTCTCGTCCAGCGGGTCTATTATGAGGACACGGATTTCTCCGGCCTTGTATATCACGCCCGCTACCTGCATTTTCTCGAGCGCGGCCGCACCGATTATCTGCGCTGCCTCGGCGTCGAGCAGCGCGAGCTCGTCAGCGCCGACGAGGAGGGCCTCGTCTTCGTCGTCCACCGGATGGAGATCGACTTCAAGAGCCCGGCGCGCATGGACGATGTGCTGACGATCCTGACGCACACGGAGAAGGCCGGCGGCGCCAAGATGGTGCTCAATCAGCAGATCCGCGCGGGCGAGACGCTGCTGATCGCCGCCAAGGTGATCATCGCCGTCATCAATGCCAAAGGGCGGCCGCGGCGGCTGCCGGAGACGCTGGCGGCGAAATTCCTGGAAGGCAGCACGCCGCTATAGCGCCGAATCGGCCGAGATTCGGCCTTGTAAAAACTTGAGCTTTATGTGAAGGAATTCCCGCGCCGGAGGATGCACGCTCTTTCGGCTGCCGGATCTGCTCCGGTCAAGTAATCCAGGAATAAAATCTCCCGAATACAGGCTTGCTGTCATAGTCCGGCACTAACGATCTATTAACCATAATAGTGTCTTACTGGGAAAGTCGGAGTTTGTGCGGTGCACGCCTTCCTTTGACCAAATTTGACGGCAAGAAGGCGGGAGATGAGCTTGGAAGCTTGACCAGGGCTTTGGGCGGCGGCCGCCGGACACTTCTTGCGAGATCACTTTGTGCCGCCCGGTCCAGCACCGGGCGTTTGGATTCGGGGATTTTGGATCAATGGAACAAGTAGGATTGGCAGCAGCCACGACGGACGTCAGCCTCTGGTCGCTTTTCATGCAGGCCGGCATCGTCGTCAAGCTCGTCATGCTCGGGCTCATCGCAGCCTCGGTTTGGACCTGGGCGATCGTCATCGACAAATACCTGGCCTATGGCCGCGCACGGCGCCAGTTCGACAAATTCGAACAGGTCTTCTGGTCAGGCCAGTCGCTCGAAGAACTCTATCGCTCGCTGTCGGAGCGCAACAATACCGGCCTGGCGTCGATCTTCGTCGCGGCCATGCGCGAGTGGAAGAAATCCTTCGAACGCGGCGCGCGCTCGCCGATCGGCCTGCAGATGCGTATCGATCGCGCGATGGATGTGACGCTCGCCCGTGAAACCGAATATCTCGGTGCCCGCCTCGGGTCGCTTGCGACGATCGGTTCGGCCGGTCCGTTCATCGGCCTGTTCGGCACCGTCGTTGGTATCATGACCTCGTTCCAGGCGATCGCCGGTTCGAAGTCGACCAACCTCGCGGTCGTCGCGCCCGGCATTGCCGAAGCGCTGCTTGCCACCGCGATCGGCCTTGTCGCCGCTATTCCGGCGGTTATTGCCTACAACAAGTTCTCCGCCGATGCCGGCAAGCTCTCGGCGCGCATGGAAGGTTTCGCGGACGAATTCTCCGCCATACTTTCGCGCCAGATCGACGAGAAGCTGCAGCCGCGCGCTGCTGCTCAGTAACCAACGGAGTATTCTGACATGGGTATGGCTGTTGGAGGCAATGGCGGCGGGGGCGGCGGACGCCGCCGTCGCGGCGGTCGGAACAAGGCCGTGATCTCCGAAATCAACGTGACGCCGCTCGTAGACGTCATGCTGGTGCTTCTGATCATCTTCATGGTAGCGGCACCGATGATGACCGTCGGCGTGCCGATCGATCTGCCGGAAACGCAGGCCAAGGCGCTGAATTCCGAGACGCAGCCGATCACCATCTCCGTCAAGAATGACGGCGAGGTGTTCCTGCAGGAAACGCCGATCCCGGCCGCCGAGATCGCCGCCAAACTCGAGGCGATCGCCACGACCGGCTATAACGAACGTATCTTCGTGCGCGGCGACGCGACAGCGCCCTACGGCGTCATCGCCGACGTCATGGCCCGTATCCAGGGCGCAGGCTTCAAGAATATCGGCCTGGTGACGCAGCAGAAGAAGGACCAGTAGCGTTCAAGATGAAGACCAGCGTCGTCACATCTGCTGTTCTGCACTGCCTGGTGCTGACCTGGGCGATGGTATCGCTCGGCGCGCCGGAATCCTTCAAGGTGGAGGATTTCGAGGCGATGCCGGTCGATCTCGTGCCGGTGGAATCCATCACCCAGATGCAGCAGGGCGACAAGAAGGCTCCGAAGAAGGAGACCTCAGCGCCCGTGCCGACGACGCGGCCGCCGATCGCACAGCCGGCCGAGAACGCCGGCGACAACAATGTCGATTTGAAGACGCCGCCGGTGCCGAACGCCAAGCCGAGCAACAGCGAGGCGGCCGCCGCCAATTCCAGCGAAAAGCCGCAGCCCCAGATCGATCCAAAGCCGAACGACGTCAAGGAAGTCAACAAGGAAGAGACCGAGGTCGAGCAACCGAAGGAAGTCGCCTCCATTCCGCCGCCGAAGCCCGTCGAAGTGACGCCGCCGAAGCCCGAGGAAAAACCGCCGGAAGAACAGGCCAAGCCTGAGGAGCCGCCGAAACCGGATGCGGAAGCATTGCCGGACAAGGTGCCGACGCCGGTCGTCAAGCCGCAGGTAAAACCGCCGGAGCCGCAGAAGCCTGCCGAAAAGCCACCGGAAAAGACTCCAGACCAGCCGAAGGCTGCGGAAGCGCCGACGGACAAGAAGAAGGCCGACAAGAAGCAGGAAGTGGCGAAATCCGCTTCGTCAATGAAGAGTGACTTCAACGCGGATGAGATTTCCGCCCTGCTGAACAAGACCGATCCTTCTGCCGGGGGAGCTAAGCGCTCGACCCAAGAGGCCTCGCTCGGTGCGAAGAAGAGCAATGGTGCCTCCAAGCTCAGTCAAAGCGAAGAAGACGCGCTAAAGGGTTTGATCGAGGGTAACTGGCTTATCACTCCGGGAATGGAAGGCCTTTCCGGCATGGTCATCACCGTGCATTTCAAACTCGACAAAGATGGAAACATTATCGGCCAACCTGAAATCGAGTCTTCCGGTGGAAGCAGCACCGATTCAACGCGTCGTGCGCTGGAAAGTGGCGCTTACCGTGCCGTGATGAAATCTGCTCCGTCGTTCCGCACGAATCTTCCGATGGACAAGTATGACGTGTGGAACGAGGTCGTTCTTAATTTTCATCCCAGCGATATGGGGATTTAAATGCCGACCGATTCGATCCATTTCGCGAAATCTTTCGGCATATGCGCGATGCTGGCAGGGTTGATCCTTGGCCTCGCATTTCCCTTCGATGCAAATGCGGAGACGGCTGATCGCCGAAACAGCGATGTCAATTCGCTGCGTATCAGCGTGGCTGAAGCTGAGGCGGTGCGAAACGCGATCACAGATCAATTCTTCGTCGACAATCGCCTGAAAGACATCGGCAGCGTGCGTTTGACGATCCACATAAAGCTCGCCAGAGACGGGCAGATCGTAGGCAACCCTGATGTGCAGGTCACCGGTGGCAGTGAGCGTGCGCAGAAAAGTCTTACCGCTTCCGGCCTTCGCGCCGTTCGTCGCGCAGCTCCTTTTACGATGCTTCCGAAAGATAAATACGATGCTTGGAAGGAAGTTGTTTTCAATTTCGACACAAGCGCTCTTACCCGATAAGATGCTGAAAGGCTTGTTTGATATGGTCAAGTGTTCTCTCATCCGCGCTCTGATGGTCATTGCAGGCCTGATTGGGGCTGCAGCCTTTACGACGCCGGCGAACGCGTTGGTCACTCTCGATCTTCGAAAAGGCAACGTTCAGCCGATGCCGATTGCGGTGACGGATTTCCAGGGCGACATGGGCGCGCAGGTCTCGCAAGTCATCGCCGCCGACTTACAGCGGTCGGGTCTCTTCGCACCGATCAACAAGTCAGCCTTTATCGAAAAGATCTCCAATCCGGATGCATCGCCGCGTTTCGAGGACTGGAAGGTCATCAATGCCCAGGCGCTGGTCACCGGCCGGGTTACTAAGGAAGCAGATGGCCGTCTTCGCGCCGAATTCCGACTTTGGGATCCGTTCGCCGGGCAGCAGATGACTGGTCAGCAGTTCTTCACCCAGCCGGAGAACTGGCGCCGTGTCGCGCACATCATCGCCGATGCGATCTACAAACAGATCACCGGTGAAGAGGGTTATTTCGACACCCGCGTCGTCTTCGTCTCGGAATCCGGCACCAAGCAGCAGCGCAAACGGCAGCTGGCGATCATGGATCAGGACGGCTTCAACGTGCGCATGCTGACCGACGGCAGCGATCTCGTGCTGACGCCGCGTTTCTCGCCGAGCCGGCAGGAAGTCACCTACATGTCCTTTGCCAACCAGCAGCCGCGCGTCTATCTGCTGCAACTCGAAACCGGGCAGCGCGAGGTCGTCGGCAACTTCCCGGGCATGACCTTCTCGCCGCGCTTTTCTCCGGATGGCCAGAAGGTGATCATGAGCCTGCAGCAGGAAGGCAATTCCAACATCTATACGATGGACCTGCGCTCGCGCACGACGACGCGGCTGACCTCGACGGCAGCGATCGACACCTCGCCCTCCTATTCGCCCGATGGTGCGCGTGTCAGCTTCGAAAGCGACCGCGGCGGCAAGCCGCAGATCTATGTGATGAATGCCGATGGTTCCGGCCAGACCCGTATCTCCTTCGGCGACGGCTCCTATTCGACGCCGGTCTGGTCGCCGCGCGGCGATCTCATCGCCTTCACCAAGCAGTCCGGCGGCAAGTTCTCGATCGGCGTGATGAAGCCGGACGGTTCGGGCGAGCGCATCCTGACGACCGGCTTCCACAATGAGGGGCCGACCTGGGCGCCGAACGGCCGCGTGCTGATGTTCTTCCGCCAGGCAGCAGGCTCTGGCGGCCCGCAGCTCTATTCAATCGATCTGACCGGCTACAACGAACAACTGGTCAAGACACCGACCTACGGTTCCGACCCGGCCTGGTCGCCGCTTCTGGAGTAAGAATGCGGCAGTGCCTTCTTGTCGCCCCAGAATCATGGAAACCGGGCTGCTACGGGACAAATCAGTAAATTGTTAACCATAATCTTTGAGGGGCGGTTAACCGAGTGCGGTTACTGTCCGGAAACCCTGAAATCGCAAGGAGACCCGGCCATGAGCCGAATTCACACCCCGGCAATGAGCCGCATGCAGAATTTCGCCCGCAACCCCGTCATGATCGCGCTTGTCGCCGGTCTCGCGCTTGCAAGCTGCGCCAAAAAGCCGCCGAACAGCGCCGGTGATCTCGGCCTCGGCGCCGGCGCGAGTGGGGCTGCAACGCCGGGTTCGGCCCAGGACTTCACGGTCAATGTCGGCGACCGCATCTTCTTCGATACCGACTCTTCGTCGATCCGCGCCGATGCCTCGCAGACGCTCGACCGTCAGGCGCAGTGGCTCGGCCGTTACCCGAATTACCAGATCACCGTCGAAGGTCATGCCGACGAACGCGGCACGCGCGAATACAACCTCGCGCTCGGCGCCCGCCGTGCTGCTGCCGCCAAGGATTACCTCGCTTCGCGCGGTGTTCCGGCGCAGCGCATGAAGACGATCTCCTACGGCAAGGAACGTCCGGTCGCCGTCTGCGACGATATTTCCTGCTGGTCGCAGAACCGCCGCGCGGTCACCGTGCTCGGCGGCGCCGGCATGTAATCTTCGGATACAATTCGTTTTCGGAAGGCGGTCCCGCGAGGGGCCGCCTTTCTTTTTGACCACACTTTGGCCAGACTCCGTTGCTTTTTGACAGCAATTGGAAAAATCTCCTGTTCGCGCTTAAAGCGCGAAGAATCACTGGGACAGGACGATACATATGAAGAAACTTGTCGTGGCAGGCATGCTGTGCCTCGCGGCTATGACGGGGAGCGAGCGGGCCGCCTATTCGGCCTCGTTCTTCGGGCTGCATCTTGGCGGTCGATCCGCGGGAAACCAGGCGGCGGCGCCTGTTGTCAAGGTGCAGAGCGGCGACGCCGAGGTTCGCGTGCAGCAGCTCGAAGAGCAGCTGCGGCAGCTGAACGGCCGGATCGAGGAGATGAGCTTCCAGCTGCTGCAGATGCAGGAGACGATCCGCAAGCAGCAGGAAGACAATGAATTCCGCTTCCAGCAGCTCGAGAAAACCGGAGCCGGCGGCGGTGGCGCCAAGGCTCCTGTCAAGAAGAGCGAGACCGATGCCGCTCCGGCAGCTTCCGGCGGGGATGATGTCGCCAGGGTAATCCAAGCACCGCAGGGGGCCGAAACGGCTCCCTCCACCGACGTGCCTGATAATACCGGCCTCGGCCAGCCGCCGAAGCAGCTCGGCTCGATCGAGTTCGATCAGAACGGCAACCCGGTCGGTGGAACCGTCGACGAAAATGCCAGCATCGGCTCCGGCCCGATTCCCGATGCCAGTGGCCGCACACCGCAGCAGACGGCATCGCTCGGCAGTGAGGCGGATCAGTACAAGGCAGCCTACGGCCACGTCTTGTCGGGCGATTACGGCACCGCAGAGCAGGAATTCAACCAGTACATTGCCCGTTACCCGAGCAGCGCGCGGGCGGCCGACGCCAACTTCTGGCTCGGCGAAGCGCTTTATTCGCAGGGTAAATATAACGAGGCGGCCAAGACTTTCCTCAACGCGCATCAGAAATACGGCAGCTCGGAAAAGGCGCCGGAAATGCTGCTGAAACTCGGCATGTCGCTTGCTGCCCTCGACAATAAGGAAACGGCCTGCGCGACGCTGCGCGAAGTCTCGAAGCGCTACCCCAAAGCGTCACGCGCCGTCATAAGCAAGGTTGCGAGCGAACAGAAACGCCTCGCCTGCTGAGGTCTTCCGGAATGTCTCCGGAAGCCGCATCGCCTCATGCGGCGATCCTCCAGTTTCTAGCATCGCTTCAAAGTCCTGCGCGCATTCTCGTCGCGATCTCGGGCGGCAGCGATTCCACCGGCCTGCTTCTCCTCCTCGACGAAGCCGTGAAGGCCGCGCCTCATCTCAAGATTTCCCTCTGTGCTGCCACCGTCGATCACCGTCTGCGGGCCGGCTCCGCGGACGAAGCGCAACAGGTTGCCGCGCTCTGCGCGTCGCTCGGCATTCCCCACATCATCGCAGCCTGGCAGGGCGACAAGCCGAAAACCGGCGTCATGGCCGCGGCCCGTGAAGCGCGATACGATCTCTTGGCGGAATCGGCGGAGAGGCTCGGCGCCAATCTCATCGCCACCGGCCATACCCTCGACGATCAGCGCGAAACATTGCAGATGCGCGGCATGCGAACCGAGCAGGTTTCGTCAGGTATCGCCGATGCGGTGCTCTTCAACCGGCGGTTCTGGATTTTGCGGCCGCTCCTCTTTTCCAGCCGCGCCGACATTCGGGCTTTCCTAAGAGAGCGCGGCGTGCCTTGGATCGAAGATCCCAGTAATGAGGATGTGAAGTATGAGCGCGTGCGGATCCGCCGGCGGCGGTCGGCCGATCCTGCGATGGAGACGGATATTCGCGCGGCCTGGGAAGCGCGGCGGGCTCTGTCGTCCCGGGCCGCTGATTGGCTGGACCGCCATTTCAGGCTTCATGGTGGCCTGCTTGGGCAGGTATCTGTTGATGGTTTGCGGCAGGATCGCGCAGTTCTGGACTATGCGCTCGGCCGCCTGACGGCCGTCTTCGGCGGACAGCCATTCGTGCCGGGGAGGGCGCAGATGGCGCGCCTTCTCTCATTTGCCACCGGCGGGGAACCGGGTCGGATGACTATCGGTCGAGTCGTGTTCGATCGCAGGCGGGACGGGCTTTATTTCACGCGGGAGAGCCGGGGGATCGTACCGATGATTTTACGGCCGGGAGAGGCGGGGGTGTGGGATGGGAGGTTTGAAGCCGTAAACGGCTCCGGAGAGACCGTAACGATAGAGGCGCAGGCCACTCACTACTCCCTCATTCCTGTGTCCTCAGGGCCTCGCCCGAGGGATGTCACAGGAATCCAGCCACCGCGCGTCGGCGCGGTGGATGACTCTACAAAACAGGACGAGTCTTCCGCGCCCAAGGACTTGGGCGCGCTGGATTCCTGTGACGAGCACAGGAATGAGGGGGAGTGGAGCAGGGGCCTGCCCAAGGCGGCGTGGAAACGTGCCGTCGCCTCCGCGCCGGCTTTTGCCGTCGATGGACACCCTCTATCTCTGCAATCTGTCGGCTCGATCCATCTGACACCCTATTTCGCACCCTTCGACCGCTTTTTGACACGATTCAATTTCATCTTTGCCGACAGGCTTTCGGCGGTTTTCGCGATGGCGCCCTATGCGGGGCTGCCTTTTAGAAGTATTGACGGAAAAACCATCTGACCTGGGGGATTGCCTTGGCAACAGCACGGCGCAACCCTATGTTAGAAAGAATAAGACCGTCGCCATGAGGCGGCTGTTCCAGTGCTGGGGAGTTCAATGAACCCTAACTTACGTAATTTTGCCTTGTGGGCGATCATCGCGCTTCTGCTGATCGCCTTGTTCAGTATGTTTCAGACGGCTCCGGCACAGACTGGCTCCCGCGAAATTCCCTATTCGCAGTTTCTGCGTGAGGTCGATGCGGGCCGCGTGAAGGATGTCGTGGTCACGGGCAACCGTGTTTCCGGAAGCTATGTTGAAAACGGCACCACCTTTCAGACCTATTCCCCTGTAATCGACGACAGCCTCCTCGATCGCCTGCAGCAGAAGAATGTCCTGGTTTCCGCCCGTCCGGAAACGGACGGTTCCTCGGGGTTTTTGAGCTATCTCGGCACGCTCTTGCCGATGCTTCTCATTCTCGGCGTCTGGCTGTTCTTCATGCGGCAGATGCAGGGTGGCTCGCGCGGGGCGATGGGCTTCGGGAAATCCAAGGCCAAGCTTCTGACCGAAGCGCATGGCCGGGTGACCTTCGATGATGTCGCCGGCGTCGACGAGGCCAAGCAGGATCTTGAGGAAATCGTCGAATTCCTGCGTGATCCGCAGAAATTCCAGCGTCTCGGCGGCAAGATCCCGCGCGGCGTGCTGCTCGTCGGCCCTCCGGGTACCGGCAAGACGCTGCTCGCCCGCTCGGTCGCCGGTGAAGCCAATGTGCCGTTCTTCACGATTTCCGGTTCCGACTTCGTCGAAATGTTCGTCGGCGTCGGCGCAAGCCGCGTACGCGACATGTTCGAACAGGCGAAGAAAAATGCCCCCTGCATCATCTTCATCGACGAAATCGATGCGGTCGGCCGCCATCGCGGCGCCGGCCTCGGCGGCGGCAATGATGAACGCGAACAGACGCTGAACCAGCTGCTGGTCGAAATGGACGGCTTCGAGGCGAATGAAGGCGTGATCCTGATCGCTGCCACCAACCGTCCCGACGTTCTCGACCCGGCGCTGCTGCGCCCCGGCCGTTTCGACCGTCAGGTCGTGGTGCCGAACCCCGACATCGTTGGCCGCGAGCGCATCCTCAAGGTGCACGCCCGCAACGTGCCGCTGGCACCGAATGTCGATCTCAAGGTTCTCGCCCGCGGCACGCCCGGTTTTTCCGGCGCCGACCTGATGAACCTCGTCAACGAAGCCGCCTTGATGGCCGCCCGCCGCAACAAGCGCGTCGTCACCATGCAGGAATTCGAGGACGCCAAGGACAAGATCATGATGGGCGCCGAGCGCCGTTCCTCGGCGATGACCGAGGCGGAGAAGAAGCTCACCGCCTATCATGAAGCCGGCCATGCCATCACCGCGCTCAATGTCGCTGTCGCCGATCCGCTGCACAAGGCGACGATCATTCCGCGCGGCCGTGCGCTCGGCATGGTCATGCAGCTTCCCGAGGGCGACCGCTACTCGATGAGCTACAAGTGGATGGTGTCGCGCCTCTGCATCATGATGGGCGGCCGTGTCGCCGAAGAACTCACCTTCGGCAAGGAAAACATCACTTCGGGTGCCTCCTCGGATATCGAGCAGGCGACCAAGCTTGCCCGCGCCATGGTCACGCAGTGGGGCTTCTCCGATCAGCTCGGTCAGGTCGCCTATGGCGAGAACCAGCAGGAGGTCTTCCTCGGTCACTCGGTTTCGCAGTCGAAGAATGTTTCGGAAGCGACCGCACAGAAGATCGACAATGAAGTGCGCCGCCTGATAGACGAAGCCTATACGCAGGCCCGTACGATCCTGACGGAAAAGCACGACGAATTCGTCGCTCTCGCCGAAGGCCTGCTGGAATACGAGACGCTGACCGGCGAAGAGATCAAGGCGTTGATCCGCGGCGAGAAGCCGTCTCGCGATCTCGGGGATGATTCACCGCCAAGCCGCGGCTCGGCTGTTCCAAAGGCCGGCGCGCGGCCGGCCACCAAGGGCGACGAGCCTGAAGCCGGCCTCGAACCGCAGCCGCATTGAGCCGCTAGCGCCATCTTGAACAAGGCCGGATTTCCCAAGCGGGAGATCCGGCCTTTTCTATTTGGTAACGGGATATAATCATTTTTCTTGCTAATTTACGTGCCGTTCGCCGCATTTTGTGGCATTCCGCTGAATTGAGGCAAGCATGAATCGCGCTCGTGGATTGACGACATTCCATTGAAGCCGGATTCGCTTGGAACGGCGCGCTGCCTTGAATGGCGCGCGCAAAGCGCAGGAGTGCAGATGAAAAGACGCTATTTCGGGACCGACGGCATTCGCGGCCAATCCAATGTCTTCCCGATGACACCGGATCTCGCCATGCGGGTCGGCATTGCCGCCGGTACCATCTTCCGCCGCGGCAATCATCGCCATCGCGTCGTCATCGGCAAGGATACGCGTCTTTCCGGCTATATGCTCGAAAACGCCATGGTCGCGGGCTTCACAGCTGCCGGCCTCGATGCTTTCATTCTCGGCCCGATCCCGACGCCTGCGGTTGCCATGCTGACCCGCTCGCTGCGCTGCGATATCGGCGTGATGATTTCGGCTTCGCACAATCCTTACGAGGATAACGGCATCAAGCTGTTCGGTCCCGACGGCTATAAGCTGTCCGACGACATCGAGGCCGAAATCGAGGAGCTGCTCGAAAAGGACCTGAGCACGCAGCTCGCCAAGTCCGACGACATTGGCCGCGCCAAGCGCGTCGACGGCGTACATGACCGTTATATCGAACACGCCAAGCGCACCCTGCCGCGCGACGTGACGCTGCAGGGTCTACGGATTGCCATCGACTGCGCCAACGGCGCCGCCTATAAGGTGGCGCCTGCCGTGCTCTGGGAGCTCGGCGCCGACGTCGTCACCATCGGCAACGAGCCGAACGGCACCAATATCAATCTCAATTGCGGCTCCACCAGCCCGGTTGCGCTGCAGAAGAAGGTCGATGAGGTGCGTGCCGATATCGGCATCGCGCTCGATGGCGACGCGGACCGCGTCATCATCGTCGATGAGAATGGTTCGATCGTCGACGGTGACCAGCTGATGGCCGTCATTGCCGAGAGCTGGGCCGAGAGCCAGCAGCTGCGTGGCAATGGCATCGTCGCCACTGTCATGTCCAACCTCGGCCTCGAGCGCTTTCTCGACGACCGCGGCATGGCGCTCGCCCGCACGAAGGTCGGCGACCGTTATGTCGTCGAGCATATGCGCCAGCACAATTACAATGTTGGTGGCGAGCAGTCGGGCCATATCGTGCTGTCGGATTATGGCACGACGGGCGATGGCTTGGTTGCCGCACTGCAGATCCTTGCCGCCGTCAAGCGCACCGGCCGGACCGTCAGCGAGGTCTGCCGCCGCTTCGAGCCGGTGCCGCAGCTGCTGCGCAATGTCCGAATTAGCGGCGGCAAGCCGCTGGAGGATATCCAGGTGCAGAAGGCAATCGCCGATGCCGAAGCCGAGCTTGCCAAGACCGGCCGGCTTGTCATCCGCCCCTCCGGCACCGAGCCGCTGATCCGCGTCATGGCCGAGGGCGACGATCGCGCCCAGATCGAGCGCATCGTCAACGAGCTGATCGGGACGATCTCGAACGTCCGGACGGCCGCTTGATCCGGTGAGGCCACATTGGGCTCGACCCTAGGCTTGGCGACATTCATTGGGCGTTTGGGCTGATGCTTAGAGAATGAGCGAGGCACTCTCTTAAGCCCTCATCTTGAGGTGCCCCTCGGGATGAGGGCTAAGGGCATGCCGTGTGGCTGATGGGCTGGTCGGCGTGCTTTGCTTGGGAAAATCGTTCGACACTACGCTCTACGGCAGAAAATCTAGCGCAAGTATCAGCCCATCCACCCTTCATTCCTGTGACGGGCACAGGAATGAAGGGTGTAGTAAGTGCCGGCCTAATGAAGCACCCGTTGTGGTGTGTCTCTGTACGCTGACGGCGCGTTTGGCGAGAATGCCGCCACACTCTCCGTCATCCCAGGCCCTGAGCCTGGGATCCATGCGACTGCTGCTGCTGGATGCGGTGTGGATGCTCGGCTCAAGGCCGAGCAGGACGGAGGGTGGGGTGGGCAGGAGAAACCCATTCACAGCGCAGACGCCCGTGTCCGCGACGCCATCCGCTAGCGAAGCCAGACAATGCCAGTCACGGCCTAAACTGATTTGGTGAGGGTGGGTGGGGCGAGCGTCCTCGCCAATGTATCACCCCTGGTGATGATCATATGCCGCGTCGCGGCTGGGCGAAGATTAAGGGAAGAGCTGGTGCGCTATCCAGCCAAGTGGTCTCGTCAGGTCGCAGCTTCGAAGACTTTTACTGCGGCAATCCCTGTTTCCTAAAGTAAATAATCGTGGTTAAGCAGCTTTTAACATTTCCCATTCATTATCCATCCGAAGCGTATCAGTTTGGCGGCGATGTGTGCCTGCCGACGCAACGGATTTTGGAGTGGGATATGAAAAGAAGCTTGTCCGGCATCTTGGCGGCATTGTTGATCGCGACAAACGCCTATTCCGCGGACTTCGCCCCTGCTGAGCCGATCCCGGAGCAGCCGCCGGAAGTGACGGTCACCGAGGCAACCGGCTGGTACCTGCGCGGCGATGTCGGTTATGCCTTCACCGATCTGCGGGGCGCCCGCTACTTCCAGGGCAGCAATGCCACGGAGGTCGATTTCGACGACGCTGACCTCGACGACGCATGGACGATCGGCGGCGGTGTCGGTTACCAGATCAACAGCTACCTGCGCACCGATCTGACCTTCGATTATCTCACCCAGGCCGATTTCCGCGGCTCGACGGTCGGTCAGTGCGGCTTCCCGCTGGTGGATTGCACCTCGAGCGACCGCTCTTCGCTGACGGCCTACACGCTGCTTGCCAACGCCTATGTCGATCTCGGCACCTACGGCTATGTCACGCCTTATGTCGGCGCCGGTATCGGCGGTTCCTACGTCAAGTGGAAGAACCTGCGCAACGTCGCCTGCGCCGATGACGGCAGCTTCTGCGACGATCAGGTTACTCATGGCGGCAAGGGCAACTGGCGCTTTACTTACGCCCTCATGGCCGGCGCCTCGGTCGACGTCACCTGCAACATCAAGGCCGATGTCGGCTACCGCTACCTGCATATCGACGGCGGCAACATGTTCGGCTATGCCGATAACGGCGGCCCGGGCCGCGACAAGGGTCTGAGCGTCCACGAAGCCCGCGTCGGTGCCCGCTATCTCTTCGGCGGCTGCGCCCAGGCGAGCTACGAACCGCCGCCGGAAATCCCGCTGCAGCAGCCGGTCTACAAGTAAAGCCGAACCCTTCGCATGAAAAAGCCGCCCCGACCCGGGCGGCTTTTTTCATATCCGCCACCCCGTCTGCGTCAAAATATCTACCGGTTGCGACACTTCGATCTTGACTATGACGTCTCCGATCCATACACACGGCGGCGGGACACCCTTCCCCAACGAAGGGCTTTCTATCTGAGAGGATAGCATCATGGCGAAGACCGCAAAGCCGGACATCCGTCCGCACAATACCCATTTCTCTTCTGGCCCCTGCTCGAAGCGCCCCGGTTGGTCGCTCGAAGCCCTTTCCGACGCGGCCCTTGGCCGTTCGCACCGTGCGAAGGTCGGCAAGGCCAAGCTCAAGCAGGCGATCGACCTTACCCGTGAAATTCTCGAAGTGCCGGCGGATTACCGCATCGGCATCGTTCCGGCGTCCGACACCGGTGCCGTCGAAATGGCGCTCTGGTCGATGCTCGGCGAACGCGGCGTCGACATGCTCGCCTGGGAAAGCTTCGGCGCCGGCTGGGTCACCGATGTCGTCAAGCAGCTGAAGCTCAAGGATGTGCGCAGGCTCGAAGCCGGTTACGGCGAGCTTCCCGATCTCTCCGCCGTCGATTTCGATCGCGACGTCGTCTTCACCTGGAACGGCACGACTTCGGGTGTGCGCGTGCCGAACGGCGATTTCATTCCCGCCGAGCGTAAGGGCCTGACGATCTGCGATGCCACGTCGGCGGCTTTCGCGCAGGAACTCGATTTCGCCAAGCTCGATGTCGTCACCTTCTCCTGGCAGAAGGTTCTGGGCGGCGAGGGCGCACATGGCGTCATCATTCTTTCGCCGCGCGCCGTCGAGCGCCTCACCACCTATACGCCGGCCTGGCCGCTGCCGAAGATCTTCCGCATGACCTCGGGCGGCAAGCTGACGGAAGGCATCTTCCAGGGCGAGACGATCAATACGCCGTCGATGCTCTGCGTCGAGGACTATATCGATGCGCTGCTTTGGGCCAAGGAGCTCGGCGGCCTCAGGGCGCTGATCGGGCGCGCCGATGCCAATGCCAAGGTCATTCACGATTTCGTCGCGGCAAACGACTGGATCGCCAATCTCGCCGTCAAGGCGGAAACGGCCTCCAACACCTCCGTCTGCCTGAAGATCGTCGACAAAGACATCGCGGCTCTCGACGCCGACGGCCAGGCGAATTTCGCCAAGGGCCTGGTCGGCCTCCTGGAAAAGGAAGGTGTCGCCTATGACATCGGCCATTACCGCGACGCGCCGTCGGGGCTGCGCATCTGGGCGGGTGCTACGATCGAGGCGTCCGACATGCAGAAGCTGATGCCCTGGCTTTCCTGGGCGTTCGAAACGCAGAAGGCGCAGCTCGCTCAGGCGGCAGCTTGACGTGATCGCATCCGGCTCCGCCACAGGGCGGAGCCCGTATCTCCATTCATTCATCGCTGAACACATTTGAAGGAGGCCACAATGGCACCTCGCGTTCTCGTATCCGACGAATTGTCGGAAACCGCCGTCCAGATTTTCCGCGACCGCGGCGTCGAAGTCGATTTCGAACCGCAGCTCGGCAAGGACAAGGATCGTCTGCTCGAAGTCATTGGCAAGTATGATGGCCTTGCCATCCGTTCCGCCACCAAGGTGACGGAAAAGATCATCGAAGGGGCGAAGAACCTCAAGGTTGTCGGCCGCGCCGGCATCGGCGTCGACAATGTCGATATCCCGGCTGCCTCGCGCCGCGGCATCATCGTCATGAACACGCCCTTCGGCAACTCGATCACCACGGCAGAACACGCGATCGCGCTGATGTTCGCCGTCGCCCGCCAGCTTCCGGCCGCCGATACCTCGACGCAGGCCGGCAAGTGGGAGAAGTCGAAATTCATGGGTGTCGAGATTACCGGCAAGACGCTCGGCGTCATCGGCGCCGGCAATATCGGCTCGATCGTCTGCGCCCGCGCCATCGGCCTCAAGATGCATGTCGTCGCCTATGACCCGTTCCTCTCCAAGGAGCGCGCCGAGGAAATGGGCGTCACCAAGGTCGAGCTGGACGAGCTTTTCGCCCGCGCCGATTTCATCACGCTGCACGTGCCGATGACCGACAAGACGCGCGGCATCCTCAACAAGGAAGCGCTGGCAAAGACCAAGCCCGGTGTGCGCATCATCAATTGCGCCCGCGGCGGCCTGGTCGATGAAGCGGCTCTCGCCGAAGCCATCAAGTCCGGCCATGTCGCGGGTGCTGCTTTCGACGTCTTCGAGGTCGAGCCCGCCAAGGAAAGCCCGCTCTTCGGCCTGCCGAACGTCGTCTGCACGCCGCATCTCGGCGCTTCGACGACCGAAGCGCAGGAAAACGTCGCCCTGCAGGTGGCCGAACAGATGTCGGACTATCTCGTCAAGGGTGCGGTCTCCAACGCCATCAACATGCCGTCGATCACCGCGGAAGAAGCGCCGATCCTGAAACCTTTCATCCGTCTTGCCGATGTTCTCGGCGCCTTTGTCGGCCAGGTCACCGAAGAGCCGATCAAGGAAATCGAGATCCTTTATGACGGCATCACCGCCAACATGAACACGCGGGCGCTGACGAGTGCGGTGCTTGCCGGCCTCATCCGCCCGCAGGTCGCCGACGTCAACATGGTTTCGGCGCCGATCATGATCAAGGAAAAGGGCATCGTTCTCTCCGAGGTCAAGCGCGACAAGACGGGTGTCTTCGACGGCTATATCAAGCTGACGGTGACGACCGAGAGCATGACACGTTCGATCGCCGGCACGGTGTTTTCGGACGGCAAGCCGCGCTTCATCCAGATCAAGGGCATCAATCTCGATGCCGATGTCGGCTCGCACATGATCTACATCACCAATACCGACGTTCCTGGCATGATCGGCTTCATCGGCACGACGCTTGGTGGTGCCGGCGTCAACATCGCCAACTTCCAGCTCGGGCGCGACAAGCAGGGTGGCGACGCCATCGCGCTGCTCTATGTCGACGGCGAGGTGGAGGATGGCGTGCTCGAACAGCTGACGGCCCACCAGGCAATCCGCCAGGCAAAGCTGCTGACATTCAACATCGACTGAGTTTCCTCCTCCCAAGGAAACAGGGAAACCCGGCGCGGGAAACGGCGCCGGGTTTTCTGCGTCAGTAATGGGTATATTTCAGTGAGGCAAGCGCTTGCGGCGGACGATCTTGCCGAAACGGGCTCTATCGTCGTCAGCCTTGGTGCGATGAAGGAAGGCGCGCCTGCTGCCGTCGAGACCCTGGAAGAATTCGTCCCAGGAAATCTCCTCCTGCGTTTCCGAGGAAAAATCGACGCGGACGGTTTCGCTGTCGGTCGCGTCCTTGATGCGAGCGGGATGGCCGCCTCGCTCTTCGATCCAGTGTCTGATCCTGTTGTAATCCGCCGTCGTGCCGAACCTGGCCATGAAACCCTCCGCAGCATTCGATTGCGACATTGATGCCAGCAGCAAACGCATGATCGAAAGAATAGTTCCATAGGGCGATACTTATTCGCTCGACGATTTCCGGTTGAGCCGGTCGGTGCTCAAGCATTCGTTATTTTGAGAACGGCGGCCGGCGCGGCATAATGCACGGGCTGGAAGGAGGATGTATATGAAACGCTATTCATTCTCGATAATCGGACTGGCGTTCATGACCGCGGTCATCGCCAATCCAGGCATCGCATTCGCCTGCAACAAGCTGATCGGCACCTGAGCCGCACCCCGCTTTAAGGCGTGGCCTCGGCCGCGCCTTTCCTTTCTCGCGGGCGAAACGATCGGCCGCCCGAAGCCGCCCCTTGCGTCCCGATACAATCCTTTCTATATCGATCGCTGATCGAAAGGCGGCCGATCCCGCCTGATACAGCAATCCGCCGCAATTGCAGCGCAAGGGCGGATGATGAGCGCGCAGAATTTGGCACCACCGTTGAACACACTGGATTTTGACAAGAAGCCGGAAGAGACCCGTGTCGTCGTCGCCATGTCGGGCGGCGTCGATTCCTCCGTCGTGGCCGGCCTTCTCAAGCAGCAGGGTTACGACGTGCTCGGCATTACGCTGCAACTTTACGATCATGGCGCCGCCGTTCACCGCGCCGGGTCCTGCTGCGCCGGCCAGGATATCGACGATGCCCGCCGCGTCTGCGAAACGCTCGGCATTCCGCATTATGTGCTCGATTACGAGAAGCGCTTTCGCGAGACGGTGATCAATCCCTTCGCCGAAAGCTATGTGGCAGGCGAAACGCCGATTCCCTGCGTCTCCTGCAACCAGACCGTCAAGTTTGCCGATCTCCTGGCAACGGCCAAGGAACTCGGCGCCGATGCGCTGGCAACCGGCCATTATATCCGTTCGCGGCCGAACCCTTCGCCCGAACATCCCGGCCGCCGCGCGCTGTTCCGTCCGGCCGACGCCGACCGCGACCAGAGCTATTTCCTGTTCGCCACAACGCAGGAGCAGATCGACTATCTGCGCTTTCCGCTCGGCGGCCTGCCGAAGGCCGAGACCCGCCGCCTTGCCGAAGAGATGGGCCTCGTCGTCGCCAAGAAGGCCGACAGCCAGGATATCTGCTTCGTGCCGCAGGGCAAATATTCCGATATCATCACAAAGCTGAAGCCGAATGCGGCGCTCGCCGGTGAGATCGTCCATCTCGACGGCCGCGTGCTTGGAAGCCATGAAGGCATCCTGCATTTCACCATCGGCCAGCGCCGCGGCATCGGCATCGCCACCGGCGAACCACTCTATGTCGTCTATCTCGATGCCCGCTCGCGCCGCGTCATCGTCGGTCCGAAGGAGGCTCTGGAAACCCACCGCGTCTATCTGCGCGACGTCAATTGGCTGGGCGACGAGACGCTCGTGCAGGCCGCTTCCGGCAATGGCTTTGCCTGCTACGCCAAAGTCCGATCGACACGGGCACCGGCACCCGCCGTGCTGCATGTCGATGCCACAGGCACCTATGTCGACCTGACGGTCGGCGAGGCCGGCATTGCTCCCGGCCAGGCTTGCGCGCTTTATTCCGCACCCGGCGACGACGCCCGCGTCTTCGGCGGCGGTTTCATCGAGCGTTCCGAGCGTGAACCCTCGGCCGAGGCCTCGCTCAAGGCCCTCTTGGCCAGCCCCGTCGCCGCCTGAAATCGATAGGAGAGGGCGGGTGGCCAAGCCCCAGGGTTTTTCTCCATCATGCGCTTGACACAAAGCCGAAGCGCACCTTATAAGCCGCTCATCCCACGAGCCCGCAGCGCTTCGCGAGCAGGTATCGTTTGACCAGTGGCGGAGTAGCTCAGTAGGTCAGAGCAGAGGAATCATAATCCTTGTGTCGGGGGTTCAAATCCCTCCTCCGCTACCACACGTTTTTCTTCAAACTATTCTCAGGTGTGGGCTAATGCCCGCGCTTTTCGATGGCTTAGGCCGTGCGCCTCCTTAGGAACTCCCTTGGGTAGCACGGTGCCGAAGTCTTGAGCCATATCGCCACCGCTGGAAGTTCATTCAGGCGGTTTCTCATTCATGTCGAAAACCGCCGCATTGTCCTGGATTTCACGGAGGCCCTTATAGGATGCATGGCGCAAACTGCCGTCATCGGTCCATCCGCGAAACTCGATCTCCGCAATCAATGTTGGCTGGGCGAAGACCAGGTTCTTGCCCTTGAGTGCTACAGCCGGCCGCTTGGTTCTGAGTTTATCGAGTGACATGCGCAGGTGCGCCGCATTCCTGGCATTAAACCCCGTTCCAACCGAGCCGACATAGACCCAGTCATGCTCCTTGCGCGCTGCAAGAAGCAGGCTGCCGATCCCACCGCGCGCAACTGTCGACTGCTCGTAGCCGATGATCATGAAGCTTTCGCTCTGGACACATTTGATCTTCAGCCAGTCGCCGGTGCGGCCGGAGCGATAGGGCTGATCCCGATGCTTGGCGATGATGCCCTCGATCCCCATCGAGCAGGCATTCGCCAGAAGCTCGGCGCCATCGCCAAAGACTTCGTCCGACAGCCGAATTGCGCCGGTGACGCCATCGAGAAAATCTTCCAGCAGGTGGCGGCGGACCGAGAGTTCCGTTCCCGTCAGATCATGGCCGTCAAAATAGACAAGGTCGAATGCCATGAACACGGACTCGGTCGACGAGCGTTTCCCACCCCGTCCACCGAGCGAGCGCTGCAGGGCGCCAAAATCCGAATGCCCCTCCTTGTCGAGCACGATCGCTTCGCCATCAAGGATGGCGGTTCCGACGCCGAGCTTCCTCGCCGCCTCGGCGATCGTCGGAAACCGGTGCGTCCAATCGTGGCCGCCGCGGGTGATGATCCGCACCCCTTTCGGCTCGATGTGAATGGCAAGTCGATAGCCGTCCCATTTCACCTCGAATGCCCAATCCGGTCCTTTGGGCGGCACCTTCTTCAGCAGCGCCAGGCATGGCTCTACCCGATCGGGCATCGGGTCGAACGGAAGATGAGGCTGTGTGGGATCGCGCCGCCGCGCCGGCTTCGACTTGAGAAGGTGCGCGTCCTGGAGCAACGGTTTGGCGCGGCGGGTCATCTGCCGGTCCGCTTTTCAGCTGCAACCGATTTCTTCAAAGCATCCATGATGTTGACCACGTTGGTCGGCGGAGCCGACGGCGCAGATTTGCCCTTGGATTTGGCAGGTTTCTTGAGGCTCTTCTTTTTGGCGGCGATGATCTCAAGCAGGCGCTCCTGTACCGGGTCGGCCACCATCTTCGGGCTCCAGTCCTTCGTCTGCTTTTTGATCAATTGCTGGACGAGCGGCATCATGTCGGAATCGGCGTTTTCGTCTCCGACTGCCTCGAAATAGCTGTCTTCATCGCGGACCTCGTCGCCGTAGCGCAGCGTCCACAGGACGATACCTTTGCCGCGCGGCTCGAGCATGACGGCGCGCTCGCGTCGCGAGATCACCAGGCGGGAAATCCCCACCATATTCTGGGCCTCCATCGCGTCACGGATGACGGAGAAGGCTTCCTGCCCGACCGGATCATTCGGCGAGAGATAATAAGGCGTGTCGAGCCAGATCCAATCGATGCTTTCGCGGGGCGTGAAGGTAGAGATATCAATCGTTTTGGTGCTTTCGAGAGCAACGTTCTCGAGCTCTTCGTCCTCGAGAATGACGTACTCGTTCTCTCCGCGCTGATAGCCTTTAACCTCGTCCTCTTCCTTGACCTCCTTGCCGGTAACGGAATCGACGTAGTGGCTGACGACGCGGTTCTGGGTCTGGCGATTGAGCGTGTGGAAGCGGACCTTCTCACTTTCGGAGGTGGCCGGCATCATCTGCACCGGGCAAGTGACGAGCGAGAGCTTGAGATAACCTCGCCAATAAGGACGTAGAGCCATGACTGTGACCTCCGATCAGCCGGCCCGGCGCCTCGGTGCCGAAGCCTGCTTCGTTTTCGCGGCAGGCTTGGCTGCCTTCTGACGGCCAGCACCTCTGTTGGCGTTCGCCGCCGTCCGCTTCGGCTTCGTTTCCTTCGCGCCGATACCGGCGCTCTCGCGCAAGGCCTGCAGCAAGTCGCTCGGCTTGGAGGCGGCCGGCGCTTTCCGCTTCGGCAGCGTGCGGCCCTCGATCTTCGCCTTGACCAGCTCGGCGACTGCAGCCTCATAGCGGTCATCGAAGGTGCTGGCGTCGAAGCTGCCCTTCTTGGTGCCGATGATATGTTCGGCGAGTTGGAGCATTTCGCCTTCGATTTTCAGGTCTGGCATCTCTTCAAACGCCTTTTCGGACGAGCGGACCTCGTAGTCGAAGTTCAGGGTCGAGGCGATCAGGCCCTTGCCATGCGCCCGGATGAGAACGGTGCGCAGCCGACGAAAGAGCACGGTCTTGGCAACTGCCGCGACCCCTTCCTTCTTCATGCCGTCCCGCAGGAGCAGAAAGGCATCCGTGCCGATCTTGTCGGGGGCGAGATAATAGGGCTTGTCAAAGTAGGTGGTGTCGATCTGCGAACAGGGAATGAAGGCCTCGATCTTCAATGTCTTGTCGCTCTCAGGGATCGCTGCCGCAACCTCGTCGGGCTCAAGCACGACATATTGGCCGTTCTCGACCTCATAGCCTTTGACCTGGTCGTCGCGCTCGACCGGATCCCCGGTCTCGCTGTCGATGAATTCGCGTTTGACCCGGTTTCCGGTTTTACGATTAAGGGTGTTGAAAGCGATGCGTTCCGACGAGGAGGCCGCCGTATAGAGCGCCACCGGGCAGGACACCTCCCCGAATCTGATATAGCCCTTCCAATTCGCTCTCGGACCCGCCATGGCTTGGGATGCTCCCGACACAACTCAAGCGATTCAAGTGATTCGGCGGCGAATCGTTCCGAGCGAAACGAATCATTTTTCAACGACTTAGCAAGCCGCTCATGCTCGCTTTCCGAGTCCTCATTAGCGCCCTGATTCCAATGCGTCTTTTTTTGGCGGCGCGAGATTCAGAAGCGAACAACTTCGAGGTGAGAGCAGGTTTGTCTGGGCGGATCTCAATGCAACATGACGTTAGGGCCCAGGCGTTGCGGGCTCTTCTAAGATCTTCACCGGTCGATCCCATTGGATGAGAACGACGCAGCCGGTATCGCTCCAGACCGAATGTTCGGTGCCAGGCGCATTGACGATGTAGCTGCCGGGGCCGTAGTTGCCAGCTTCATCGGATTGTATGCCATCCAGAACCAGGATCGTTTCCAGCCCTGAATGCCGGTGGCGCGGAACGCTGGCGCCGGCCCCGTATTTCAGGAGCGCCACGCCCGGCTGGTCACCTTCGAAGGGGCGGATCCAATGGATGGTCACGTCGTCGCGAAAGGGGCCGAATTCCAGTTCCTTCCAGCCGCCTGACGTCAGCAGGTCGCGGGTTGTTTCAGGCATGGGCGATGCTTTCCAAAATGTCGTCGACATGGGCGGTCCAGCCGACGATCGCGCCCTGGGCGCGGATCATGGCGATTGTTGCCGCCTTGAATTCGGGGAAATAGCTTTCCGTCGCCTCCTCAGCGAGAAGGCACTCATAGCCGCGGTCGTTCGCCTCGCGCATGGTCGTCTGTACGCAGACCTCCGTCGTCACGCCGGCAAAGACAAGCTGCTTGATGCCCTTCTGCTGCAGTATCTCTCCGAGGCCGGTGGCATAGAAGGCGCCCTTGCCGGGCTTTTCTATGACCACTTCGCCGTCGATCGGAGCAAGCTCCGGCAGGATCGCCGTTCCCGGCTCGCCCGCGATGAGGATGCGGCCCATGGGGCCTTCGTCGCCGATCCTGAGGATGGGATTGCCGCGGTCGCGTTTTGCTGGCGGCAGATCCGAAAGATCGGGGCGGTGGCATTCCATCGTATGGATGACCGGCAGCCCGGCATGGCGGAAGCCCTGAATGAGCCGCTTGACATCCGGTACGATCCTGCCGATGCGGCTGACGTCGTTGCCGAGGCTTGCGCCGAAGCCGCCGGGCTCGGCGAAATCGCGCTGCATATCGATGACGATAAGGGCGAGATGATCGTGCTTTACCGGGAAAGCGAAGGGTTCTGCCTTGATCTCGGCCATCAATGATGCCCCGCCATGTGGGCGCCGATCACGGCGATATCGGCCGCGCGCGCCGGTGTCTCGTAAACCAGCCGGCCTTCGGAAATGACCATGATGCGGTCGGACATCTCGAGGAGCTCGTCGAGGTCTTCGGACAGCAGCAGGACGGCCGTGCCGGAATTGCGGGCCTTCATGATGCGAGCCCGGATTTCGGCGACAGCCGAGAAGTCGAGGCCGAAACAGGGATTCGAGACAATCAGCAGGTCAACCTTTCCGGTCAATTCGCGAGCGAGCACGGCGCGCTGCACGTTGCCGCCTGAAAGTGCCGCGATCGGCGAGGATGAGGAGGCGGTCTTCACCTTGAAGTCCGAAATCAGCGCCGCCGCCCGCTTTTTCATCTTGCCCTTGTTCAGCCAGATCGCATCCTTGCCGTCCGCCTTCAGGTCGAAGGTTCGGAAGGCGAGGTTTTCGCTCACCGTCATGCGCGGGGCGCAGGCGTTCTGCAGCGGCTCCTCGGGGATGAAGCGGACATTGTTTCTGCGGGTCTCGGGGCGCGTCGCGCCATAGGTGTTGCCATTGACGCTCACGCGGCCGCTGTCGGCCGGCCGCTGGCCGGCAAGGATCTCCGTCAGCTCTTTCTGACCGTTGCCCGAAATGCCGGCAATGCCGACGATCTCGCCGGAGCGGACCATGAGATTGTCGATCGCGATGGTCTTGAGGCCAGAGCGGTCCGGCGCCTTGACCTGCTCCACCGCAAGGACGGGCCTGGCGTTTTCGGAAACGGGAACGCGGCTGTCGAGCTCTGCAAGCTTCACGTCGCCGATCATCATGGCGGCCATCTCCGATGTCGAGAGGTCGCCGACCTTGCCGGTGCCGACCAGCCTGCCGCGTCGCAGGACCGAGACGGCATCGGCGAACTTCGTCACCTCGTGGAACTTGTGCGAAATCATCAGCACGGTCAGTTCGCCGCGCTCGGTCATCCCCCGGATGAGACCGAGCATCTCATCGGCTTCGGCAGGGGTCAGAACCGAGGTCGGTTCGTCGAGAATGAGAAAGGAGCGGCCGAGATAGAGCTGCTTGACGATCTCCAGCTTCTGCTTCTCGCCGGCGGCGAGCTCGCTCACCGGCCGGTCGAGCGGGATCCTGAACGGCATGCGCTCCATGAAGGCGGCAAGGTCCTTCCGCTCCTTCGCCCAATTGATGATGGCGGGCACTTCGGCGCGGCTGATGACGAGGTTTTCGGCGCCGGTCAGCGACGGGACGAGCGTGAAGTGCTGATAGACCATGCCGAGGCCATAGATGGCGGCGTCCTTGGGCGAGGCGATGGCCACTTCGCGGCCGTCGACGGAAAGCGCTCCTGAGGTGGCGTGGTAGAAGCCCATGATGCATTTGACGAGGGTCGATTTGCCCGCGCCGTTTTCGCCGAGCAAAGCATGGAAGCTGCCGGCGGGCACCTTGATCGAGACATGGTCGAGCGCCGTGAAGCTGCCGAAGCGCATCGTCATGTCGAGCGTATCGATGCCGACGGCTCGGCCCGCCTGTGGGAGCGGTGTGTCGCGGACCGTGCTCATGGCAGCTGGCTCACAATCGTCTGGGAATTGGAGACCGAGCCGAAGACGCCCCCCTGCATCTTCACCATCTTGATGGCGGCGAGATGGTTGCCGTAGTCGGTCGCGCCGCAGCAATCGTCCAGAAGCAGGCATTCGAAACCGCGGTCATTGGCCTCGCGCATCGTGGTGGAGACGCAGACGTCGGTGGTGATCCCGGTCAGGATGATGTTTGCGATGCGCTTCTGGTTGAGGATCAGTTCAAGGTCGGTGGCGCAGAAGGAGCCCTTGCCCGGCTTGTCGATGATCGTCTCGCCGTCGATCGGATAGAGTTCGGGGATGATGTCCCATCCGGGTTCGCCGCGGGTCAGGATGCGCCCGCAAGGACCCGGATCGCCGATCCCTGCGCCGATCCGCTGCGAGCGCCAGCGTTTGTTGGCCGGCAGGTCGGCAAGATCGGGCCGATGGCCTTCGCGCGTGTGGATGATGTGATAGCCCTTGGCGCGCATGGCAGCCAGCACGCGTTTGATCGGCTCGATCGGCGCCTGGACGAGCGACAGGTCATAACCCATGTGATCGACGTAGCCGCCCTTGCCACAGAAATCCGTCTGCATGTCGATGATGATGAGAGCGGTGTTATCAGGTCTCAGATCGCCATTATAGGGCCAGGCATAGGGGTCCGCGTCGATATAATGTCCTTTGGGTTCGACCATGGCGTCCATCGTCTTCTTCTCCTATTCGCCCGCGAGCTTGAATGTTTCACCGTAGCGCCGCGTCGGCTTCTCGAAGCCGCAGGACGTACCGTCCGTGACCTTCACCCGATCCTCCCAGGGAAGGTGGTATTTGCCGGCGACGAGGTCGTGCATGTAGGTATAGGGCGCGTCACCCGCGCCGCCGGAGACAGCGACATAGCCGCGATGGCCGAATTGGTAGATATTGTTTTCGACGCCCCAGCCGAGGCGTGCTTCGCGCACCAGATCGGGACGGACTTCGGCAGTGATGATCTCGTTGACGCGCCCAGAGGCGCCGTGAGCGATGATCGTGCCGTCGAAATTGCAGACCATGCCTTCGCCCATGGAATCGAAGGTGCCGTCCGAGCCGCACATGCAGACGCTCGCCGTAACCATCAGATTGCAGAAGGCATTCGACTGATTGGTGAATTTCCAGCTTTCGCGGATTGGCGCGGTGTAACCGGCCGTGCGGATCATGATTTCCGCACCCTTGTAGGCGCATTCGCGCGCCATCTCCGGGAACATACCGTCATGGCAGATGATGAGCGCGAGCTTTGCACCCTTTGGCCCGTCGATGACCGGGATACCGGCATTGCCAGGCTCCCATGGTTCGACCGGCACCCATGGGTGCATTTTGCGATAATAGAGCTTCAGCTCGCCCTTATCGTCGATGACAATGCCGGAATTGTAGGGCATGCCTTCAGGGTTCAGCTCCATGATCGAGAAGCAGCCCCATATCGCGTTCCCCTTGCAAGCCTTCTTGAAGGCTGCGACCTCCGGCCCGTCGAGCGTGCACATGATCGCGGGATTGATATCCATCGACAGGCCGTGAAGGGCATATTCAGGGAAAACAACCAGATCCATGCCGGGCTGGTTGCGTCGCGCTTTACCGACGAGATCGACGATCACCTGTGTCTGGCGGGCGAGGTCTTCTCTCGTGACGGTAACGGGAAGCTGCAATTGGACGAGGCCGATGGCGACGCCATGTTCCGATTTGTTCAATCCGCCGAGACCGTTCATGGCTTGGCTCCTTTCATGCTACTTTGTCAGGGAAAGCGCCCCGGGGCGCACCGGCGAGCGAACGTGTCGGCGAAGAGGTCGCGATCATGATGACCAGCGTCAGCACGTAAGGGGCGGCATAGAAGAGATAATAGCCCTCGCTCACCCCAACCGATTGCAGCGCCGGTCCGAGCGCGCCGGCGCCGCCGAAGAGCAGGGCGGCAAGGAAGCAGCCGATAGGATTCCATCGGGCGAAGATGACGAGGGCCACGGCCATCAGACCCTGACCGGAGGAGACCCCCTCGTTCCAGGAGCCGGGATAATAGAGCGAGAGATAGGCGCCGCCGATCGCCGCCAGCGAGCCGCCGACGGCGGTGGCGAGCAGTCGCACGCGATCCGGATCGATGCCCATGGCCCGTGCTGCATCCGTACTGTCGCCGACGACGCGCAGGACGAGACCGACGCGGGTATTCTTGAACGCCCACCAGAGAACGAAGGCGAGGGCGGCCCCGAGGAGGAACAGCACGTTGATATTCAGCGCCGCCTGGATTTGCGGCAAACTGGACCAGGAGCCGAGCGGAATTGCCGGCAGATGCGGCGCTGCCGGCTGGATGAAGGGCTTGCCGAGGAAGAAGGCGAGCCCCAGGCCGAACTGCATCATGGCGATGCCGATCGCGATATCGTTGACCTTCGGCCATTTGCAGATCCAGCCGTGGACAAGGCCGAAGACCGCGCCTGTCGCCATGGCCGCGAGCACGCCGAGCCAGGGGGAGTTGGACATGACGGCGACGGCATAGGCCGTCATCGCGCCGAAGACGAGCGTGCCTTCGAGGCCGAGATTGATGCGGCCGGAGCGCTCGGTGATCGTCTCGCCCAGGCTGACGAAAATGAAAGGGGTGGACACACGGATGGCGCCTGCGAGGATGGCGAGGGGCACGCCCCAGAAGCCGATGCCTGTCTCTTCCATCACAGGCTCCTTTTCCAGAGGTCGGGATTGAAGACCTTGAAGCGGCCGTAGAAGGTCTCGCAGAACAGGATGACGAGGAAGAGCATGCCTTGCAGCACCAGCACGGTGGCATCAGGCAGCCCCATGCGGCGCTGGATCAGGCCTCCCGAAGCGTCGATGCCGCCGAGCAGGATCGCGACGGGGACGATCGCCAGCGGATTGTGTCTGGCCAGGAAGGCGACGAGGATGCCGGTATAGCCGTAGCCCGCGGCAAGGGAGGCGTTGGCGCTGCCCTGGACGGCGGCGACCTCGATCATGCCGGCAAGCCCGGCGAAGCTGCCGGCGATCGCCGTGAAGCCGGCAATCAGCCTGCCCACGGGCAAGCCTTGAATCTGGGCCGCGCGCACGTTGCCGCCAGCAATACGGGCGGCAAAGCCGTAGCTCGTCACTTCGATCAGGATCCAGGAGAGAATGCAGGCGACAATGCCGATGACAAGGCCCCAATGCACGTCCATGCCGGGGATGTTGCCGAGCATGTACTCAGCCGGCAGCGGTTTGGTCGACGGCTTGTTGAGGCTTGCAGGATCGCGCAGCGGCCCTTCGACGAACTGGTTCATCAAGGCGATGGCGATATAGGAGAGCAGCAGCGACGAGATGGTCTCGTTGACGCCGCGGTAATGGCGCAGGAAACCGGCAAGGCCGATCCAGATGCCGCCGACCACCATGGCGGCAACTCCCATGAGAACGAGCGTCAGCAAGACCGGCGCCGAACCCGCGAGCGGCATGGCCATGGCCGCGGCGGCAACGCCGCCCAGCACGACCGCTCCTTCCCCGCCGATGATGACGAGGCCGAGGCGGGCGGGCAGGGCGACGCAGAGTGCCGTCAGGAGCAGGGGTGCGGCACGGCTTAAGCTGTTCTGCACCGAAAACCAGCTGCCGAAGCCGCCGGTATACATGAGCTGGAAAAGCACTGCCGGCGATTTGCCGATCGCCAGGATGAACAGGGAGAAGAGCGCAAGACCGATCAGGATGGCGGCAAAGCCGATGGCAAGAGGTTCGGCTTTTCGCGCGATCCATTCGAGGATCGGACGCAGCGAAGCCGGGTTTTCGGCGATGGATATTGCGGGATCATTGGCCTGGACGGTCATGGCGCTTCCCCTTCGCGGTTTACGCCGTGGATCCGACGACACCCTCGAGCAGATAGTTCATGCTTTCGAGCTCGATCGCGTCTTCGGCGTAGCTCTTGTCGGCGGTCACGACCGTGCCGCCCTTGTTGTCCTTGAGCGGTCCCTTGAAGACCGAGAAGCCGCCTTTCATCATCTCGGTATGGGTAGCCTCGAAGGCCTTGCGCCCGGCTACGGAAACGCCGGGGCCGAGTGCGCTCATCTTGACGAAGCCGTCCTTCAGGCCGCCGCGCACGAAGTTGCCGAGCTTTTCGCCGGCCTGCGCCTTTTTGACGAAGTCGCTGTAGACATTGCCCCAGGCCCATTCGGCGCCGGTCAGGTACTTCTCGGGCGCGAGCGGGCTCTGGTTGGCATGATAGCCGCAGACGAAGGCGCCGCGGCCCGCCGCCGTCTCGACCACGACCTTCGGGCTGTCGACATGGCAGGTGATGACATCGGCGCCCTGGTCGACCAGCGCGTTGGTGGCTTCGGCTTCCTTGACGGCGAGCGACCATTCGCCGGTGAAGATCACCTGGCAGGTAATGGTCGGATCGACGGTGCGTGCGCCGAGCAGGAAGGCATTGATGTTCTGCAGCACCTGCGGAATCGGCTTGGCGGCGACGAAGCCGATCTTCTTGCTTTTCGTCGCATGGCCGGCCGCGATGCCGTTCAGATACTGGCCCTGGAAGATGTAACCAAAGTAAGAGCCGGTATTGGCCGGATGCTTGCCCTCCTGCCAGAGGCCGCCGCAATGGCGGAACTGGGTATCGGGATATTTGGCGGCCATCGCCAGCATGTGCGGATCGAAGTAACCGAAGGAGGTCGGGAAAAGCAGAGCCGCGCCATCGAGGTTGATCATCGATTCCATCGTCTTCTGGACGTCGACCGTCTCCGGCACGTTCTCTTCCTCGACGACGGTGACGCCAGGCAGCGCCTTGACGGCGGCTGCACCCTCGGCATGGGCCTGGTTGTAGCCATAGTCGTCCTTCGGACCGACATAGATGAAGCCGACGGTAAGGGCGCTCTGGGCAAGGGCGCGCGAGGAAAGCAGGCCGGGCGCGGCGCCGGCAAGGGCAGCGGCAGCAGAGGCCTGAAGAAAATTGCGGCGGTTCATGGAAAGGAGTTTGGTCATTGGAATGCTCCCCTTATGGCGTTCTGCCGGTTCATTGGATACAGGAAAAGTGTATGCAATGGACGTGCCAGATATTAAGGGATTGATTTTACGATGGTAATTTCGAGGCCGTTTGACGGATGTCGCAAGTGTATGCAATTTCAGGGGCTCACAGTATAAAATTTATGCAAAGCCTATAAAATTGGCGAAAATTCCACATTATATAGGAAGTGAACTTGTTTCCGGTTGTCGATTAATTTAATTTTGCAAATGAAAACAGTGTATTGTTTCCATATTTGACTTTGTGTCGTGGGCAATGCATGTGTATGCAGCATGACCAACGACCAGAGTGACCCATCGAAGCAGATCCGGCGCCGGGAGATCATCCGGGCGGGAACGACCGTCGAGCAGATGGTGCGGGCAATCGCCGACATGATCGTGACCGGGCAGATGCTGCCGGGTGACAAGCTCGACGAAATTTCGCTGGCAGCCCGGTTCGATGTGTCGCGCACCCCTGTGCGTGAGGCGCTCCGGGAACTCGGAGCGATGGGGCTTGTCGAGCGCGAACCGAACCGCAGCGCCGTCGTCACCAATGTGACGGAAACCTATCTGCATTCGATGTTCGAGGCGATGGCGGAGCTCGAGGGCATTTGCGCTCGGCTTTCCGCCGAGCGGATGACGATCGAGGAGCGGCGCCTGTTGGAAATCGAGCACCGCGCCTCCGCCCGGCTCGTGCGTCAGGGCGCCGACGAAGAGTATGCTGCCTATAATACCGAATTTCATAGCCGGCTCTATCGCGGCGCGCACAATGAGCACATCTATGAGCTGGTAACGCAGAGCAGGGCCCGGCTTGCGCCTTTTCGCCGCGCGCAGTTCCGGCTGTCCGGCCGGCTGGCGAAATCCTATGACGAGCACGACGTGATCGTGACGGCGATCATGCGCGCCGACGGCGCGGCCGCCGCGCGCGCGGCCTATGCCCATGTGGAAATCGTCAGCGACGCCAGCGCCGTCTTTGCGGCCGCTGCCGAGCGGAAAGAGCGAGGCGCTTGACGTCGGAGAGGGTTTGGCTGAGGAGTTGAAGGAAATCGCGCTATGGAAATGCCGATGAAGAAGATTTTCAATCCGCCGTCCGTCCGCCGTCCGTTTGGAAATTACAATCATGGGCTGCTGGTGCCGCCGGGCGCGTCGCTGCTCGTCGTTTCAGGCCAGCTCGGCATCGGTCTCGACGAGAAGGTGCCGGAAGATATCGGCAAGCAGGCGGAGCTCTGTTTCGAAGCGATCAAGGCCATTCTTGCCGATGCGGAGATGAGTTTTGCGGATGTCATCCGCATTTCGGCATTCGTGACGAAGCGCGAGGATTTTCCGGCCTATATGGCGGTGCGCGATCGCTACACGCTCGATCCGAAGCCGGTTTCTACGTTGATCATCGTCGGCGGGTTCACTCGGCCGGATTTCCTCGTCGAAGTCGAGGTCACCGCCGCCAAAGTACTGTGACGTCTCTGGGGCGACCCGTTTCAGAACCGTTCCATCGATGTCTGCACCTTTTCCAGAAACCGCGCCCGCGTTTCAGGCGTGCAATTGTTCATGTCGTAATGAGCAAGGAAGGTAACCGGCCGCAGCGGATTGATCTGCGCCCTCAGCACGCGCTTGACGATCCTCTTCGGCGGGTTGCCGGCCACGAGGGCGCGGAATGGGGTTGTTCCGTAGGTCAGCACGGCGGCGAGCTTGGTGATATGGCGCAACCGCGATTCCACCTTGCCGTCGACAAGTTCGAAAGAGACGCCCGGAAGCCAGACGCGATCGAAATAGCCTTTGAGGATTGCCGGGAAGCCAAAGTTCCAGACGGGTGTCACCAGTACCAGTCCTTCAGCCTGCTTCAGCCGATCGACATAGGGCTTCACCAGTGCGGAATTGCCGGGATAGTCGTGATAGGCGAGCCGGTCGTTGCGTGACAGCACGGGATCGAATTTCTCGGCATAGAGATCGCAGCCATCCACCTCGTGACCGGCTTTGCGAAGGCTTTCCAGCGTCTGTTTGTAAAGCGCCTTGCCGTAGCTTTCCTCGACCGGATGCGAGTGAAGGACGAGAACTCTCATGAGGCCTCCATGACGCTCGCAAGCCCTGGGAAGAGATAGTTCTTGCCGGCATCGAAATCGAAATCGGGGTTCTCCCAGGCGATCATCTTGCCGGGATTGAGGAGCCCCCTCGGGTCGGTCTCGTGCTTGAAGGCGAGCTGCACCTTGTCGGTGCGTTTCATGCCGCCTTCCTCGAGCGTGTAGCGGTGCGGGTTGAAGATCGGGCAGCCGTGATCCTGGTGAATCCTGATGATCTCCTCGAGGCGTTCCTCCGAGGTGTAACGCACCAGCGGCAGGCCGGAGCACTGGATCTGCCCGTCGAACCTGATGAATTCGAGATGGCCCGGCACTTCGTCACCAAAGATCTCGACCATCTTGGCGACCTTGGCCACGTGATCCGGCCCCGGATACTGAACCTGCAGATAGGTGAAGTTGGGATCGACCTTCAGGGCGCGCAACGTCGTGTGGTTCCAGGCAAGCTCATAGGCATGCGGAATGCCCTTCATGCTTTCGACCGTGTCGGAGCGGAAGACGACCTCGCCCTTATGCGCGGCGGCGAAGGCCAGGAAAGCATCCATTGAATGCGGCGCGATCATCAGCACCACGACCGACTGTCCCTTGCGGATATAGGGTTTGTGGCGCGTGAAATAATCATGCGGTATGGGTGCGGCGATCGGCGCGATCTCCTTGACGAGGATGCCGTTGCATTTGGCGAGCGCATCCGAGAAGCGCACGGCCGCCATGAAGTCGTCGTAACCGACAAGCACGTCGACCCAGTCATAGGCGGGCGCCAGCGGCATTTCGATTTCAGTGATGATGCCGTTGGTGCCATAGGCATGGCTGACCTTCTGCAGGTCCCAGCCGGTGAGGTCGAGCACCCGAGGTTCGGCTTCCATCGTGACGACGCGCAGACGCAGGATATTGCCGAGATCGCGCAGGCCTCCCCAGGTGATCGAGCCGACGCCGCCGGAGCCGCCGGCGATGAAGCCGCCGACGGTCGCCATCTGCGCGGTCGAAGGGTGGAAGCGTAGCTCCTGCCCGGAATGGGCCTTGGTCTGCTTGTCGAGCTGAGCGATGATGATGCCCGGCTCGCAGATCACCCGGCCGGGATGGATTTCCTTGATCTTGTTCATGGCCGCAAGGTTCAGCACGATGCCGCCGGAGAGCGGCATCGCCTGGCCGTAATTGCCGGTGCCGCCGCCGCGGGGAGTGACCGGCACCCCATGGGCGAAAGCAACCTTCAGCGTGCGGATGACCTCTTCCTCATTCTTTGGCGTGACCACGAGATCGGCCGTCACATTGTCGAGCTGCGCCTTCAGGATCGGCGAATACCAGTAGAAGTCCCGGCTCTTCTGGCGCACCAGCGCCGGATTGTCCTCGACGGCGATGCCTTCGAGTTCCTTCTTGATCGTCTGATAATCCGGCATGTCAGGCTCCAACGACGCTGTCGAGTTCACGATAGTCCGGCAGGCTGCGGTCGATCACCTTGCCGCGGCGAAGGACGACGCGGTCTGACTGCGGACGGGAAAGAAATTCGCTCCAGCGCCTGGCGCTGAAGAGCACGAGATCGGCCGGGGCTCCGACGGCGATGCGGCCCATATCGGAGCGGCCGAGAATATCGGCGGGCGAAGTGGTGACGATGCGCGCGGCCGTATCCAATGGGTGATCGAGATGCAGGATGCGCACCGCCTCGCGGAATACCTCCACCGGGTCCAGATCGCCGTAGGCGTAGAAGGGGTCGCGAGTATTGTCGGAGGCGACCGCCGTTGCCACACCGGCCGCGGCCAGTTCCTTGAAGAGAGTAATGCCGCGCCAGCGCGGTGTCCGGCCGGGGTAGCGGTCCTGCAGATACATGTTGCACATCGGCAGCGAGACGATGGAAATGCCGGCCTTTGCAACGAGCTCGACCGTGCGCTTTGCGGCCTCCTCGTCCTGGCGGGCGAGCGAGCAGCAATGGCCGGCCGTTACCTGGCCTTCGAACCGGTTGCGCAGCACGGCCTCGGCAATCGCCTTCAAGGTCTCGGCAGCGGGATCGTCGGTCTCGTCGACGTGGAGGTCGACATCGAGGCCGTTGTCGGCGGCAGCCCTGAAAAGCACGTCGAGCTGGCTGTCGAGATCGGCGGTCATCCGGGTGACGCCGCCGATCAGTCCGCCTTTTTCGCGTACGACAGCAACCAGGTCGGCGAAAAAGGCCGCATCCGCCATATTTTCCATGGGGAAGAGCGCTACAGCCTGCAGCGCGATCCGGTCCTTCCATGCCTCGCGCATCTCGGCAAAAACCTCGAAGGAAATGCGGTGCTGCGGCGCCAGCGAGTCGAGATGCGTGCGGATCAGGCTGGTGCCGTGCGCATAGGCCGAGCGCAGCGAAAATTCCATGCGTTTCCAGACATCCGCCGCTGACCAGTTCGCTTCGCGGTCCGTGCGCACGGCCTCCAGCGCGCCCATGAAAGTGCCGTCCGCATTGGCGTTGCGCGGCCAGATATGCCCCTTGTCGAGGTGCGTGTGCATGTCGGCGAAACACGGCCAGACCATGCCCTCCTTCAGGTCGGATCTCGCGAATTCCGCCGGCGTTCCGCCCGCCGGCAGCAGTGCGGAGATGACGCCATTGGTGATGACGATATCGGCCTTGATCAGACCTTCGACGGCAGGCGCGTCAAATCCGACGGTGGCGGCGGCGGGAAGCGTCGCGTTGCACAGTGCGAAGCGGCCGGCATTGGGCGGAGAGATGAAGGGATAGGTCATCAGTTTTCCCGTTTCAGGCTGCTCTCGTGCCAGCGGTGCAGGGCAAGCCAGGAAATGAACGAGGTGAGGGCAAAGATCGCGACGCCGAGAAGCGAAAGCATCAGCAGCGCGGCGAAGAGGCGGGGGATGTTGAGCCGGTACTGAGCTTCGAGAAGCCGGAAGGCGAGCCCGGAACCCGCACCCGCCGATCCTGCCGCAAATTCCGCGACGACGGCGGCAATCAGCGCCAGGCCGCCGCCGATCCTAAGGCCTGTCATGAAATAGGGCTGGGCGGCGGGCAGCTTGAGATAGAGCAGTGCCTGCCAGCGGGAGGCGCCGTAGAGTTCGAAGAGATTGATGAGATTGTGGTCGACGCTTTTCAGCCCCTGGACCATGTTCGACAGGATCGGAAAGAAGGCGACGAGGAAGGCGCAGATCAAAAGCGCCACCTGCGTCGAGGGCGCATAGATCAGGATCAGCGGCGAGATCGCGACGATCGGCGTCACCTGCAGAATGACCGCGAGCGGATAGAAGGCGAGTTCGATCCAGCGCGATTGCACGAGGAAGATCGCAAAGCCGACGCCGCCGACAAGTGCCAGCATCAGCGACAGGAAGGTGATTTTGGTGGTGACCCAGAAGGCGGGCGCAAGCGTGGCCCAGTCGGTCACGAAGGCGTTCGCCACAGCCGCTGGCCCCGGCAGGATATAAGGCGGCACGTCTGACAGTTTCACATAGGCGTACCAGATCAGAAGGAGGAGAGCGATGACGAGCAATGGAACGGCGATCCGCAAGGCGAGATCGCGGCGCCTGGCGCTCGCGGCATCCGGATGGGGCGATGCGCCGGTCTCGTCGCTCATCAATGATCTCCAGCCGAATTGATTGCGCCGATGAGCGAATGGGAGACCGTCTCGCAGGCCTTCCTGTATTCTTCGGAACTGCGGTAATAGGCATCGCGCTCCAGGCTGGTCGTTAGCGGGACGTCTGCGTGCACCCGGCCGGGCCTTGCCTTCATCACGACGATGCGGTTCGAGAGATAGGCCGACTCGAAGACGGAATGGGTGACGAAGATGACGGTGATGCCGGTCGTCTTCCAGAGCCGCAGCACGTCGTCGTTGAGCTTCTGACGGGTGATTTCGTCGAGTGCGGCGAAGGGCTCGTCCATCAGCAGAAGTTTCGGTTTCGTCACCAGCGCGCGGGCGATCGAGACCCGCATCCTCATGCCGCCGGAAAGTTCGCGCGGATAGGCCTTGGCGAAATCCTGCAGACCGACCGTGGTCAGTACATCCATGATCCGCTTGGAGGCTGCCGCTTTCGAAACACGCCTCAGCCTCAGCGGCAGGTGGACATTGTCGAATACGTTCTTCCAGGGCATCAGCGTTGGCTCCTGGAAGACGAAGCCGATATCGCCCTCCGGCAGGCCTTTCGAATTGATGCGCGAACTCGGCCAGTCGATCGCCCCCGATGTCACGTCGCCGAGGCCGGCGATGATGCGCAGCGCCGTCGACTTGCCGCAGCCGGAAGGGCCGAGGAGGCTGACGAATTCGCCGCTTTCGACGGTGAGCGACATGTCCGAAAGTGCGACGGTTCCGCTGGAAAAGACCTTCGAAACCGAGCGCATGACGACCAGTGGCCGCTTGCGCGTCTCTTGCGGGAATACGGCCTGGGCTTCTGCTAACGGCATTGCCTGTCTCGTTCATGCGGGAAGTTGCAATCCGCCGCGACCCGCGGCGGATCATTGGGGGGTGCGGCCAGCCTACTTCTTCATCGCCATGCCGGTGCTCTTGCAGACGAATTTCGTCGTAAACGCCTTGGTGTAATCCGTCTCCGGCTTGAAGACCTTGATCGCGACCATCTCTTCGAAGAACGCCTTGTAATGGGCATCGGTGATGCAGCCGATGCCCTTGTCCAGGCTGTCGCCGGACTCGATGATGCCGTATTCCTTCATCTTGGCGATCGAATAGGCGATCTGACCATCCGTCATTTCAGGATTATCCTTCTTGATCAGTTCGTTCGCCTTGCGGTTGTCGCCGTAGAGATAGTTGTACCAGCCCTCGATGGAGGCATCGACGAAGCGCTGAACCACATCCGGCTTACTGTCGATCATCGTTTGCGTCGTGGTGATCATCGTCGAATAGGGAGAGTAGCCGTTGTCGGCGAGCAGGAAGACCTTAGGTTCGAAGCCGGCCTGCTTCTCAATCTCATAGGGCTCCGAGGTGAGGTAGCCTTGCTGCGCGGACTCCTTGTCCGCGAGGAACGGAGCCGGGCTGAAATTGTAGGGCTTGTATTGCTCGTCCTTGAAGCCTTTGAAATTCGCCTTCATCCATTCGAAATAGGTGAGGTAGCCGTCCTTGCCGAGAAACAGCGTCTTCAGCTTCGCGAGGTCTTCGAATTTCTCGATGCCGGCGTCCGGGTGGGCGATCAGCACCTGCGGATCCTTCTGGAAGATCGCCGCGACATCGACGAGCGGAATGCCCTGTTCGACGGCCGAGATTTCGCCCTGCGGGCCGCCCATGTAGAAGTCGATCTTGCCGGAGATCAAAAGCGCGCTGTTTGCCGCGTTCGGGCCGCCCTGCACGATGGTCACGTCGAGGCCGTGTTTCGCATAGGTGCCATCGGCGACCGCCTGGTAAAACCCACCGTGTTCGGCCTGGGCTAGCCAGTTCGTGCCGTAACTCACCTTGTCGGCCGCATGGGCGGAGGCCATGGCGGCAAGCGCGCCGCCAAGACCGGCAAGTGCGGAAAGGCCCCAGTTCTTCAGTGCATCGGCCATGATCTGCGTTCCCCTTCTGAGCGCGGAACGCCCATCGCGACGTTCCATTTTCCTCATAGGAGCGGTTGCGTTGCTCTTTGAAAAGCATCAAATTTCGTGCGCGATGATGCCTTTTCGGCATCTCAGCGAAAGCCTGTGCCTAATTTGTGCGTCTGCTTTATTTTTATGCAACGAGGTTGCGATGCTGCATTCCAGAAAGCTTATCTACATCAATGAGATCGCCCGCACCGGCTCGATCCGCAAGGCGGCGGCGCGGCTGAACGTGGCGTCGTCGGCGATCAACCGGCAAATTCTTGCGCTGGAGGAGGAGATGGGCGCGCCGCTCTTCGAGCGCCTGCCGCGCGGTCTGCGGCTGACGGCCGCCGGCGAACTTTGCATCGAACATATTCGCGAGGTGCTGAAGAATTACGAGCGGCTGGAGGGGCGCATCCGCAGCCTGAAGATGCAGCAGGCCGGCAAGGTCCGCATCGTCACCACGGTTGGCCTGGCGGCAGGTCCGCTGCCCGACATCATTGCCCGGTTCCAGTCGGAGCATCCGCGTGTCTTCATGCAGTTGCGCAACGACGCCGGTACGATGACCGTCAACCCGGTGATCTCAGGCGAGGTGGATATCGGCCTTGGCTTCAATATTCCGGCAACGCCCGGCATCCGGACGCTTGGCAATTTCGACATTCCGATCGGTGTGGTTTTGCCCCCCGGTCACCACCTGATCGGGTCCGGCCCGATCAACCTGGCGGATATCGTCCAGGAGCGCCTGGTGCTGGCGCAGCAAGGCACCAGCCTGCGCGATGTGATCAATCTGGCGCTCGCGCGCCTCGACGTGCATGTCGAGCCGGTGCTCGAAACCAATGCCTCGGAGATGCTGAAGAAGCTGGTCAAGTCGGGAGCGGGGCTGACGATCCTCAATCCGCTCGACGTCATCACCGAATGCCGCCAGGGCGAGTTGGTCTTCCGGCCAATCGCGGAGCCGCATGCCCGCCACCAGCCGATGAAGCTTTTTGCCCGCGCCCGCGCGCCGCTCGATTCCGCGACCAGTCTCTTCGTCGAATATCTCCTGGCTGAACTCGCCGGTCTGGTGGAGGAATTGCAGGCCAAAGGCCACATCGCGGCGGAAAAACCCGCAGCGATGTGAGCGGTGCCGCGGCGCAGACCTATCTCGAATAGAGATTGGAAAGCGGGTAGCGCTTCAGGTCATGGAGCAGTTCGATGAACCCTTTGACCTGGTGGCGGCAGATCGCTTCGCCCTTCTCGGCGGTGCCGAGCGACGCGTCGCCGACGACGCCGTTGGGATTGAGGTCGTGGGCGATCCAGGCGAGCGAATGCGGCGGCAGCGGCTGGATGTATTTCGATTGCCCGCGCATCCACTCCGCCTTCGAGGTGAAGTTCTCCGCCCTGTCCATCCGCACCAGGTCCGGCCGGAAATGGAGCATGAGCGAAGTTTCCACCTCGCCGCCGTGGATGCCGTATTTCAGCTCTTGTTCGCCGATCATCCCCTCCGGGTGTCCAAAGCGGCCCCATTGCGTGGAGACGACGGCCATCTGGTGACGCACGCGCAGTTCGCGCGCGACGATGCTCATGATATCGACGTTGCCGCCATGAGAATTGACGATCACCAGCTTGCGGATGCCGGCTTCGGCCACCTTGGCGCCAATCGCCGTCCAGACCGGAATCAAGAGTTCTGCGCTGAGCGACAGCGTTCCCGGCCCATAAACGTGTTCATTCGCCTTTCCGATCTCCTGCGTCGGCAGAACAAGGAAATCGAGATCGGCGGGCTTCTGCTTTCGAAGCTCAGCCAGCATGCCGTTGGCAATTGCAACATCGGTCGCGATCGGCAGGTGCGGACCGTGCTGTTCCGTAGAGGCGATCGGAAGGATGGCAATGGTCGTGTCGGGCGAAAGGCCGGCGAAATCGCCGGTATTGAGTTCGTTCCAGTAGAATGGCATCGCCATCGCCGCACCTCTCGTTGCTTTCAAGCAGTGAGTAGGGAAAATTAGTGCGCGCGAAAAGCATCAATTTGCGGCCGGACCGATGCCTTTTTGAGGCTTGTTCGCCGAGATCGCGCAGGTCCTGGCAATGAGACCCCTCAGAAGAAGCTGTGCTGCCTTCGATAGAAATCCTCGCATCCTCTCTCCCTTCACGCCACCGGACTGATTGAGCGAACATAGTTGCGCCAGCCGCCGAATTCGGTGATCTCCCGGCCGCCCGTGACCGCATGCGCCTCGCACAGGAATCCCGTGATGCAACTCGCGTCGTCGAGCGTGATCTTGCCGACGCCGAGCGGCGCTGGAATGTTCTGGACAAAACGGGCGAATGCGGCCGGTGGCAGCGCCCAGATCTCGATCTCCACGCCATCGCCGGCAAAGGCCGGATCGCGCACCAGCCCGGGCTTGGGCGGGATCGTGCCGGGGAGGGCAAAGAGGCGGTAGCTGCCATCCGTTCGTCCCGTTCTCAACCTGTATCCGCCCGTTCGCGTCAGTTCGTGGTTCAGCGGCATGTCAGTCAGATGGGCACCGACGACGACGATCGGGACGAAGTCGTCGGCCGGCGGTGAAACGCGGCTTTCCTCTGGCAGCGCTATGTTGCGGTCCCTACCCATTCCCGCTTCCGCCGTGCGGTGCAGGGCGTCGGCAAAGGGCGCCAGCGCATCATCGGTGAAGGCGGGTCCCACCAGCATCACGCCTGCAGGCAGATGACGGTCTGCGTCAAAGCCGGCGGGAATGGCGATCGCCGCGCAATCGAGCAAGTTCGCAAAATTGGTATAGCGGCCGAAATGGCTGTTCTTGACGATCGGGTCCGCCTGCATTTCTTCGACGCTGTAGGTGGTGGGGGATGTCGGCAGCATCAGGAAATCCACCTTCTCCCATTCGGCCCTTGTTTTCTGCCGCAATGCTTCCAGCCTATAGCGGCCCTCAAAGGCGTCGACGGCATCGTAGGCCTTTGCCCCTTCGATGATTACTCGCACCGTCGGGTCGAAGTCGCCGTCATTCGTTGCCAGGAATTCCTTGACCGCCGCCAGCCGCTCGGCGACCCAGGGGCCATTGTAGAGCAGCTCGGCCGCCTGCCGGAAAGGCGCGTAGTCGAAGGGCACGATCACCGCACCCAGCGACCGCGCCCTTTCGATTGCCGCGTCATAGAGCGCCTCCACCTGCCTGTTGCCGTAAAATTCCCGTTCCGCACCATCGAGGACACCGATGCGCGGGCGCGTCGACGGCAGGCTCGCCGGTGTGGCTTGCCGTGAAAACGGATCCCGGGCGTCATAGCCTTCCATGATCCCGCGGATGGCGATGCCGTCGCCGACCGTCGCGGCGAAGACGGTGACGACATCGACGCTGCGGCAGGCCGGCACCACGCCGACATTGGGCACCAGCCCCGGCGTCGGCTTGATGCCGACGAGGTTGTTGAAAGCGGCCGGCACGCGGCCGGAACCGGCCGTGTCGGTTCCGAGCGAGAAGCTTGCCAGACCGGCCGCCACGGCGACGGCCGAACCAGAGCTGGAGCCGCCGGAGACATAGTTGCGATCGAAAACCGAACGCGGCGCGCCGTGCGGCGAGCGCGTGCCGTTCAGCCCCGTTGCGAACTGGTCGAGATTGGTCTTGCCGATCACGAGGGCGCCGGCCGCCCGCAACCGTGCAACCGTTGTCGCATCCGCCTGCGGGTGATAGGCGAAGGCTGGGCAGGCAGCCGTCGTCGGCAGGCCGGCGACATCGATATTGTCCTTGACGGCGAAGGGAATGCCCCAGAGCGGCAGGCTGTTCGGTTCGGGCGCGCGGGCCACCAGCTCGCGGGCGGCGGCGCGTAATTCTTCCTCGGGCGTCATCGTGATGAAGATGGCCGGATCGTCGGACGCACTGCATCTTGCGATGACCTCTTCCACCAGCTCGAGCGGGGACAGGCCCGCCACATAGGCGGACCGCAGCGAGGCAAGATCAAGAATGGTGGGGAGCATTAGATTTCCTCCAGAATGACCAGCACATCGCCGGCTTTGACATTGCGACCGGGGCCGGCGCGCAGATCGCGGACGCGGCCGCCGGCATGTGCGGTGACGTTGATTTCCATCTTCATGGATTCGATGATGGCCAATGTGTCGCCGGCGGCCACCGGCTGCCCTTCTTCGACGAGGATCTTCCAGACGTTGCCCGGCACGGCGCTTTCGACACCGAAGCAACCCTGCGGTATCTCGCCGGTAAGGCTGGCGCCGGTGCTCTCATCGACGGTGAAGCTGTCGAGGCCGAGTTCCTTCCAGCGTTGCCGCTCCGTTTCGAATGCAGCCTGCTGCCTCGCTTTAAGGGCGCCTATGGCGGCGGCCTCGCGGGCAATCCCGGTCTCATAGGCGCCATAGGAGAACTCGCTTTCATCTATCCTGACCGGATATCCTCCGTGCGGAAAGGCGGCGCGGGCTTCGGTCAGCTCTTCGTGGCTGACGGGGAAGAAGCGGACCTGATCGAAGAAGTCGAGCAGCCACGGCTTGTCCTTGGCAAACACCGGCGTCTGCCTCCATGTATTCCAGACCTGGATGGTACGCCCGAAAAGCTGATAACCGCCAGGGCCTTCCATGCCGTAGATGCACATGTAGGCCCCGCCGATGCCGACGGCATTTTCCGGCGTCCAGGTACGGGCCGGATTGTATTTTGTCGTCACCAGCCGATGGCGCGGATCGACCGGTGTCGCGACCGGTGCGCCGAGATAGACATCGCCGAGCCCAAGCACGAGATAGCTGGCGTCGAAGACGATATCGCGCACCGCCTGTTCATCCGGCAGACCGTTGATGCGGCGGATGAACTCGATGTTATCAGGGCACCAGGGCGCGTTTGGCCGCACGAGTTCCTGATATTTGCGCATGGCGAGCTCGGCATCCGGGTCATTCCAGGAAAGCGGCAGATGGACGATGCGGCTCGGCACCTTGACGTCTTGCGCGGCCGGCAGGCCCGCCTCGATCTCTGCCAGGAGGCCGAGCAGGCGCTTGCGGGTCAGTGTCGTGCCGTCATAGTGGATCTGCAGCGAGCGGATGCCGGGCGTGAGATCGATGATCCCGGGCAGCCGTGCCTGCGATACGGCTTGCATCAGCAGGTGCACCCTCAGCCGCAGGGCGATGTCGAGCGTCATCGGTCCATATTCGACGAGCAGATTGTCGTCGCCCTGGCGGCGATAGACGACGGGGACCGGGCCGTCGTCGCGCTTGCCGATGATCGGCGAGCCCGCCTCCTCCCTTGCCCGATGCACGACTGGGCCGGCGACCGGATCTTCTGGCCGCACGGCGGGATGAAAGCGGATCCGGTCGCCAGGCTTGAACTGACCCATCTTCCATTGCTCGTCACGGGCAATCACCGCCGGGCAGACGAAGCCGCCGAGGCTCGGCCCGTCGGGCCCGAGGATGATCGGCATGTCGCCCGTGAAGTCGATTGCGCCGATGGCGTAGGCATTGTCATGCAGGTTGGAGGGATGAAGGCCAGCCTCGCCGCCGTCGCTACGCGCCCAATTCGGCGCGGGGCCGATGAGGCGCACCCCCGTGCGGGCGCTGTTGAAATGCACCTCGTAGCTCGTCGAAAACAGCGTTTCTATATCGCTGTCCTGAAAGAAATCCGGCGACCCATGCGGACCGTAGACAACGGCGACATCCCATTCCCGCGTCAGTTCAGCGGGCTCCGTCGCGGGCATCGGCGGCTCGGCCGCGGCCTTGCGGGCAAGATGCAGAACGTGGCCGGTCTTCAGCGTGCCGGTGGCGTTGCCGCCGAACTGGCCGAGGCCGAAGGTGGCGCGGGAGCCGAGCACGAGCGGGGCGGCAATACCGCCTGCGACGGCAAGATAGGCCCTCTGTCCCGGCCCGTCGATGCTGCCGATTGAGAGGATCTGACCGGCGCGGATCGTCACGGCCACGTCATGCGGCATTGTCTCGCCGTCGACGCTCATCGCCATTCTGGCGCCGGCAAGCGCGACCACCGTATCGGTGTGGAACTTCAGCACCGGGCCGGACACCGTCAGTTCCAGTGCTGCAACCGTGTCGCCATTGCCGACGAGGCGGTTGGCGTGGCGGAAGGAGCGCTCGTCCATAGGGCCGCTCGGCGGCACGCCGACATGCCAGAGGCCAAGCCGGCCCGGCAGTTCCTGAATGCTTGATTGGGCGCCGGGCGCGATCACCTCGATGACGTCAGGCACGAAGGAAAAATCGCGCAGAGCCGTCGTCGCCACCTTGCCGCTGGCGAGCAGATCCGAATGGGCGATTGCGCTGAGATAATCGAGATTGGTCTCGATGCCGGATATCGATGTTTCCGCAAGAGCCTTCTTCAGCTTTTCGATCGCCGTCGGGCGGTCTTCGGCGGAGACGATCACCTTGGCAAGCATCGGGTCGTAGAAGGGCGTCACCTCCGTGCCGGTTTCGATCCAGCCGTCGATGCGCGCGTCCTGGGGAAAGACGACCTCCGTCAGCAGCCCAGCGCTCGGGCGGAAGTCGGCATGCGGCATCTCGGCATAGACGCGCACTTCGATCGCTGCACCTTTCGGCCCTAGTGTTTTGGCGCCGGAGAGCACGTCTTCGCCCGCGGCCTGGCGGATCATCCACTCGACGAGGTCGATGCCGAACACGGCTTCCGTGACGGGATGCTCGACCTGAAGACGCGTGTTGACCTCAAGGAAATAGAATTCCTCGCGCAGCGGATCGTAGATGAATTCGATCGTGCCTGCCGATTCATAGGAAACCGAAGCGCCGAGATCGACGGCTGCCTTGTGCAGGCGGCCACGGGTTGCAGCTGAAAGACCGGGGGCAGGGGTCTCCTCGACCACTTTCTGGTTTCGCCGCTGCAGCGAGCAGTCCCGCTCGCCGAGCGCGATGACGTTGCCTCTGCCGTCGCCGAAGATCTGCACCTCGACATGGCGGGCCTCCGCCACGAAGCGTTCTATGTAGACGCGTGCGTCGCCGAAGCTTGCGCGCGCCGTGCGCTGCACGCTCTCGAACGAAGCCCTCAGGCTTTCCGGATCGGCGCAGAGCTGCATGCCGATGCCGCCGCCGCCGGCCGTACTTTTCAGCATCACCGGGTAGCCGATCGCTTCCGCTGCGGAAAGCGCTTCCTCGGCGCTCGACAACAGGCCCGTACCGGGCAGAAGCGGTACGCCGCTCGCCTTGGCGAGTTCGCGGGCCGTATGTTTCAAGCCGAAGGCCGATAGATGCTCCGGCCGAGGGCCGATGAAGGCGATGCCTTCGGCGGCAAGCAGCTCGGCAAAACCGATATTTTCGGAGAGAAAACCATAGCCGGGATGGACGGCTTCCGCTCCCGTCGACCTGCACGCGGCGATGACGGCATCGACATTCAGGTAACTTTCGCCGGCCGGCGGCGGGCCGAGACGGACGGCTTCGTCGGCCATCATCACCGCTTTGGCGAAACGGTCGGCATCGGAATAGACGGCGACCGAGGCAATGCCCATGCGCTGCAGCGTCTTGATGACCCGCACGGCGATTTCGCCGCGGTTCGCGATCAGGATTTTCTTGAACATGATCAGGCCTCGCCATCCCAGATCAGCACCCGGATCGGTGTCGGATCGAAGCCGTTGCACGGGTTGTTGACCTGCGGGCAATTGGAGATGACGCAGAGCACATTCATCTCGGCGACGAGTTCGACATAGTCGCCGGGCGCGGAAATACCGTCGACGATCGTCATCTCGCCGGTCGGCTGGATCGGCACGTTCATGAAGAAGTTGATGTTCGGCACGATATCGCGCTTACCCATGCCGTGTTTCGAAACTTCGAGCAGGAAGTTGTCGCGGCAGGCATGCAGGTATTTCGTGCCGTGGCCGAAGCGCACCGTATTGCTCTCGCAGGAGCAGGCGCCGGCCGAGGTATCGTGGCGGCCGCAGCTGTCGGCCGTCATGGTCAGCATGACATTGCCTTCGCTCGACATGATCTTCGTGCCGATGCCGACATAGGCGGCGCCCTGCATGCGCATCGTGTCCTGGTTGGAATAGCGCTCGGAGAAATCATCGGCGCGATAGAAAAGCGTGTCGATCGCCTGTTGGCCGTAGCTATCCTCGATACGGATGATCTGGCCCTTGCGCACGATGCCGGACCACGGCGCTTCGGCTGCGATGAAGTGATCCTGCGCGGCATTTTCCACGGCGCGGGCAGGGGAGGTCTGGATGAAATCGGACATCGTCTTCTCCTCAGGCCTGCATCAAGGCGTTGTTTTCGAAACCGCGCACCGCTTCGGCGGTTGCCGTGTGGCAAAGATCGTCCTCAGCGGGGACTGCCGCCTTGTAGCGCGTGATGACAACGGGTTTCGGCTGATAGATGGGATCCGGATCGAGCGGATGCGGGCAATTGGAAAAGCCGACCAGCACGTCCATCTCGGCACGGAGATCGACATAGTCGCCGCTGTTGGAACGCTTACCCAGCCAGGCGAAGCCGCCGGCCTCGGCAAGGCGCACGGGTGCGAAGAGATTGAGGATGCCGGGGATATCGCGACGGGTAAGACCGAGCTTGCCGGCGACGAGAATCAAGTTGTCGCGCGTGTTGCGCGTCTTTTCGCCCGGATATTTCGCTGCGTTCGAGGCAGCGTTCGAGCCGCCCATCAGGCAGTCATGGGCGCCGGAACTGTCCTCGATCATCGAGAACATGACGCGACCCATGTCGGAGAAGATCACGCGCCCCTTGCCGAGCGCCGTCGTCCACTGGACCTTGGCGGTATCGACGAGATTGATCCGTTCGCTGCTATCGGCGGCGCTCCAGGCGACGAGCGCCAGGGTGGAATTGCCCTCCGCTTGATCGATGCGGATCGCCTCGCCGCGCGAAACTTTCGTCGACCAATACCAGCCGCCGGGGACGGTTTCCCGGTGGATGATAGCGGCGGCGTCGATGGCCGGCGCCGGCAAGGGGCTGGGGCCGGGCAGCGCCTTGGGGGCGAATTCCAGCCCCTTCTTCTGATGCTCCTCATATCGCGCGCGGTTGGCGGCGATTTCTTCGGGTGAGCGTCCCACATGCATCATTGCATCTCTCCTGATGGTGCCAGGTCGTCCCGGCTGTGCCCCAGGGAAGCGACCGGGCCGTCCCGGTCGGGGCTGAAGATCGATGGCTGGCCGGCAAGGCGCGGCGGCCAGATGGAAATATCCTTGGTGATGGTAGCGCCGTAGCGCTCCCTTTCCTCCGGCCGGTTGCGGCGGCGTTCGAAAGCGACGACGCGGTTCGCAAGCGTGAAGGCTTCGCGCATGTCATGCGTGACCATGACGACGGTCATCTGCGTCTCATGCCAGAGCCGTTTCATCAGCGTGTGGATCTCGGCGCGGATGCCCGGATCGAGCGCGCCGAAGGGTTCGTCGAGCAGCAGCACTTTCGGCTTCATGATCAGCGCCTGGGCCAGCGCAAGGCGCTGCTGCATGCCACCCGAAAGCTGGGCCGGGTATTTGCCTTCGGAACCGGCAAGACCCACCTCGGCGATCAGCCGGCCCGCTTCCTCAAGCGCATTGCGGCGGGCCGCGCCGAAGAGCTTGGCCCTGTAGCGCGCGGCGGAAAATTCCCTGCCGAGCAGCACATTGCCGAGCACCGTCAGATGCGGGAAGACGGAGTAGCGCTGGAAGACGACACCGCGATCCGGCCCCGGCTCCGACGGCAGAGGCTCGCCGTCGAGCAGGATCTTACCCTTCGTCGGCTGCTCCTGGCCGAGCAGCATGCGCAGAAACGTCGTCTTGCCGCAGCCGGAGGGGCCGACAAGGGCGACGAAGGCGCGCGAAGCGACGGTGAGCGACACGTCTTCCAGCACGATCTGGTCGCCATATTCTTTCCAGACCCGTTCGATCTTCAGTTCGCTCATGCCTGCTTCTCCAGCTCCGACCAGGGAAACACGGCGATCCGCAAGCGGTCGAGCAGGGCGTTCATGACCACGGCAAGCAGCGTGATCCAGACGACATAGGGGAAGATGATATCCATCGACAGATAGCGGCGGACAAGGAAGATACGGTAGCCGAGGCCGGAATCCGAAGAGATCGCTTCGGCAGCAATGAGGAACAGCCAGGCGGGACCGAGCTGCAGTCGGAGGCAAGTGATCAGCCGCGGCAGGACCTGCGGCAGCACGATCCGCAGGCCGATCTGCCAGGAGGAGCCGCCAAGCGTCTCGGCCTTGACGATCTGCTCGCGCGGCAGCTCCAGCGCCTTCAGAGCCAGGTCACGGATCATCGTCGGCGCTACACCGATGACGATGAGGGCGATCTTCGAGGTTTCGCCGAGCCCCATGACGATGAAGAGGATCGGCAAAAGGGCGAGCGGCGGCACCATGGAAATCACGGCGATGAAGGGGGCGAGCAGTGCTCGCAGATAAGGCAGCATGCCGATCAGCATGCCGATGAGAAGCGCGATCGCCGTCGAGATGCCGAGGCCGGAGAGCAGCCGGATCAGGCTTGCTCCGGTATCCGACCAGAGCAGATAGTCTCCTGTGCGCTGGTCGGCAACGAAGGCCAGGCGGTTGATCGCATCGGCGAAGCCCGCAAGGCTCGGCAGAAGCTTGTCATTGGCGTTTTCCGCCAGTCGCGCAGCCGAGCCGAAGGCATAGGCAAGGGCAAGCAGCACGAAGGGCAGCAGCGTCAAGGCAAGCTGCGCACCCCGGCTCGGCCTCGTGTTGATCCAACGCATGGGAAATGCTCCGCTGAGAAGGAGAGGAGGCGCGGCCGAACCGCGCCGCCGTTCTGATCAGAGCGAGCCGTCGGCCGCTGACTTCATGTAGGTCTCGGTGAAGCGGAGCTTCACGTTGCCGGTATCACCCAGCACCTTGCCGTCGGGCATCTCAATGCCGATCACGTCAGCAGACGGCGCCCCATTGCCGAGCAGACCCTTCTCGAAAAGGAAGCTGCGGACGAGATCCATGGTCTTCGGCAGGCCGGGCGAAGCGGTGAAGGCAACGGCGTCGGCCGGTTTGTCGAATAGCTTGGTTGCGGCGAGCTGGGCTTCGAAGCCGGCACGGTCGGTGCCGGATGCAGAGCCCATGGCTTCGCGGGCGGCTTTGCCTTCGGCTGTGTCGGCCCGCAGCAGTGCGGCCGTCTCGTACCAGATGCCGGCGAGCGCCTTGCCGAAGTTCGGATTTTCCTTCAGCACGTCGGTGTTGGCGACCATCAGGTCGATGATCTCGCCCGGGACCTGCGAGCTGTCGAAAACCTTCTTGGCGCTGGGATCCTCCAGAATGGTGGAGACGAGCGGATTCCAGCTGACGACGGCGCTGACATCAGGCGTCTTGTAGGCTGCGACCATGTCGGCGTCCGATGTATTGACCACCTTCACGTCGCGCTCACTCAGCTTGATGCTTTCGAGCGCACGGGCGAGCAGATAGTGCGAGACGGAAAACTCGACGAGATTGACGTTCTGACCCTTGATGTCGCCAAGGCTCGGCTTGTCCTTCAGGATCACGGCGTCGTTGCCGTTCGAAAAATCGCCGACGATGACGGCCGTCGTGTCGACCCCGCCGGCGGCCGGGATCGAGAGACCGTCCATATTGGTGAGCGTCACGGCATCGAAGGCGCCCGCCGTATACTGGTTCATCGACTCGACGTAGTCGTTGAACTGGGTGACTTCGATGTTGATGCCGTATTTATCGGCCCACTTCTTGACGATGCCGTGGTCGCTCGCATAGCCCCAGGGCATCCACCCGACATAGATCGACCAGGCGACCTTGAAGCTGGTTTTCGGCGCCGCCCCGGCGGCAGAGCCGAACCCGAAAGCCAACGATACCGAAAGGGCCGCTACGGAAAGAATCTTCGAAAAAGTCTGCATAGAAATTCCCCTTTTGCTTTTTCAAAAAGGGATCGGCAAAGACCATCGCGCCGCCAATCCCTTGGCTTACGAGGTCTCCCGGGCTTTTGTCCCGCCGTGCATCCGGTGGGATTTCTCTCCCAGCCGGTGGTGGCTCTCGGACCAGCACGCTCCCGTACGGAGCGCCGGAACCCTAGCCACCAACTCACAGATATCGAAGCAAGCAGTGTGCCAGATCGTAACTGGTTGATTTATCTCGAAAGGGGATTGCCGGCTTGCTTTCGAAATCGGCTGCATAAGCATTTTGCGCGAAAAATGTGCAGTGTTAGACAAAGGGATTGTGGCAGCGGCCTTCGCCATTGCGCAATGATTGAATGAGCGCTCCGTGACCGCACGATCTCGATTTCCTCAAGCAGATGGCTGAGCGGAATTCAGGCTCCTGAGCTTCAGTTGCCTGGTCTTCCGTTGAAACGCGCGCGTAGGTAACAAGGCTGGCCTTTTTGCCTCGCCAACGCGGGAGGCAGCACTATCTGTACAGCACAAAATGCAATATGGGCATTTTCATTGCCCAAAGATGGGATGCAGCGGCAATAATTAGAGCCCATAAGGCCAGCGAGAACATGACCGCGGCTAACCTGATTCCCATTGACTGCATCATTTCCTCCAACCCAGCATAATCGTCCCTCCTCGGACGATCTAACGCTATCAGGCTGCAGGTGGATCAGCTATCGCAAGAAATCGCTACTGGATCGTCGCTGCAGCGAGCGCTGGAAAAGATGCAATGTTTGGCAATGGGGCGCTCGCTTCCTCTCTCTCAAACGACAAAGTGGAAGTTGTCGTATTGCGCGCCATAATAATCGGGGCCGCTCGTTTCGTTGATGACGGGCTCGGTGTCGAGCACGAGATAGTCGATTTGGCCATAGGCGCTGAGATCAATCACTTGCGGGTCATGAATGCTGTCAGCGGTCACGTTGACCGTAACCAAGAACACGGTATCGCCGTTCAGCCTACCTTCGATCGTCAGAACGTTGTCATAATCGGATGTGCCATTTGCCACGCTGAATTGCTCTATTTGGAAGGTGCCGCCATCGGCGGCCTGGATGGGTGTCCAGAATGCGCCGCCTAACAGATAATGGTTGCCGTCGGCTTCCTTTTGTATCGCTGCATCGTCACCATCGTGCCAAGCGCCCCAATCGAAGCCCTTGTAGCCTGTGGGGAAATCATATTTGCCGACATCCTCGAAATTCACGAAGATGTCGCCACGCTCCGGCAGATCGACAGTGATATTGAGCAAGCCGAAGTCGGTGGCGCCTTTGCCGTCCGAGATCTTGAAATTGAACTGGTCGAGGAGTTGATCTCCAGGGCCGAGCGCTGATACCACCGGATTGGAGTGATCGAGTTCATAGGTATAGTAGCCGTCGGAATAGATGGTCAGCGTGCCGTATTTTCCCTCGATCGTCGTCGTCGTGGCCGGTCCGTCCGGAGTGGCCGGTTGCGGAATTCGCTGCCCGTTGACGAAGTTGAGACGCACAAGATCTCCGTCGGCATCCCTGGAACCGTCCAGGATGTTGCCGTCAACCGGCTTGTCGATGTCGAAAATGGGCTGGTATACGTCCGCTGCGACCGGCTTGTGGTTTGCCATTTCTACCTCCCGTCTGAAGTTCTGTTTAAACATGCAACCCTATCGGGTGCTTGGCAACGAGATTTTGACGAGCGTCCGATCAATTCAGCCTGTAAACCCAACAGACGCAATTTATCTGGAGTTCAATGATCCAAGTAAAGGGAGCGACGCAGGCGTCTATTCCCTTGGAAATGAATATTTATGTCTGTCTTACTCTGATGCCGCTTTGGGGAATGCGGTATTTTCTGCCTGTTCAAGATTTCGTCAATTTCGGCCAGCGGAAATATTTCAGGCAGCGTAATAATGCCGGGCTCATGATGACGTCATCATGACGATACGGCATTGATTGCTTCAATGCAGGCCTCCCACTCCGAGCAGGCTTTCGACGGCTTCGTGGTCCCTGGACAGGTCCGCCGGCGTTCCCGCCCAGGCCAGCCGCCCTCGTTCGAGAATGACGACCTGATCGGCGAAATCCAGCGCGCTCTGGATCCGCTGCTCGACAAGAAGGATGGTCATGTCGCCTGACTTGGCGAGTCCGGCGAAGGCTGCCATCAGTTCCTCGCAGATAACGGGGGCAAGCCCCTCGAGCGGTTCGTCGAGCAGCAGCACGGACGGGCGGCCGAGAATGGTGCGGGCCGTTGAAAGCATCTGCTGTTCGCCGCCGGAGAGCTGGTTGCCGAGGTTGCGGCGGCGCTCCTTCAGGCGCGGGAACAGTGCATAGGCTTCCTCCAGCGCCGTTTTCGGCCGCGCCTTCAAGCCGACGAAAAGGTTCTCTTCGACCGTCAACGTCGGAAAGACGCAGCGTGTCTGCGGCACATAGCCGAGACCCTTATGCGCGCGTGTTGCGCTTGGTGCTGTTGTGACATCCGTATCGCCAAGGGTGATGCGGCCCTCATAGCGTCGGGTCTGACCGGCGAGCGTCGCCAGCAGCGTTGTCTTGCCCATGCCGTTGCGGCCGAGCACGGCGAGCCTTGCGCCTGCCGGCACGGAGAAGGAAATGCCTTCCAACACCCGCGTCGGCCCGTATCCGGCCGACAGATTTTCGACCTTAAGCGACAGGGCTGGCATTGGCATAACTCCCGAGATAGGCCTCGCGCACACGCGCATCCCTGGTGACGTCCTCAGGTCGGCCGTCGAAAATGATCGCGCCGGCTGCCAGCACGATGACGCGTTTGGCAAAACGAAAGACAAGATCCATGTCGTGTTCGATCATCAGCACGGCGAGATCGGCGGGCAGATCGGCCAGCGCTTGCTCGATGCGGCCGGTATCGCTCTGCGGCACGCCGGCGGCCGGCTCGTCGAGCAGCAGCACCTTCGGTTTCAGCGCCAGAGCGACGGCGAGTTCCAGAAGCCGCTGTTGCCCATAGGCAATCTCGCTGACCTTGCGATGCATCAGCGGCGTCAGTCCGAGCTTTCCCAGGAGGTCGTCGATCTCGGCCATGACATCGGGCATCGAGAGGAAATTTCCGAACATGTTCCAGGTCTTTCCGTCCCGCTGCAGGACAGCGAGCCCCACATGTTCGGCGGGCGTCATGTCCTGGAAAAGCCGTGTCACCTGAAAGGAGCGGACGAGGCCGCGTTTGACCCTGCCGATCGCATTGACTGCCGTCACCGTTTCGCCGCCAAGGCGGACCTCGCCGGAATCGGGGGGGAGATTGCCGGTGACGAGGTTGACGAAGGTGGTCTTGCCGGCGCCGTTCGGGCCGATCAGCGCGACGCGGTCGCCGGGCGCCATCGCCAGCGAAACATCGTTGGTGACTGCAAGGCCACCGAAGGCTTTCCGGAGATTGGCGACTTCGAACACATGGCTCATGAGCGCTGCTCCCTGCGGCGGTCAATGAAATTTGCGGCCGTTCCGTAAAGCCCTTTCGGCGCGAAGAGCACGACGGCGATCAAGAGCGCACCGACCATGGTCAGCCAGTGGAAGGGATTGGCGGCCGAGACATAGTCCTCGAAGAGCATGAAGATGATCGTGCCGGAGAGCGCCCCGAAGAGAGATCCGGTCCCACCGAGCACGAGCATGACAAGCGCCTCCGCCGACTGCGTGAAGGACAGGCTGTCCAGACCGACGACCTGCGTCGAGATCGCGTTCAAGGCGCCGCCGACCCCGGCAACCGCGCCCGAGATGGCGTACATCCTGATGAGCGCGCCCTTCGGCGAACCACCCATGGCGCGGATACGCAACGGGTCCTGCTTGATGGCGCGGCAGAGCATGCCGAAGGGTGAACGCACCAGCAATCTCAGCAGCACGAAGACAACAAGCAGCAGCGTCATTCCGAAAAAGAAGGCGGTGCGGCCATAAAGATCGAATTCAAAAAAGCCGAGGACCGGATCGGGCGCGATGCCGGAAAGTCCATCGCTGCCTCCTGTCCATGAGGAGGCCTTGTTGGCGAATTCGTGGAAGAGGTGGATGAGGGCAATCGACAGCACGAGCTGCGGCAGGCCATGCGCGCGCAGAATGATCGCGCCGCTGAGCAGTCCGGAAGCTACGCCGCCGGCAATGCCGGCAAGCAGCATCAGCAGCGGATCATTGATGCCGCAATGCGCCGATAGGATGCCGGCGGCATAGGCACCGGAGCCGAACAGGGCTGCATGGCCGAGCGTTGCAACGCCGCAATAACCGGTCACGAGATCGAGCGAGAGCACGAGCAGCGCGATGGTGATCATCCGCGTCAGAAGCGCGAGATTATCAGGGAAGGCGAAATAGCCGATGGCGGCAACGGCGATGATCACCATGATGCCGGCGAGATCGCGGCTGACATAATTGCGCCGTTGCTGGAGGCGTCCGTTTTCGTTGTTCAACACAAGCGCCATCTCACTTCGCCCTCCCGGCAAGGCCGCGCGGGAAGACGCAGATGATCGCGATCACGGCAAGATAGAAGAAGAATTCCCCGAACTCCGGCATCAGATAGCGGCCCGTCGTATCGATCGCGCCGAGCAGCAGGCAGGCGATCAGCGCGCCGGGAATGGAGCCGGCGCCGCCAACGGAGACGACGACCAGGAAAGTCACCATGTAGCGCAGCGCGTAATAGGGTTCGACCGGCAGGAGTTCGGCGCCGACCACGCCTCCGAAGGCGGCAAGCCCGACGGCGATGGCAAAGCTCACCGCATAGATGATCTCGGTGCGTACGCCGAGTGCCGCCGCCATCGCCGCATCATCAACCGAGGCGCGCAGCTTGACGCCAAAGCTGGTCCTTTCGATCGCGAACCAGAGCGCCAGCGCCACGGCCAGGCCGCAGAGGATCGCGAAAAGCCGGTGAACGGGGATGGTGCGAAAGCCGAGATCGGCCGAACCCTGCAGCGCCGCGGCAAGCGGTATGGTCTTCAGCGTTGGTCCCATGAGGTAATTGGCGATACCGATGATGCAGAAGGTGATGCCGATCGTCATCAGCACCTGGGTCAGTTCCGGCGCGCCGTAGATCCGGCGATAGAGGAAGCGCTCGAGAGGGATTGCAATGATGATCGTAGCAACCACGGCAGCGATGATTGCCATGGCATAACCGAGGCCGAGGTCACGTGCGGCATAGGAGGCGATGTAGCCCCCGATCATGGCGAAGGCGCCGTGCGCGAGGTTGACGACGCGCATCAGCCCCATGGTGACGGAAAGGCCGATCGATATCACGAAGAGCACCATGCCATAGGCAAGCGCGTCGACGGCTATGCTGAAGACTGTCTGCATGGAACTACCTGCTTGAATGCGACGGACCTGGGATTCCAAGTCCGCCGCATGTTCTGACGCCGGATGTTACTTGGCCGCTGCGAGGCCCGGATCGCCCTGCTTCTCGAATGTCTGGACCTCCTTGTTGATGTAGGTCCCGTCGTCGGCCTTGGCGACTTCGCGCAGATAAATGTTCTGCGTGATGTGGCGGCTTTCCGGATCGATCGAAACCGGGCCGCGCGGGCTCACCCAGGCAAGGCCCTTCACCGCATCGACAGCCTTTTCGGCATCCTGCTTGCCGCCCGTCGCCTCGATCATCTTGTAGATGACATACATGCCGTCATAGGCGCTGACTGCGGGGAAGGAGAGTTCGGCCTTGTTGCCGATCGCCTTGGTGGCCGCCTCGACGAAAGCCTTGTTTTCGGGCGAGTCGTGCGACACGGCATAGTGGAAGGTCGTCTGGATGCCGAGTGCGGCATCACCGAGCGCCGGCAGGTCGGATTCCTGGGTCAGGTCGCCGGGCGCGAAGAACTTGATGCCGGCAGCCTTCAGACCATTCTCATTATAGGCTTTGACGAAGCCGAGCGTCGTCGGTCCCGACGGCAGGAAGGCGAAGACGCCCTCAGCGCCGGAATCCTTGATGCGCTGCATGATCGGGCTGAAATCGTTGGTCGCAAGCGGCATGCGGATGGCCTCGACCACCTGACCGCCGGCCTTTTCGAAGCCGGTCTTGAAGGCATTCTCGGCATCGACGCCAGGGCCGTAATCGCTGACGACCGAGATTACCTTCTTGACGCCGGCGTCGAAGGCGACCTTGGCGATCGGCGTCGAGGTCTGCCAGGTCGTAAACGAGGTGCGCACGACGAGCGGGCTCTTGGTGACGATCGCCGAGGTGGCGGCGTTCATGATGATCATCGGCACATTGCCCTGCTTGAGGATCGGTGTCACCGCCATGGCGTCGGGGGTGAAATAGAAGCCGGCGAGATACTGGACCTTTTCCTTGACGATCAGTTCCTGGGCAAGCGCCTTGGATTGGGCAGGATCGGCCTGCGGCACGTCGCGATAGGCGATCTCCACCGTGTCGTTGCCGACCTTGCTGCCGTTAGCGGCCATATAGGCGTCAATCCCGGCCTTGAAGTTCTTGCCCTGAAGCGCGAACGGACCGGAGAATGGGCCGATGACGCCGACCTTGATGGTGTCGGCATAGGCGCTCGTGCCGATGGCGATTGCCGCAGCGGCGGCCAGAAACAGCTTCCTCATTTTCTCTCTCCCTTTTCGGCGTACTCCGGCGCCGTATTGAATTTCATGTTAGCTTCTCATGCGAAATGGTGATGTAAAATGAAATAAATCCCCAAACACATGATTTCCTGGTTATGGTTCTGCGTCCCGAGCACTCGGTGGTTCTGCGGATGCGCGCAGCCTTCATCCGCAATCCTTCAGAATGGCAACCCCACATAATTTTCGGCAAGGACCGTCGAGGCGGCGCGGGAATGCGTGAGATAGTCGAGCTCCGCCTCCTGAATCCTCTGATCGAAATCACCGGTATCGGGGAAACGATGCATCATCGTCGTCATCCACCAGGAAAACCGCACCGCCTTCCACACACGGGCAAGTGCAACCTGCGAATAGGCGTCGATGCCATGATCCGAGCTTTCGCGGTAATGCTCGATCAGCCCGGAGAAAAGGTAATGCACGTCACTGGCCGCAAGGTTCAGCCCCTTGGCGCCGGTCGGCGGCACGATATGGGCGGCGTCGCCGACCAGGAAAAGCCGGCCGAAACGCATCGGCTCGGCGACGAAGGAGCGTAAAGGCGCGATCGATTTCTCGAAGGACGGCGCGGTTTTCAACGCCTCGGCGTGATGCGCCGGCAGGCGCCGTCTGAGCTCGTCCCAGAAGCGGTCGTCGCTCCAGTCCTCGACCCTCTCGTCGAGCGGGCATTGGAGATAATAGCGGCTGCGTGTCGCCGAACGCATTGAGCAGAGCGCAAAGCCCCTGGGATGGTTGGCGTAGATCAACTCGGCGCTCACCGGCGCCACGTCGGCAAGCAGACCCAGCCAGCCGAACGGATAGACCTTCTCGAAACTTCGGATCGCCCGTTCCGGGACGGCTTTGCGGCTCGCGCCATGAAAGCCGTCGCAGCCGGCGATGAAATCGCAATCGATGCGCCTGGCAGCGCCGTCCTTTGTATAGGTCACGAATGGAGAGCGGCCATCGAAACCATGCGGCGTAACATCGGCGGCATCGTAGATCGACAGGCCGCCGCTTGTTTCGCGCTGCGCCATCAGATCGCGCGTCACCTCGGTCTGGCCGTAGACAGTGACGCGCCGGCCGCCGGTGAGTTCATGCAGATCGATGCGATGGTCGCGTCCGTCGAAAGCGAGGGAGAAGCCGTCATGCGGCAGGCCTTCGGCATGCAGTCTCGCTCCGGCTTTGGCCTGGTCCAGCAGCCCGACAGTGCCTTCCTCCAGAACGCCGGCGCGCACCCGGCCGAGGATGTAATCCTTGTTGACGCGATCGAGAATGACATTGTCGATGCCGGCTTCGGTCAGAAGCTGACCCAGCAGTAAGCCGGCTGGTCCCGAACCGATGATGGCGACTTGAGTTCGCAAATGCTTCCTCCCAGCTTTTTGCGTTTTATCAGATTCTGCCGCGCCGACCGGATCGCCACAATGGACATTCCGGCCAAAAAATTGCACTAATCGAACATCCGCGCGGGAGGGAGCCAATGAGCAGGCATATACCGACTTACGAGCTCTACGGCGAAAACGTCGGACGATCGCCGGAATTTTGGTTGCATTGCGAAACAATTCGCTCCCGGAGCAGCTTGCATCAATGGGAAATTGCACTGCACCGCCACGAGAGCTTCTTTCAGATATTGTACATCGAAGCCGGTTCGGGTGATGCGATCTTCGGCGACAGGCGCCATGTCATCCGTCCGCCGGCGGTCATTACGGTTCCGCCCGGCCTCCATCACGGCTTTCGCTTCTCACGCGATATCGACGGTCTTGTCATCACCATATTGCGATCCCATCTCAGCCATCCGCCCGGCGAGCGCAGCCATCTCGGCGAATGGCTGGCGGCGCCGCATCTGACGCCGCTCGATCCGCGTGATGCCGACGGCATTCATGTCATGCAGACGTTGCGGCGACTAGGCGACGAATTTGAAAACCGCCGCAGCGGCCGCAACGAAGTGCTGGCAGCCTACGTCGCCTTGGCGCTGCGGCTGACAGCGCGGATTTCTCATGACGGTAATTCGAGCGAGCTTGCCTCAAGCGAAAACGAGCGACGGATGGACATGCTGGGCGAGCTCATTCAACAGCATTTTCGATCCCACAAGCCTGCATCCTTCTATGCCAGGGAGCTCGGGGTGTCGCCGACGCATCTCACCCGGATCGTCCGGTCGATGACCGGCAGCACGCCGCACGAGTTGATCGCCGCCAAACTCATTGAGGAGGCGAAGCGTCAGCTGGTCTTTACTCTGGGCAGCGTTCAGGAAATCGGATTCCGCCTCGGCTTTGCCGACCCCGCGTATTTCTCGCGCTTCTTCCTGAAATATGCCGGTGAAACGCCGCGAGTCTGGCGCATGACGGAAAAGGCCCGACTCGACCGCGCATAGGGTTTCGGCGTCCGGTGACAGCGCATTCGCAGGCGTCAGTCACCGATGTCTCATGTCGCCGGCCATGTCCAGTTCCGCACCTCCGGCATGTCCTCGCCATGTTCGCGCACATAGTCGTGGTGTTCCGAAAGCTTGCGACGGAAGGCGGCGAGGGCTTCGCCTGCTTTTTCCTTGACACCCGGGACGCGCTCGATCGCTTCGATGGCGAGGTGGTAGCGATCGAGTTCATTGAGCACGGTCATGTCGAAGGGCGTCGTGGTCGTGCCCTCTTCGATAAAGCCGCGGACGTGGATGTTTTCGTGGTTGGTGCGCTTATAGGTCAGGCGGTGAATGAGATAGGGATAGCCGTGATAGGCGAAAATCACCGGCTTGTCCGGCGTGAAGATCGCGTCAAAGGCGTCGTCGGTCAGGCCGTGCGGGTGCTGGTCCCTGGATTGCAGCGCCAAGAGATCGACGACGTTGACGGTGCGGATTTTTAGCGCCGGCACCGCCTTGCGCAAAAGGTCGACGGCGGCAAGCGTCTCCATCGTCGGCACGTCGCCGGCGCAGGCCATGACGAGGTCCGGCGCGACGGCATCTTCCTCGTTGCTTGCCCAGTGCCAGATGCCGATGCCTGCCTCGCAATGTTTCATCGCTTCGTCCATCGACAGCCATTGCGGCTCCGGCTGCTTGCCGGCGACGATGACATTGACGCGGTCATAGGTCCGCAGGCAATGGTCGCCGACCCAGAGCAGGGTGTTGGCATCCGGCGGCAGGTAGATGCGAACGATATCGGCCTTCTTGTTGGCGACGAGATCGACGAAACCGGGATCCTGGTGGCTGAAGCCGTTATGGTCCTGGCGCCAGACATGCGAGGTCAGCAGGTAGTTCAGCGACGAGATCGGCTTTCGCCATTCAAGCTCGCGCGTCACCTTCAGCCATTTGGCGTGCTGGTTGAACATCGAATCGATGATGTGGATGAAGGCCTCATAGCAGGAGAAGAGGCCGTGGCGGCCGGTCAGGAGGTAACCTTCCAGCCAGCCCTGGCAGAGATGTTCGGAGAGCACCTCCATGACGCGTCCATTGCGGGAGAGGTGGATATCATAGGGCTCGATATCCTCCATCCAGACGCGGTCGGTGACCTCGAAGACGCTGCCGAGGCGGTTCGATTCCGTTTCGTCGGGACCGAAGATACGGAAATTCGCCGCCGCCTCGTTGCGCTTCATCGTGTCGCGCAGGTAATGGCCGAGGATCTCCGTCGATTGCACCATCGCGCTGCCGCGCTTGCCGATCACGACAGCGTAGTCGCTGATATCGGGAACATCGAGCTCTTTGCGCAGCAACCCGCCATTGGCGTGCGGATTGGCGCCCATCCGGCGTTTGCCGACAGGCGCAAGCGCCCGCAATTCGGGTTTCAGCCGGCCGTCGGCGCCGAACAGGTCTTCCGGATCATAGCCGCGCATCCAGTCCTCGAGGATCTTGCGGTGGCCGTCATCCCCGCGGCAATTGGAGACCGGCACCTGGTGGGCGCGCCAGAAGCCTTCCACCATCTTGCCGTCAACCTCCTTTGGGCCGGTCCACCCCTTGGGGCTGCGCAGCACGATCATCGGCCAGCGCGGGCAACCCTCCGCGGTTTCGCCCCCTCGGGCCTGCTTCTGGATCTCGCGGATGCGGCCGAAGACACTGTCCAGCGTCGCGGCCATCTGCTGGTGCATATCGCGCGGTTCATGGCCGTCGACGAAGAACGGTTCGTAGCCGTACCCTTCGAAAAGACGGCGGAGATCATCGTCTCCGCCACGGCCGAGAATGGTCGGGTTGGCAATCTTGTAGCCGTTCAGGTGCAGGATCGGCAGCACGGCGCCGTCGCGGGCGGGATTGAGGAACTTGTTTGAATGCCAGCTCGCCGCCAACGGCCCGGTTTCGGCCTCGCCGTCGCCGACGACGCAGGCGACGATCAGGTCGGGATTGTCGAAGGCGGCGCCATAGGCATGGACGAGGGCGTAGCCGAGTTCGCCACCCTCATGGATCGAGCCCGGCGTTTCCGGTGCCGCGTGGCTCGGGATGCCGCCGGGGAAGGAGAATTGCCGGAAGAGCTTGCGCATACCTTCGGCATCCTCGGAAATATCGGGATAGATCTCGCTATAGCTGCCTTCGAGATAGGTGTTGGCAACCATGCCGGGCCCACCGTGACCGGGGCCGCACATATAGATGATGTCGAGATCGCGGGCGCGGATCACACGGTTGAGATGCACATAGATGAAGTTGAGGCCGGGCGTCGTGCCCCAGTGGCCGAGTAGGCGGGGCTTGATGTGTTCCGCCTTCAGCGGCTCGCGCAGCAGCGGATTGGCAAGCAGGTAGATCTGGCCGACCGAGAGATAATTGGCGGCCCGCCAGTAGCGGTCGATCAGGGTGAGTTCGGTATCGGTCAGGGCGGCGGCGGTTGCGACATGCTCTTCCATGGGTCTCTCCCGTTCGAAAACGCCTTTAACGTTATTTCTAGCCGCTGACGCCAGCGCGCCATTGATCTGGATCAGCGGGCGGCGAGAAGGGATAGCGCCTCGTCGGCGATCACCTGTTCCTCGTCCGTGGCGATGACATGGGCAGCCACGCGGCTTTCCCCGGCGCTGATCGTAAAATCATTGCCGGCATTCGCCTCTTCGTCGATCGAAAGGCCGAACCAGGCGAGGTGTTTCGCCACGCCGGCGCGGATCTCCGGCTGATTTTCGCCGATGCCGGCGGTGAAAACGACAGCATCGAGGCCGCCGAGAGTTACCGCCATGCGGCCGATCTCGCCGGCAATGCGCAGCGTGAAGAGGTCGATCGCCTGGCGCGCTTCCGGCCGTCCGTCCGTCAACAGGTCGCGCGTGTCGGCGCTGATGCCGGAAACGCCGAGCAGGCCCGAGCGGTGATAGAGCAGATCCTCGATCTCGCCCAGGGAGCGTTTTCTCTCTCCTGCCAGATGCAGGATGACGCCGGGATCGAGCCAGCCCGGGCGCGTTGCCATCGGGATGCCGTCGAGCGTCGAAAAGCCCATGCTGCAATCGCGGCTGATGCCCTTGTCGAGCGCACAGAGGCTGGCGCCGCTGCCGAGATGGGCGACCACCGCCTTGGCAGCCTGCGGCGCCTTGCCGGCAAGTTCACCAGCGATGAATTTATAGGAAAGCCCGTGGAAGCCATAACGCTTGATGCCCTCGTCATGCAGGGAACGGGGTATGGCGAGACGGCGAACGAGATCATCCTGCGTGGCATGGAAGGCGGTGTCGAAGGAGGCTGTCTGGACAAGATGCGGCTTCACATGTCTGAGCGCGCGAATGAAACGCAGCGCTTGCGGCTGGTGCAGCGGCGCGAGCGGGATCAGCGCTTCGACGGCATCGATTGTGGTGGTGTCGAGGGCGGCTGCCCTCGTGAAGCGGTCGCCGCCATGGACGACGCGGTGACCGGCGGCGTGCGCGGCGGTCATGTCGAAGTGGTTGGCGAGAAGCCCGAAGGTCTCATCGATGACGCCGTGCAGGTCGTCCGTTACCTCCGCCTTCAGCGGCAGGTCGAACGTCTGCAGTCCCTTGTTCAGGCTGAGGCTGAGTGGGTCGGCACGAAAATCGATGACGCACTTGCCGATGTGTCGTGCTTCGGCGCTCTCAATCGAGAAGATGCCGATTTTGACGGTAGAAGAGCCGGCATTGAAGGTCAGAAGCAGGTCGGTCGATGACATGTCTTTAGCAGTTCCGCGCAGGCATAATGATGACCGAACTTAGTGCCGGGACTTCTGATGGAAAGATATCTATTCGTCCGTCACGCGTATTTGCGGGCCCGCCCGGCCCTCTTGATGCATTCGGATTGTAACCCGGCACCTTTCATGAATGCGCCCCTCAGCCATCCCGCAGCGGGCAATGCTCTGCCGTCAGTGACTTACGGGCGTGGGTGGTGAGGACGTCTTGAGAGGTTCATCGCGATGCTTCCCATGATCCTGCGGCAGGTGTTCTAGCGCGTCGCATAAATCAAACTGAATGCGACGCGCTTAAAGCCTCGTCAGGCCGTGGATGCCAGATTGGCGTTGCGGTCGCGGATGAAGGTGTCCGCCTCGGCGGCGGGCATCGCCTTGCCGAAAAGATAGCCCTGGCCGATGTCACAGCCGAGTTGCAGCAGGAAGGCGAGCTGGCCATGCTCCTCGACGCCTTCCGCAGTCGTCTTGATATTGAGGCTTCTGCCGAGACCAAGCATGGCGCGGACGATCTTTTCCTGGCGTTCGTCGTCGCGATAGGTGGCGATGAAACTTTTGTCGATCTTGATCTTGTCGAAGCGGTAGCGGGCGAGCTGGGCGAGGCTCGAATAGCCCGTGCCGAAATCATCAAGGGCGATCTGGATGCCGGCAGCATGCAGTTCTTCAAGAATGACGGCGGCGATGGCGGGATCCTGAATCAGCGCGTTCTCGGTGATCTCCACTTCCAGGCGTTGCGGCGGCAGCCGGGTTGCCGACAGCACCTTGAGGATGCGGGATGTCAAGAGCTTGTCTTCCATCTGCACTGGCGAGACGTTGAAGGACAACATGACATGCGCCGGCCAGGTGAGCGCGTCGCTGCAGGCCTGGGCGAGCAGATCCTCGAACAAGGCGGTGATCATGCCGGTTTCCTCGGCAATGTCGATGAAGACCGGCGGCGGAATGTGGATGTCATCCTCGCCCGCCCAGCGCGCGAGCGCTTCGAAACCGCAGAGCTGGCCGGTCTTCAGGTCGATCAGCGGCTGATAGAAGGGCTTAATGTCTTTACTGGCGATTGCGGCGCGCAGTCTGGTTTCCAAGGAGGCGCGCTCGGCTACCTTGTCCTGCATTGAGGTTTCGAAGGCGAGAAAATGGTTGGGGCCGCGTGATTTGGCCTCGTACATGGCGAGGTCGGCACGATGGGCGGCATCTTCCAGCGGTTCGGTTCCCTCAGCCCAGCGATCGTAGCCGACGCTGGCGCCGACTTCGACGGCAAAGCCATCGATATGGATCGGTCGGGTCACGGCCTGGATCAGCAGCCTGGCGAAACGCTCCTCCCGTTGCGCGGTCAAAGCAAAGGCGACGATGATGAATTCGTCGCCCCCAAAGCGGTAGACGCAATCTGCATTGCCGAGCGCGCAGATGCGCCTGGCGACTTCGATGAGCAACACGTCGCCGCCTTTGTGGCCGACGAGATCGTTGACTTTCTTGAAGCCGTCGAGATCGACAGAGAAAATGGTGACGTTGTCGTCCCATTCCTCGACTTCGGCCTCGTCGTTCTTGATAGGCCGTGCGAGAGCCTTGCGCTCGAAGGCGTAGCGGTTCGGTAGCTTGGTCAGATGGTCATGAGTTGCCGTCCAATCGGCCTTCGCCTGAGCGGCGACGCGCAATTCCATTTCCTTGCGCAGGTCGGCAATACGCAGCACCGAATAGACGAAGCTCATAGCGCCAGCGATGCCGAGCCCAAGAACGAGCTTGTCGGCGCCATAGGCGCGGAAATGGGTCATGAATGAAACGAGGCTGTCGTCGAACCGGAGCAGCGTACCGAGGAGCCAGAGGGTTATCCCCAAACCGACGATCGACATGCATTGCCTTCCGGCTCTGCTCTGGAAAAACACCGGCATAATGCCTTCTCCATCTCCACCCCGCGTGGTGATATCACAAAAGTCTGAAATGTTCGTTGAAACCAGAAGGCGAATTTTCAGAGGGGTGGGTTTGCCGCTGCGGCATCAGAAGCCCCGATGGTATTGAGATACAACCGGAATTGCGTGGCGGCTGTTTGACGGATCTCGACCATAAGGAGAATAATTGCCGCAGGTGATTGGTACTGCAAAGATAGGATGAAGAACGAAGGCGAGCGTGCTATCGCATGCTCGCCCTTTCTCGTGCGTCAGGCGGTGACGATCAGCAGCGGAACGCTGACGATGAGACCGGCCAGAACCGTGAACGTGGCGAAGCGCATAAAACGCAGGCGCCGCGTCCGTTCTCCACTCCAATCATATGTCATTCTTCCATCTCCTTGGGACAAGGAAGGTAGTCCCCGGGCAACCGGGTTCAACAGGGATGACACAATTTGCTTGTGTAAGGCTGGATAAAATGCGGGTTCTCTAATGCTGGAAGCGCAGAGACCAGCGGCTGCCGTTGCTGGTCATGCGAAGGATGGCGAGCGGCTCGACGTCGCTCAGCCAGAAGGAGGAAGGCGGCGCCTGAAGCACATGTGCGACGGCCGCCCGGATGACAGCCGCATGGCTGACGGCGATGACGTGACCGCCGAGGGCCGATTGGGTGTCCATCCAGCCGACGACGCGCTTTCGCAGATCAACAAGGCTCTCGCCGCCGTGCGGTGCTGCTGCCGGCTCGGTCATCCAGGCCATGAGGCTTTCCGGCTCTTCCGCCTCGATCGCCGCGATCGGCCTGCCGGCCCAGCGGCCATGGTCGCAGTCGCGAAGCGACGGCTCTATCCCGGCCTGAAGCCGCAGCGCCTCGGCTGTCTCGCGGGCACGCAAGGCTGGGCTCGTGACAATACGGTCGGCACGGGGGAGGACGGCCATCCCGCCAGCTTCTTCAGCGGCCTTGCCTTCCAGCGGTTCGTCGAGCGGGAAAAGGGCCTTGCGACTCGCCGCCGTCGCGCCGTGGCAGATCCAGGTGAGGCGCGTGTTCACGGTCGTGCTGATCTCCGGATAGCGGTGGGGATGGCCCTTAGGCGTTTCGTGAAGTTTCGTTGACAGTCTCTTCGGCGTGCAGATATAACCGGGCTGTTGCGGGTTTGGAAGCCGGTGGAAATCCGGCGCGGTCGCGCCACTGTGACCAGCGTGTCGAAAGCTCTTCGCGCTGGAAGTCAGACCCTGCCGCACAAGCACTCTTTCGACTGAACGCGTCATTCCGGAGGAATACATGTCTGACACCACTTTCACGCCCGTCGCGGCACCAGCGCCGATCCCGGTCGGCGAAATCCTGCCCTGGGCGATCTTCGGCGGCCTGCTGATGCTCATCGCCATCTATTTCGTCGGCACCGAGGAAGGCGCGATGGCGCTGTTCAACGGCATGTATGTGCATGAATTCGTGCATGACGGCCGCCACCTTCTCGGCTTTCCCTGCCACTGAGGGAGTTCCCGACATGGTTGGAAACCTTTTGCTTCGCGGCATGTTCGCGGGCGTGATTGCTGGCATTCTCGTTTTCGCCTTCGCCCATATCTTCGGCGAACCGCTGGTCGATGCGGCAATCGCCTTCGAAGAGGCGAGCGCGCAGGCGGCCGGGCAAGCGGCCGAACCTGAAGTCGTCAGCCGCGCCACGCAGGCCGGTCTCGGCCTCTTCACCGGCGTCATGGCTTACAGCGTTGCCGTCGGCGGACTATTTGCCCTCGCCTTTGCTTTCGTGCACGGGCGCTTCAGCGCTCTTTCGGCGCGTGGCACCTCTGCTGTCATCGCCATCGCCGCCTTCGTGGCGATCGTGCTCGTTCCCGGTATCAAATATCCGGCCAACCCGCCGGCGGTCGGCAACCCCGACACGATCGGCGTCAGGACGGAGCTGTTCTTCCTGTTGATCGTCGTTTCGGTCGCGGCGCTGATTGCCGCCGTGGCGCTGTCGCGCCGCCTTTCCGAGCGTTTCGGGCTTTGGAACGGCGCGATCGTCGCCGCTCTCGCCTATCTCGTCTTCATCGGCGTCGTGCTTTATCTGCTGCCCCCGATCAACGAAGTGCCGGAGAATTTCTCGGCGATGGTACTCTGGCGGTTCCGCACGACCTCGCTCGGCATGCACGCGATTCTCTGGGCAACGCTCGGCCTTGCCTTCGGAGCGCTCGCGGAAAGACGGCTTGCCCTCAAGGGCGGGCTGCGGCCCGCCTTCCGGTGATCCGGCGCATCGGCAGGCTTGCGGCTCTCGCTCTGATCGCAAGCCTGTTCCCATTGCTTGCGGGAAACACGTCTGCCCATGAGCGCAGCGCCGACGGTAGCCATGCCGGCCTCGAGATCCCCGCCATTTCCCACGGCGAGATGGCGGTCATTTCCGATTACCGCAGCGGGATTTTCGGGCTGGCGTCGCGGGCGGTCGATACCAACGAACCGTTCCGCCGCGTCCTGAACTACGCCGAGATCCAGTATTCCTATTGTCTGTGGGGCCGGATGCCGGGCAGCGTGACGGACGAGGAAAGCCCTTTCAACGAATGCGCCCATGCCTATCTTGCGGCGACGAAAGCTGTATTGCTGTCGATGCGGGAGATGCCGCGGGAGGCGGCCGCGGCGGGTGAAATCATCTCGGCAATCGACGCGGATATGGCGCGACGCGGGCTCGCGCTCATCACCTGCCAGTTCAGCGGCGAGGCCTTCAACACCGCCGACATCGTCAAGCCAAATTGGAGCAAAGTGCCGCTTCATCCTGCCAGCATGGCATCGTTGACAGGATTGGCTGCCCTGTTCGGTCTTGCCGGCCTTGTGCTTAGACGCGTCTTGCGGCCGAAAGCTCAGTCGTCGGAATAGCGCTGTTCGCGCCACGGATCGCCATACATGTGGTAACCGTTCTTTTCCCAGAACCCGGCCTTGTCGGCGGGCATCAGCTCGATCTGGCGCAGCCATTTGGCGCTTTTCCAGAAATATAGATGCGGCACGACCAGGCGCATCGGGCCGCCATGGTCTGATGTCAGCGGCAGGCCCTCCCATGAGGTCGCCAGGATCGCGTCCTCGGCGGCGAAATCGGCAAGCGGCAGGTTGGTGGTGTAGCCGTCATAACTCGTCAGCAGGACGTAGGCCGCTTCCGGCTTCGGCATGGCGAGATCGAGCAGATCCCGCGTCGAAACGCCTTTCCAGTTGTTGTCGTAACGCGACCAGGTGGTGACGCAGTGGATATCGCTGACCTTGGTGCTCTGCTCGATCGCCTGGAAGGCCGCCCAGTTGAGCGTGAGCGGTGTTTCGACCAGGCCGCGGACATCGAGCCGCCAGCTGTTGGTGGAGATGACCGGCTGCTGGCCGAGATCGAGCACCGGCCAGTTCTTGACGAGGTGCTGACCGGGTGGCAGGCGCTCGGCTTCAGGACGGCTGACGCGGCCGGTCAGGAATTTTCCCTCCGCCGCCCAGCGGCGTTTGGAACTGGTCAGCTTGCTGTCGGAGGGCGTCTGGTCGTCGCTCATGAGCGGGTCTCCTTGGGATGCCGCAATAGGGCATTCGGCTCCCCGGGTGTCAAGTTTCGGCAGACCCTTGGAAATCCCCGTCTGTATCATTAGACTTGGAGCCCGTCGGGCGTGCCTTGCTGGGGAGTGGAGGCAGAAAGGGAGGAGCCGGATCTGTCTTCGAGATATCGCGCGATAGCGGCGCTTTTGGTAGTGCCGATAATCATTTTCGCCTTCTTCACCTATGGAAGCGCGATTGCGACGCGCGCCTACATGGAAGAAGCCTCGGCGCAGGCTGGAACGACGCTGCGTCTCGCGGTTTCGGCGCTCAGCGGCCACCTCAATCGCTACGAGGCGCTGCCGGCGCTGATTGCCGATCACGACGATATCAAGGAGCTGGTCAGCACCCCCGACGACGGGGCGTTGCGCGAGACTGCCAATCTCTACCTCAAGGAGATCAACGGGCTGTTGAAGTCGTCCGACATCTATGTCGTGAAGCCGGATGGGGAGACGATCGCCGCCAGTAATTATGATGGACCGGGAAGCTTCGTCGGGCAAAATTTCAACTACCGGCCTTATTTCCAGGAGGCGATCGAGGGGCGGCAGGCGCGGTTTTATGCGCTCGGCACAACCTCACTGAAACGCGGCTATTATTTCTCGGCGCCGATCAGGGTCGGGGCTGACATCCGTGGCGTCATCGTTTTCAAGGTCGATATCGACATGATCGAATCCTCCTGGAGCGGCGGGGAATACAAGATCTTCGTCTCCGATCCGGAGGGCATCATCTTCATGTCGGGAAGCCCGGAATGGCTCTACGGAGCAATCCTGCCGCTGACGTCCGACCGCATCGCCCGCACGGAAGCCTCGCGGCGTTATGCCAATGCCAGGCTGACCGGGTTGCCGGTGGTGCGTCACCGCTTCGAACAGCACGAGCTGATGACGCTGGCAAGTGATCGGGGCGCAAGCGAATATCTCGTGCTGTCGCATTACATGCCGGCCGAGGACTGGACGGTGAACGTGCTGATGGAAACGAGCTCCATCCGCGCCCAGGCGCGCACGGCACTGGTGGCCTTCTTCCTCATCCTTTGTATCGCCGCGCTCGCCGTCGCTGTGCTCCGCCAGCGGCGGGCGCGGCTTGCCGAGCGCATGCAGATGCAGGCTGAGGCGCAGGGCGAGCTGGAGCGCCGGGTTGAGGAGCGCACCGCCGATCTTGCCCGCGTCAACAGCCGCATCGAGGAGGAGATTTCAGAGCGACGGCTGACCGAACAGCAGCTTCGTCAGACCCAGGCCGATCTGATCCAGGCCGGCAAGCTTGCCGGGCTCGGGCAGATGTCGGCGGCTCTTTCGCATGAGTTCAATCAGCCGCTCGCCGCAGCCAAGACCTATACGGACAGCGCCGCCGTGCTGATCGACCGCGGGCGAATGGAGGAGGCCAGGGACAATATTAGGCGGATCGGCGGTCTGATCGACCGCATGGCCTCGATCAGCCGGCACCTGCGCAACTTTGCCCGCAAACCGAACGAGAAACTCGGGCCGGTCGCTCTCGACGATGCGATGCGTGATACGCTGGAAATCGTCGCATGGCGGCTGAAGGCGGCGGACGCCGAGCTCCGGCTCGACCTCGGAACGCAGCCGCCGGTCGTGCGTGCCGGTTCGGTGCGTCTGCAGCAGGTGCTGGTGAACGTCATCTCCAATGCCGCCGATGCGGTCGAAGGACTGGCTGACAGGCGCATCGAAGTGTCGGCTTTCGAGGAGGCCGGCAAGGTAGTGCTGACCGTGCGCGACCATGGGCCGGGTGTGCCGGCGGCGATTGCCGAGCGCATCTTCGATCCGTTCTTCACGACGAAAGGCGTCGGCAAGGGGCTCGGTCTGGGGCTTTCGATCTCCTATAACATCGTCAAGGATTTCGGCGGCAGCCTTGCCGCCGCCAATCATCCCGAAGGGGGCGCGGTGTTCCGCATCGAGCTGCGGTCGGCGGCAGGGCTGATGCCGGAGGCGGCGGAATGAACGAAGCGAAGATCCTGCTTGTCGACGACGAAGAAGAGTTGCGCCGGTCGACTGCGCAGGCGCTGGAGCTTTCCGGCTTCAGCGTCGAGACCTTTTCGAACGGCGATCATGTGCTGGAGCTGATCGGCTACAGCTTTCCCGGCGTCGTCGTCAGCGATATCCGCATGCCCGGTATCGACGGCATGACGCTGATGCAGAAAATCCGCGAGATCGATCAGGAAGTGCCAGTTATCCTCGTCACCGGCCACGGCGACGTCCAGCTTGCGGTGAAGGCGATGCGCGAAGGCGCCTATGATTTCATCGAGAAGCCGTTCACGCCTGAAATGCTCGCAGGGGTCATTCGGCGAGCAATGGAGCGGCGTGGCCTCGTGCTCGAAAACCGGCTGCTGAAGGCGGTCGCGGGCAAACGCGACGATATCGAGGCGCGGCTGCCGGGGCGTACACAGGTGATGGTGGATCTGCGCTACCGCATCCGGGCGATCGGGGCGAGCGATGCCGATACGCTTATTGTCGGCGAGACCGGCGCCGGCAAGGAGGTGGTGGCCCGCGCGCTTCACGACATCAGTGCCCGGGCAAGCCGGCCGTTCATCGCTATCAATTGCGCCGCGCTGCCGGCGAATCTCATCGAGAGCGAGCTTTTCGGTCATGAGCCAGGCGCCTTTCCGGGAGCGGTCAGGCCGCGTTACGGAAAATTCGAGCACGGGCGCGGCGGCACCATCCTGCTCGACGAGATCGGCTCCATGCCGTTTGACCTGCAGGCGAAGTTCCTGAGGGTGCTGCAGGAGCGGGTGATTTCCAGGCTCGGGTCGAATGAGATCGTGCCGCTCGACGTCCGCTTCATTGCGACGAGCAAGGTGGATCTCGAGGCGGAGGTGGCAGCCGGCCGCTTCCGTGCCGATCTCTTCTACCGGCTGAATGTTGCGACGCTGCACGTGCCGTCGCTGTCTCAACGACGGCCGGACGTTCCGCTGCTTTTCCTGCAACTAGTGCGAGAGGCGGCCGCCCGCTACGGCCGCGACGAACTCCTCGTGCCGCCGGAGGTGATCTCCGACATTGCCCAGCGTGACTGGCCCGGCAATGTCCGCGAATTGAGGAATGCCGCCGATCGTCTGGTCCTCGGTCTCGACAATGGCGGGTGGCAGGCCGAAGAGGCGATGGGGCTTGCGGAGCGAGTCGCCGAATTCGAGCGAGGCGTCATTGCCAGCGCGCTGGTCGCGCATGGCGGCAGCCTTCGGCCGGTTTATGAATCGCTCGGCATTTCCCGCAAGACGCTCTACGAAAAGATGCAGAAATACGGCCTCGACAAGCGGATGCTGATTACCGACGGCTGATCCACATTCCGATGGGTGGATTTCCACCCATCGCGAGAGCCGTTTGTTTCCAAATCGACCCATGCTGCATCGCACTGTCGCAAATTCGTCTTGTGAAAGCGGTGGCGGCGGTTGCAGCTGGACCTTTTCCGGCGGCAAATAGCGATCGGAACCGGCGCGGAGGATGTGCCGGCGGTTGTTTCATCAGGGAGGAAACGATGAAAATCCTGAAGGCCATGCTCGGCCTGACCGCGGCTGCCGCGGTGTCTGTTCTCGCCGGCGCCGCTTCGGCGCAAACCTATCCCGAGCGCACCATCACCATGGTCGTACCCTTTTCAGCGGGTGGCCCGACCGATACCGTCGCACGCCTCGTCGCCGAATCCATGTCGAAGGATCTCGGCCAGCAGATCGTCGTCGAAAATGTCGGCGGCGCCGGTGGCACGCTCGGCGCCGGCCGGGTCGCGAACGCCGATCCCGATGGATACACCATCCTCCTGCACCATATCGGCATGGCGACCAGCGCCACGCTCTACCGCAAGCTCGCCTATGACACGCTCGGCGCATTCGACTATGTCGGCCTCGTCACTGAGGTGCCGATGACGATCGTCGCCCGCAAGGACTTGGAGCCGGCCGACCTCAAGGGGCTGATCGACTACGTCAAGGCCAACAAGGACAAGGTGACGGTCGCCAATGCCGGCATCGGCGCAGCCTCGCATCTCTGCGGCATGATGTTCATGAGCGCCATCCAGACGCCGCTGACGACCGTTCCCTACAAGGGCACGGGTCCTGCCATGACCGATCTTCTCGGCGGCCAGGTCGATATCATGTGCGACCAGACGACCAACACGACGAAGCAAATAACGGGCGGCACGATCAAGGCCTATGCCGTAACCTCGCCTAAGCGCCTCGATGTGATGAAGGATGTTCCGACGGCGGTCGAAGCCGGCCTGCCGGGCTTCGAAGTCGGTATCTGGCACGGCATCTATACACCGAAGGGCACACCGGCCGAGATCAACGAGCGGCTGTCGAAGTCGCTGCAGGTCGCGCTGAAGGATCCGAATGTCGGCGCCCGCTTCGCCGAACTGGGCACGGCGCCGTCCTCCGACGCCGATGCGACGCCGGCCGCGCTGAAGGCCAAGCTCGAAAGCGAAATCGCCCGCTGGAAGCCGGTGATCGAGGCTGCCGGGGAATATGCCGACTAGTGAGGGATGTGCCAGGAATAGCCCCTCACCCTAACCCTCTCCCCGTAAACGGGGAGAGGGGACTGCGTGCTCAATAGCAGCTGCAGGGGGCCGGCGGCATATCTCTCCCGGCTTGTGGGGAGAAGGTGCCGGCAGGCGGATGAGGGCTAGCTCCTTTGTGACGGCATCACGTGAACCATCTCCAACTCCAGGAGACACCATGAAATCCATCAGTTTCGATACCACCAATGCGATCTGCGGCGCGCTTTTCGTCGCGACCGGCGCTTTCTTCGCCTTCCAGTCGCTGGGGCTCGACCTCGGCACGACACTGCGCATGGGGCCTGGTTATTTTCCGCTGTTGCTTTCCGCCGTGCTCGTACTGCTCGGCGCGATCATCTTCATTCAGGCGCTGCGCGTGGAGGGTGAGCCGATTGACCCCTTTGCCTGGCGCGGCATGCTGTTCATCTTGCCGGCTCCGGTCTTCTTCGGGCTGACCGTGCGCGGGCTCGGATTTGCGCCGGCGCTGTTCTTCACCGCCTTCATCGCCTGCTTCGCATCGCAAAGGATGAACGTGTTCTTTGCGATCATTCTTTCGCTGTTGCTGACGGTCTTTTCGGTGGCTGTCTTCAGCTATGGGCTCGGCCTGCCGTTCGAGCGCTTCGGCCCCTGGGTCCGGTTCTAGGAGGCGATGATGGATCTTTTCAGCAATCTCGCGCTCGGCTTTGCGACGGCCGGCACGTTTGACAATCTGCTCTTTTGCCTGATCGGCGTGCTGCTCGGCACGCTGATCGGCGTCTTGCCCGGCATCGGCGCCACGGCGACGATCGCCATGCTTCTGCCGATCACCTTCCAGCTCGAACCGGTCTCCTCGCTGATCATGCTCGCCGGCATCTATTACGGTGCACAGTATGGCGGTTCGACGACGGCAATCCTGATCAACATGCCGGGCGAATCCTCCTCCGCCGTTACCGCGATCGACGGTTATCAGATGGCGCGTAAGGGCAGGGCGGGGGCGGCGCTGGCGATCGCAGCGCTCGGTTCGTTCTTTGCCGGCAGTGTGTCGACCTTCCTGGTTGCAATTTTTGCGCCGCCGCTCACCGCGATTGCGCTGCAATTCGGCTCGGCGGAATATTTCTCGCTGATGATCGTCGGCCTGGTTTCGTCGATTGCGCTTGCCCACGGCTCGGTCGTCAAGGCCTTGGCGATGGTGGCGCTCGGGCTGCTGCTCGGCCTCGTCGGCACCGACATCTACACCGGCACGCCGCGCTTCACGCTCGGCATCCGCGAATATGCCGACGGGCTGAATTTTGTGGCACTCGCCGTCGGCGTCTTCGGGGTGGCGGAAATCCTGCGCAACCTCGAGGGCGAGTCGACACGGACGGTGCTGATGGCCAAAGTCTCCGGCCTGTTACCCTCACGCCAGGAATTCAAGGAGATGATCGCGCCGGTCATTCGCGGCACGGCGATCGGTTCGGCACTCGGCATCCTGCCGGGTGGCGGCGCGATCCTGGCCGCTTTCGCCTCCTATACGGTGGAAAAGCGGATGTCGAAGACTCCGGAGGAATTCGGCAAGGGGGCGGTTGCCGGTGTCGCCGGACCGGAATCGGCTAACAATGCCGGGGCGCAGACCTCGTTCATTCCGCTCCTGACGCTCGGCATCCCCGCCAATCCCGTCATGGCGCTGATGATCGGCGCGATGATCATCCAGGGCATCGTGCCGGGGCCGAATGTCGCCACCGAGCAGCCGGCGCTGTTCTGGGGCATCATCGCCTCGATGTGGATCGGCAATCTGATGCTGGTGATCCTCAACCTGCCGCTGATCGGGCTCTGGGTGAAGCTGCTGACCGTTCCCTATTACGTGCTCTTCCCCATCATCATGGCCTTTTGCTCGATCGGGGTCTACAGCGTCAATACGAACGTCTACGACCTCTATGCAGTCGCCTTCTTCGGCTTCATCGGCTACGTGCTGGCAAAGCTTCGCTGCGAGCCGGCGCCGCTTCTGCTCGGCTTCGTGCTTGGACCGCTTCTGGAAGAGAACCTCAGGCGCGCCATGATCCTGTCGCGCGGCGACCCGACCACCTTCGTCACCCGTCCGATCAGCGCCACGCTTCTGGCGATCGCGGTTGCCGTGCTGATTGTCGTGTTCCTGCCGAGCGTCAAGAAGAAGCGCGAGGAGGTGTTTGTCGAAGAAGCCTGAGGGCTTGAAGTCACAGCTTGTTTGATGAACAAGGATGATCTGACGCGGGCGCCGGTTGGGCGCCCGTTTCGTATAAAGGGATATCCTGGCAATGAGCATCCCCGCCCGGATCAAGGACGATTTGCCGTTCCTCACGACCTTGCGTCGCGATCTGCACGCCCATCCCGAACTCGGTTTCGAGGAGGAGCGCACCGCTGGCATCGTCGCGAAGCTTCTCGAGGAGGCCGGTGTCACGGTGCATCGCGGCCTTGGCCGCACCGGCGTGGTCGGCACGCTCAAGGTCGGCGATGGCATACGCCGGATCGGGTTGAGAGCCGATATGGATGCGCTCGCCATGACTGAGACGGCGGAGCGGCCTTATAAATCGAGCGTGCCTGGCAAAATGCATGCCTGCGGCCATGATGGCCATACGGCGATGCTGCTCGGCGCCGCGCGGCACCTTGCGGCGACGCGGGGTTTTTCCGGCACGGTGCATTTCATTTTCCAGCCGGCCGAAGAGGGACGCGGCGGCGCGAAGCGCATGGTGGAGGAGGGGCTGTTTAAGCTCTTCCCCTGCGATGCCGTCTACGGCCTGCACAATATGCCAGGGCTTGCGGTCGATGAGATCGCCGTGGTCGCGGGGCCGCAGCTTGCCTCTTCCGACAGCTGGCGCGTCACCTTTCGCGGGGTCGGCACACACGGCGCCAAGCCGCATCTCGGCCGCGATCCGATCACCGCCGCCGGCACTTTCCTGTCATCGCTGCAGACGATCGTCGGCCGCGTGGTCGATCCGCTGCAGCCGGCCGTCGTCAGCGCCTGTTTCCTGCAGGCGGGCGATTCCAAGGCGCTGAACGTTATTCCCGATTTGGTCGAGATCGGCGGCACGGCACGCGCCTATTCGCACGAGGTGCGGGACCAGATGGAGACCGAGATCGGCCGGTTGGCGCAGGGGACTGCGGCCATGTACGGCATATCAGTCGAATATCATTTCGAGCGGCGGATCCCGCCGGTGATCAATGACGCGGATGCGACTGCCCGGGCGCTCGCAGCGGCCGGCTCGGTGTTCGGGAAGGTGCGGACAAACTTCCCGCCGTCGACGGCGGGCGATGATTTCGCTTTCTTCGCGCAGAATGCGCCGGGCTGTTACGTCTGGCTCGGCAACGGGCCGGCGGAGGGCGGGGCGCTGCATCACAATACGGCCTATGATTTCAATGATGAGGCGCTTGGCTACGGCGCGGCTTATTGGGTGTCATTGGTGGAGCGGGAGTTGAAGGGTTAGCTGGCGTTTGCGGCCCCTCATCCGCCCTAACGGGCACCTTCTCCCCGAGGGGAGAAGAGACTTGTGGCAACGTCTCGATTCCCTCTTCTCCCCAGCGGGGAGAAGGTGCCCGTTAGGGCGGATGAGGGGGCTATCGGGCACGCCGATCATTGTCTGGTTCATGCCCCGGCCCTACAGAATCTCCAGCACCGGGCTTTTCATCATTCTCCCCGTCACCACATCCGCAATCCCCCGGTCCGTCTGATGCGGGCCGGCATTGCAGGCGAGCGTTGCGCCGAAGCAGGCCTTGAAGACCCGGTAGGGCGGCTTCCAGTCGACGATTTTTTCCATGGCTTTGCGGATGCCGGCGAAGGTCGAAGCGGTGTCCGCTAGCGATGCGCCGGTCACGAGGCCGGAGAGCGGCAGCGGCAGGATCGCCTCGATCTTTCCGTCTTTGGCGACCGCCATGCCGCCGCCGGCTGATATGACGGCGTTGGCGGCGAGCGCCATGTCGCGAGCGTTGCCGCCGAAGACGGTGAGGTTATGGCTGTCGTGCGAGACGGTGGTGCAGAAGGCGCCGCGCCAGTCGCCCCAGCCAGTGAGGAAGCCGATGCGCGGGGTGCCGTCGGCCTTGCCGTGGCGGTGGGCGACGGCGATCATGGCGCTGCCGGTTGGCGGCACGACGAAACCGTCTCTGACTTCCGTCTCCGTCGCGTCCCATCGCGTGAAGCGCGGGCGGTCGATGGTGGCGACGCGGACGCGCGCGCCTTCGGATGGAATGAGGAAGTCATTTTCGACGAGTGGCGGAAGCTTCACCGAATTTTCAAGCGGTGCCGTATCAAGCCGCTGGACGGCGGCCTGCATGCTGCCGTTGCGGGCGACGATGCGGCCGCCTGAAATGACCAGCCGCGCCCGGAACTCGGTGAGATCTTCGAAGAAGACGATATCGGCGCGGCGTCCGGCGGCGATGAGCCCGAGATCGGAGCGCTTCAGACGCTGTGCCGCATTGAAGGTCGCTGCGCGGATCGCCCATTCCGGCTTCATGCCGTAGCGCACCAGCCGGCGGGCGACATCGTCGAGGCCGCCGCTTTCGTAGAGTTCATCGGGGAAGACGTCGTCGGTGCAGAGGGTAACAGTGGGCGGCAGGTGACCGAGACCGTTCAGCACCTCGACGAATTCCTGCAGCAGATGGTCGTGAGAACCGCGCAGCTCGATGGTCAGGCCGGCGGCAAGCTTGGAGTAAAGATCGGCGCCGGAGGTGAGTTCGTGGTCTGAGCTGACGCCCGCCGCCATAAAGGCGTTGAGATCGCGACCTTCGAGACTGCGAGCATGGCCGCAGACGAGTTTGCCGGAGGCAAGGCCGGCATTGACGATGGCCGCCATGCGCGGGTCACCGTCGATGACGCCGCGCATGTTCATGACTTCGGCGACGCCGCCGACGGCCGGCGAGCGCAGCATCTCGGCGACGACGGCGGCATCGAAATCGGCGCCGGCGAGTTCCAGGCCGGGTGCCGACGGCACGCAGGAGGGGGCGAGCAGGATCATGCGCAGCGGCAGTGAGCACGCTGCCTCGATTGCCCAGCGCACGCCGTCGAGGCCATGCACGTTGCCGAATTCATGCGGATCCCAGACGATGGTGGTAACGCCGCGCGGCAGCACGGCGCTCGCATATTCGGCGGGCGTGACCATCGAGCTTTCGATATGCATGTGCGTGTCGATCAGGCCGGGCGTCAGGATGCTGCCCGCCGCATCGATGATCTCGGCTGCATCCATGCGGCTTGCCGGAGCATGGACGCTGGCGATCAGCGTGCCGACGAGACCGATATCGGCGTCCCGCATCAAGCCGGTCACAGCGTCGAGCAGCCGGCCGCCGGTAATCAGCACGTCGAAGGGGGCATCGCCGCGCGCAGCAGCAACGGCGCGGGCGCGCAAGGCAGGATCGTTGAGGTCGGCGGGCTCTTGGCGAGAGGTGACGGTCATTTGCGTGCCTCGTTGACAAGGGCGGCCAGAATGATGGCGCGCGCCCTGTCGGCATCGATGTCGGCGGCGAATTGCGCATTGAAGGTCGCATGAGTGGCGCGGGTCTCGACGACGGTGCGACCACGCGTCAAGTGACCTTGCAGCTCGACGTCGATGCGCGCCGGGCGGAAGCTGACGATATCTGGAGCGATGAAGGCGACGGCGGCGCAGGGGTCATAGATCGCCATTCCAGGGCGGCCGCGGCTGGTGGCGATGCTTATATAACCAGCGAACATGTCGGCAATCAGTTCGGCATTGCCGCCACCGGCATTGCGCACCGCCTCGGCATCCTCCGGCTTTGCCAGCACCCTGCGGCAAAGATCGAGATCGACCATGCGCAGCGGCAGGCGATGGGCGATGACGATCGCAAGCGATTCGGGATCGGCGAGCGCGTTGAATTCGGCAGACGCCGTATGATTGCCCGATGTGACACCGCCGCCCATCCAGACGAGGTCGTCGATGCGGGCGGCAAGATCAGGACGGGCGAGCGCCACGGCGGCGATATTGGTGAGAGGCCCGAGCGCCAGGATGCGGTGTGGCCCGTCGCCTTCGAGCCAGAGGCAAAGTGCTGCGAAAGCGTCGCTTTCGCCAAGGGCCCCCGCCTGCGGCAGGCTCCTGCCGATGGTCGGAATGCCGGCTTCGCCAAGGATCGCCTGTGCGGTTTCGAGCTTGCCGAGAACCGGCATGGCGCGGCCGGTATGCATCGAGAATGTCCAGCCGAAGGCGCTGCCGGCACCGGCGGCATTTTTTCTCACCTGCAACAGCGGCGCATTGCCGAAGACGAGCGAGACGCCGTCGATCTCATATTCCGACTGCGCCACCACCAGGATGGCGGCAATATCGTCGAAGCCCATGTCGGTATCGATCCAGACGCCCATGATCTCACCCGAACCGTTTGAGGTTGGCCGCGCCGGCTATCGGCAGATCGAAGGTGAGCGGGCTGCCGATCCTGTATGGCGGCAGGCTTGCATCGATCTCGGCCTTGATCGGCCCAAGCGGCGTATCGAGGAGATATTCGCGGCTGTTGCCGGCAAAAGAGGTGCCGCGCACCGTTCCAGCAAAGGAACCCGAGCCGAGGACCACCGCGCTCGGACGCCAGGCCAGGCCCGCCGCCGTTTGCGGCGGCGGGGCGGGCAGCGCGACCGGGCCGTTCGGCGTCGCAAGCTTTCCATCCTTCAGCGCGAAGACATTCTCGAAGCCGACGAAATCGGCGACGAAGGCGGAGGCCGGGTTGTTGTAGATCTCCTCCGGCGTGCCGATCTGCTCGATACCGCCGTTCAGCATGACGACGATGCGGTCCGCGAGCGCCAGGGCCTCCACCTGGTCGTGGGTGACGAAGATCATGGTGACGCCGGTCTCCCTCTGGACGCGCTGCAATTCGGCGCGCATCTCCAGGCGAAGCCGGGCGTCGAGATTGGAGAGCGGCTCGTCGAGCAGCAGGACTTTCGGCTCCATTACCATCGAGCGGGCGAGCGCCACGCGCTGCTGCTGGCCGCCGGAGAGTTCGGCGGGCTTGCGGCCGGCGAAAGCGGCGAGGCCGACGGATTTCAGGCCGGCGCCGACGCGGGCGTCAAGATCGGCGCCCGAGATGCCTTTGAGACGCAGGCCGAAAGCGACATTCTCATAGACGGTCAAATGCGGAAAGAGCGCGTAGGATTGGAAGACGAGGCCGATGGCGCGCTTGTTGGCGGAGACGCGGGTAATATCGGCGCCGTCGAGGCCGATGCGGCCGGAGGCGGGCGTCAGCAGGCCGGCAATGGCGCGCATCGTCGTCGTCTTGCCGCAGCCGGAGGGGCCGAGGAGCGCGAGGAGCTCGCCCTTGCCGATCGCAAGATCGAGATCCTTCACCGCGACCGTATCGCCATAGGCAAGCGTCAGCTTGTCGAGTTCGAGATAGGCATCAGACATAACGCGAAAATCCCAGGAAGCGCTCGGCAAGGAAGACGATGCCGATCGAGAGGAAGGCGAGAAGGGCGGAGAGCGCCGCGATGGACGGGTCGTAGGTGGTTTCCATGTAGCCCAGCATGTCGATCGGCAGTGTGCGCACACCGGGGCCGGAGAGGAAGAGCGAGACCGGCACCTGATTGAAGCTGGTGACGAAGCCGAGGATGAAGGCGGCCAGAATGCCGCCGCGGATATTCGGCATCACCACGCGGAAGAAGGCGCCGAGCCTGGAGGAACCAAGCAGGACGGCCGCTTCCTCGATATCCGAACGCAGATTGTCGAGGCTCGCGGAGACGACACGCACGGCATAGGGCAGCACCAGCGCCGCGTGAGCGAAGAAAAGGGCGAGCGTGATGTTGAAGCCAAAGGGAACGACGAGATAGCGCAGCAATGCCAGGCCGACGATAATGCCGGGAACGATGATCGGCAGCGAGACGACGGTGCGGATCGTTTCTGCCGCCGGCAGCCGGTAACGCGACAGGGCGTAGGCGGCGGGGATGCCGAGGACGAGGGCTGCGAGCGTTCCGAATACGGCAAGGAACATCGACATGGCGAAGCTGTCGCGAAAACTTTCGATGGTGAAGACCTTCGTCACCCAGCGCAGCGACAGGCCCTGCGGCGGGAAGGCCAGCGTGTCGCCGGCTGATAGGGAAGCGGCAATAATGATCAGGAACGGGCCGATCAGAAAGACCAGCAGAAGAAAAAGCACGATGGGCGAAAACAGGCGCAGGGTCATCGGCGGTTCCTCGCCGTCGCAAGGCGTTTCAGCAGGATGTTGGCGGCAAAGCTCATGACGATCAGGATGAAGGCGATGACGCTTGCCGAGACGAAATCATTGGCGACGGAAACCTGCTGGTACATTAGCGTTTCGAGCATCAGCACCTTGGAACCGCCAAGCACGGCGGGGGTGATATAAGCCGTCAATGAGCCGGTGAAGACGAGTGTACCGCCGACGACGAGGCCCTCCCTGGTCAGCGGCAAGATAACCTTCCAGAAGACCTGGAACCAGTTGGCGCCGAGCACGCGGGCGGCCGGTATCGCATCCCTCGGCATGTTTTCCAGCGCACTGATCAGCGACAGGATCATCAGCGGCAGGAAGAGCTGCAGGAGGCCGATGAAGACGGCGGTTTCGGTGAACAGCAGCCGCAGCGGTTCGGCGCTGAGGCCGAGGCCAGTTATCGCCTGGTTGACGATGCCGGTGCGGCCGAGAATGACGATCCAGGCATAGGTGCGGGCCACCGGCGAGATCATCAGCGGCAGGGTGATGAGGCCGATCATGCGGCCCTTGCCGTTCGGCGGCAGATTGACGATGGCGAAGGCGGCGGCATAGCCGATGATTGCCGAGACCGCAGTGACTTCGAGACCGAGCCGGAAGGATCGCAGGAAAACGGTGCGGTTCAGCGTCCCGGAAAAGAAATCGGTATAGGCCGACAGCGTCCAGCCGCCACCGGCGCGAAAGCCCTCCGACAGCAGGATCGCGACGGGCAACAGAAAGACAAGGGTCGCAAAGACGGCTGCCGGCAAGGCAAGCGCCATGGCTTCTGCGCGGTTCTGGAACATGAGGCGCCTTTCGAACGGAGATTGGATGGCCCCGGCAGAGGCGCCGGGACCGGTTCTCACGCCAGCCTTACTGGCCGACCTTGTCGTTCCATGTCTTCAGCCAGCCGGCACGGTTGTCGAGGGCGACGGCCGAGGGGATCAGCTTTAGGCTCTTGGCCGTATCCTCGCCATAGGTGAGATTGTTGGCGGCGGCTTCGGAAAGCTTGACCTCGCGGTTGGCAGGGCTGTCGATCAGCTTTTCGGCGAGTTTGGTTTGGGTCTCGGTCGAGAGCCAGAAATCGATGAACTGCAAGGCGAGATCCTGATTGTTTGAACCTTTTGTCACCACCAGCACGTTCATGCCGCCCGTCTGGCCCTCCTTCGGTGTCGCCCAGGCGACCGGCACGTCGAGCTTGGTGAAGCCCGCCCAGGAGAACCGGCCGATCGGTGCCGCCCAGATTTCCTCCTGCTGCATCAGCTGTACGAGCTGTGAGGATTTTTCGTAGAAGGTGACGATGTCGTCCTTCTTCTCGCCCAGTGCCTCGATCGGCCCCTTCAGGTCGGGCGTGTCCTTGCCGAGCGCCAGGCCCAGCATGTAGAGGGCCGGCGGGCCCTGATTGGTGGTCACGTTCGGAAAGGCGACGTGGCCGACATATTCAGGCTTCAGGAGATCGGCCCAGGAATCGATCTTCATCTTGTCCGAACGATAGGCGATCGAGGTGGCGTAGAAGGTATAACCGACGCTCATACCGTCGCCGTTCGGGTCCTTGGCGATGTCGTACAGCTTGCCGAAGTTGGAAAGTTTTGCACTGTCGACCTTGTCGATCAGGCCAGCGCGGGCGGCGGCCAGCGCATCGGCCATCGAAACGGCGGCGAGATCGACGACGGGACTGGCCTTGTTGGCCTCCATCTTGGCCAGGCGCTCGACGCTGTTGCCGGTCTCGACCACCAGCTTGCAGCCGCATTGGGCCTCGAACGGCTCGTAGACCAGCGCCTTGAAATCGTCCTGGGCGAACGCATAGGCGGAAATGGTCAGCGTCCGTTCGGCGGCAGCCGCACTCAACGGCGATAGCGCCGCAAGCGCCACCGAAGCAATGAGAGCTTTTTTCATCTTACGTGTTCTCCATCTCTGAGGTTTTTAATGCCGGGTTCACAAGGCCCGGATGATTGGCGGACGATCAATTGCATTGCGACACGTTCGATCTCCGCGGTAACGAGCATGCCCTCCCGGGCGCAGTTTTTGCTTATGGTATCGGCCAGGGCGGACACGGCAATCCCGGCAATCCTGTCCATGTCCATCCTGACCGTCGTCAGGGACGGCGTGACAACAGGCGACCAGATAAGGTCGTCGAAGCCGGTGACGCTGACATCGGCGGGAACGTTGATGCCGGCCTGCTGCAGTTCCGTCAGCGCGCGCAGCGCCTGCAGATCGGAGAGAGCTGCGAAAGCGGTGAAACCTTGTCTCACCCTTTCGGCGAGGCCTAGCGGACAGCCGCTGCCGCCATCGCTCTCCAGCTTGTCGATCCACAGGGCTTCAGCCTGCATGTCCGGGCGCAGGCCGGCGTGAATGCCGCCGGCGCGGTCGTTCTGGACGCTGGATTCCTGGTTGTTGCCGATGATGAGGATTTTCTGGTGGCCGAGATCGGCGAGATGGAGAGCGATTTCGCGCCCACCCTGCCAATGATCGGCGGAAACGGTGTTGCCCGGTGTCGAAGGTGTGTCGATGATGGCGACCGGACAGGCGGCGGATGAAATGCGGGTGGCGCGGCGGGGAATGACGACCATGCCATCGACGCCTCGTTCGACCAGGCGGTTGATCGCCTCGGCCTGGGCAGCGGCATCGCCGCGGGAATCCGCGATCAGCACGCCATAGCCTGCGGCCGAAGCCGCGAATTCGATCGCCTGCGCGATCTTCGGGAAGAGCGGATTGGCGATGTCAGGCAGCACCAGGCCGAGAACGCCGCTGCGGCCGGTCCTGAGCGCCCGGCCGGCTTGGCTCGGGACATAACCGAGCTCGGCGGCATGTTCGCGAATTCTTTCGACCAACTGGCCGGAGACCCGGCCTTTGCCGGAAAGCGCGTTGGAAACCGTGGCAATGGAGACGCCGAGCGAGGTCGCTATCCTGCTAAGGTTCGGTCCCGGGCGCGATGAAGCCATAATTGAGGCCGCTCTGATTAATCGTTTAATCAGCCTTATATCAGTGAATGCCCCTTGTCGAATCCAAATACCCCTTTTGCGCAATTATCCAGTGCAGAGCCGGGATGAAAAAAGCCCCGCGAGACGATCGCAGGGCTTGGTATTTTCCAGAAAGGCAATGCCAATCAGCTTTTGACAGTCTTTGCCGGCGCCGGCTTCGCGGGCGCGGTGACCTGGCCGCCCGGCGCATAGCCGCCGCCGACTGCGATGTTCAGCGATACGTAGTCCTTGGCCATCTGCTGGACGGCCTGGGCAAGGCTTGCCTGGGCAAGCGAAACCTGGCGCTGGGCGTCGAGAACGTCGAGCAGCGAGGAGGCGCCGTCCTTATAGGATGCTGTAGAAAGTTCGAGCGTCTCCTGCGTGGTCTTTACCTGGGCCTGAAGCGCAGCGACCGTGCGGGCGTCACGCCGGACCGCGGCGAGCGCATTCTCGACCTGCTCGACGGCAGTCAGCACTGTCGATTTCCAGTTGAGGTAAGCGGTCGCAGCCTCGGATTGGGCCGACTTGACGTTGGCGCGCAGGCGGCCGCCGTCGAGGATCGGCAGGTTCAGCGTCGGGCCAAAGGACCAAGGCGTCAGAGCGCCATGCACACCCCTTTGGTTGATATAGGAGGGCGAGATCGAGCCGCTGAGCGAAATGCTCGGATAAAGCTGCGCCTCGGCAACGCCGATATTGGCCGTTGCGGCAGCGAGATCACGCTCCGCGACGCGAATGTCGGGACGGTTGCGGATCAGGTCTGCCGGGATGCCGGAGTTGATGCCGCCGCGGTATACCGGCTGACCACCGCCCCTCAGCAATTCGTTGACGAGAGCCGAGGCCGGCAAGCCGAGCAGCGTGGCGATGTGATGGGCCGATACGCGGATATTGGTCTCAAGGCCGGGAATTTCGGCGAGCGTCGACTGTACCAGACCTTCGGCCTGGACGACGTCGAGCCGCGAGGCGGCGCCGGCTTCAAGCTGGAACTTGGTCAGTTCGAAGGTTTCCTGACGAGACTTCAGGTTGGCCCTCGAAAGTGCCAGGCGCTGCTGATAGAAACGAACGTCGATGTAGCTTGAGACGAGATCCTGCACGAGGGTCAGCTTGGCGACATCGGCGGATGCGTAGGCAGAGTCGAGCGAGGCGGCCGCGCTTTCGGTGCTGCGCTTATAGAGGCCGAAGAGATCGAGCAGCCAGCTCAGCTGAACATCGCCGGCACTGGTGTTGCGCGTGTCGAACTGCGTGCGCAGTTCGCCCTTCTGGCCGCTGATCGTGTGCGAGGCGCCGACGTTCAGGCTCGGCAGGCCGCCTGCGCCGGCAATGGTAACGTTTGCGGAAGCTGCATTGATGCGCTCGATTGCCTGCTGGACGGTCAGGTTCTGCTCGAGGCCGGCCTGGACATAGCCGTTCAATTTGGGGTCATTGAAGGCGGTCCACCATGCTGCGGTGGCAACATCGCCGACGCTCTTCGTTCCGCCTTCTCCGAATTTGGCGGGCAGCGGCATTTCAGGAGGAACATGATCCGGGCCTACGACGCAGCCCGACAACAATAACAATAATGCCGGTGTGGCAAAACGAAGAGATACCATTCATTTCTTCCTGTACTCGAGCAAGTCAATTCTTGTCCGAAGCTTCATGCTTCACTATCGGCGCGACGCGCCTTTGTCCCATTTGAAAACACACACCGAAGCAGTCGGGCGCAATGTAGCAATCGGAACAGCATTATCACAGTGCATTTTTATCACACTGCTGCCGCATTTTTGCCGCGTGTGGCAAAGATGCGTCGGATGACGACGAAAAAGGACGGCACAAAGAAAATTCCAAGCATGGTCGCCGCCAGCATGCCGCCGAGAACGCCGATGCCGATAGCGTTCTGCGCCGCCGAGCCTGCACCTGTCGCGATCGCCAGCGGCACGACACCGAGAATGAAGGCGAGCGAGGTCATGATGATCGGCCGCAGGCGCAGCCTCGCCGCTTCCAGCGTCGCCTCGTAAAGTCCCAGCCCGCTTTCCATTCGATCCTTGGCGAATTCGACGATCAGGATCGCATTCTTCGCCGCAAGCCCGATGGTGGTGAGCAGGCCGACCTTGAAATAGACGTCGTTCGCCTGGCCGAAGAGCGTTGCCGCCGCCAGCGCGCCGAGAATGCCGACAGGCACGGCCATGATCACCGAGAAGGGGATCGACCAGCTCTCGTAAAGCGCTGCCAGGCAGAGGAAGACGACGAGAACGGAGATCGCATAGAGCATCGGCGCTTGCGAACCGGAAAGGCGTTCCTGATAGGAAATGCCCTGCCACGCGACCGTGTAGCCGCCGCCGAGCTGTTCAGTTAGCGCTTCCATTTCGTTCATCGCATCGCCGGAGGACACCCCGGGGGCGGAGGCGCCGTCAAGCGGGATGGCGCTGACGGCGTTGAAGCGGGCAAGCGAGGGTGCGCCCTTCACCCATTCGGTTTTGGTAAAGGCGGAGAAGGGCACCATTTCGCCTGAATTGTTGCGGGCGTACCAGTGGTCAAGGTCGTCCGGCTGCATGCGGAAGGGCGCGTCGCCCTGGACATAGACCGGCTTGATCTCGCCGTTCAGCGTGAAGTCGTTGACGTCGCGGCCGGTGAAAATGATCGACAGCATCGAATTGACCGAGGCGATGTCGACACCCATGGCGCCGATCTTTTCCTGATCGAGCACGATGCGCATCTGCGGCTCGACTTCCTTGTTGCTGCTGCGCAGCGCCACGACCTTGCCTGACGAGTTGCCCATCTGGATGAGCCGCTTGGAGGCGGCCGTCAGAGCATCGTTGCCATGGCTGCCGGTATCGACGAGATACATGGAGAATCCGCTCGACACGCCGAGACCCTGGATCGCCGGCGGCAGAAGCGCGAAGACCTGTGCCTCGCGCATTGCAAAGAAGCTGCGCAGCGCCCGGCTGACGATCGACTGGGCGCTCAGATTGGGATCGGTGCGCTCAGAGAAATCCTTCAGCTTGGTGAAGACGATGGCGCTGTTCTGGCCGGAGCCGCTGAAGCCGAAGCCCAGCGCGCCGAAGACGGACTCGACGGCGTCCTTCTCGTTCTCACGGTAGTAGTTTTCGACCTTCTCGACGACCGCCTGGGTCTGCTGCGTGGTCGAGCCCGGCGGCGTGGTGACGATGGTTAGCAGCACGCCCTGGTCTTCCTGCGGCAGGAATGAGCTTGGGAGGCGAGTGAAGAGATAGGCACAGCCGGCGCCGATGAGAAGGAAGACCAGCATGACGCGGATGGGCCGCTTCAGGAGATAGCCGATCGTCCTGACATAGCCGTTGGTCGAGCGTGTGAAGTTGCGGTTGAACCAGTCGCCGACACGGTGCTTCCTGTGTTCGCTGACCGGCTTCAGCATCGTGGCGCAAAGTGCCGGCGTCAGCACCATGGCGACGAGCGCCGACAGCAGCATGGCCGAGACTATGGTGATCGAGAACTGGCGATAGATGATGCCGGTCGAACCGCCGAAGAAGGCCATCGGAATGAAGACCGCGGTCAACACGAGGGCGATGCCGACGATGGCACCGGTGATCTCGCCCATCGATTTTTCCGTCGCCTCGAGCGGCGAAAGCTTCTCTTCGGACATGATGCGTTCGACGTTTTCGACGACGACGATGGCGTCGTCGACGAGAAGACCGATCGCCAGCACCATGGCGAACATCGTCAGAGTGTTGATCGAGTAGCCGGTGGCGGCCAGCACGCCGAATGTTCCGAGCAGCACAACCGGGACGGCAATGGTCGGAATGAGTGTCGCACGTAGATTCTGCAGGAAGACGAGCAGCACCACGAAGACAAGCACGATCGCTTCGATCAGCGTATGCACGACCTTTTCGATCGACAGTTCCACGAACGGCGTCGTGTCGTAGGGATAGGTGATCTTCACGCCTTCCGGCAGGGTGCGGCCGATGACATCGAGTGCGGAGCGCACGCGGGCGGCGGTATCGATGGCGTTGGCGCCAATCGCGAGGTTGACCGCAAAACCGCTGGAGGGCAAGCCGTTGTAACGCGAGCTGCCGCCGTAGCTTTCCTGGCCGATCTCGATGCGCGAGACGTCGCTGAGGCGCACCGTCGCGCCGTCCTTTTCGACTTTCAGAATGATGTGCTCGAAATCGGCGACGGTAGTCAGTTGGCTCTGTGCAGTGATGGTGACGTTGAGCTGCTGGCCGGGGATCGTCGGCTGGGCGCCGAGCGAACCGACCGAGACCTGCGTGTTCTGCGCCTGGATCGCTGATGTGACGTCGCTCGGCGTCAGCTGATATTTCAATAGCTTGAAGGGATCGAGCCAAACCCGCATGGCGTATCCGGAACCGAAGACGTTGATGCTGCCGACGCCTTCGAGGCGCTGGATCTGATCTTCGATCGAGGTCGACATGATGTTGCCGAGATCGACCGAGTTGCGCTTGCCGTCGGTTGAAACGAGCGAGCCGACAAGCAGGATGCTCGAGGTTGAGCGCGTCACGCTGATGCCGGCATCGATGACATCACCAGGAAGCTGCGATTGCACCAGCTGCAGCTTGTTCTGCACCTGCACCTGGGCGATGTCGGGATCGATGCTGGTTCCGAAGGTGAGCTGGATGCTGGCCGAGCCGGTGGACGAGGTCGAGGTCATGTAGGTGAGGTCGTCGAGGCCGGTCATGCCATCCTCGATGATCGTCGTCACCGATTTTTCCACAGTTTCGGCGCTGGCGCCGCGATAGCTGGCATTGATGCGGACCGTCGTCGGGGCGATGTCGGGATATTGCGAAATCGATAGGGTGAAGATCGCCAGCAGACCGGCGAGCATGATGGTGATCGCAATGACCCAGGCGAAAATCGGTCGTCGGATGAAAAACTTGGCCATCAGTGGTTCCTGTGCGGCTGAGACGGTGACGTGCGGGCTCGAAGCGGTTATTTCGCTGCGGGCTTCTCAGCGTCACCGGCGGCGGGCTGCTCGGCAGGCACGACAACGCCGTTGTCGCTGACCTTCATCGGCACCGGTTTTACCGGCATGCCTGCCGCGATCGACTGCAGACCGCTGACGATCAGCTGATCGCCGTCCTTGATGCCTTCGGTCACCAGCCAGGAATTGTTGGAGGGCGAGCTGTTCTCGAAGGCGCGGGTTTCGACCTTGCCCTCGGCGGAAACGAATTGTGCCGTCAGCCTGCCGTTGGCGTCACGGCTCGTCGCCAGCTGCGGCAGCGCATAACCGTTCTCGGCGCCGAGCTCGACGGTGGCACGGACATACATGCCGGGCAGGACGATGCGATCGGGGTTGGGGAAGAGCACGCGGATGATGAAGGTGCCGGTCGTTTCGCTGACAACCTGCTTCGACATGTCGAGCTTGCCCTCCTGGTTATATTCCTTGCCGTTTTCGAGGATCAGGTGGAAAGCGACGTTCTCCGCGCCCTTGATGTCGCCGGCCGCCATCGCGTCGCGCAGCCGCAGGAGGTTGGTGCTCGATTCCGTCAGCGAGATATAGATCGGGTCGAGCTGGCGGATTGTCGTCAGCGCCGTCGACTGGTTGGCCGAGACAACGTTGCCGACATTGTAGGCGGTCTGGTCGATGATGCCGTCGAAGGGCGCGACGATCTTGGTGTGATCGAGGTCGATCTGCGCGGCGGAAAGCGCTGCCTTTGCGGACTCGACCTCGGCCTTCGCCTGGAGAAGCGTCGTCCTGGCTGTCTCGTATTCGATCTGGGTGGCGCCGCTGCCGACGAGGCGCTGGTAGCGTTCGAGGTTGCTTTCAGCGCTCGGGACGCTCGCTTCGGCCTTGGCGATTGCCGCCTTGGCTTGCTCGACGGCGGCGATGTAGGGCGCATCCTCGATCTGATAGAGAAGGTCGCCCTTCTTGATCTCGCCGCCTTCCCTGAAGGCGATCTCGCGGATGATGCCGCTTACCTGCGGCCGGATATCGGCCGTCTGGAAGGCTTCGGCGCGGCCGGGAAGGATCGTGGTGATCGGGAAGCTAGCCTTCTTCAGCGCGACCACGCCGACAGGCGCTGCCTGCTGCGCCACGCCTGCGCCGGCATTGCCGGCAGGTTTACTGGCGTTGTCGCTACAGGCGCCAAGCAGGGCGCCGGCCATTAGGGCCGAGGAGATGAGCAGGGCACGCCGTATCATTCTGAATTTCCTCATGCAGTGGCAATCGGCCGTTCGATCCACGGGCTCGGCCGGGCCGAGCGCAGGCTTAGATAAGCGTCAGGATTGATCTGGCTGCAAATGCCATTTATCCGAGTCTAACAAAAGCTTTTCGAAGTGACGTAAGTCAGCAATCGTCACTTAGCAAGCGCTATTTTGCAGTGCGGCATCGACGAAGCCTACGATCTCCCCGGCGCGGCGCACCAGCGTCTCCTTGTCGTCGCGGACGATGAGGATAGGGTGCAGCACGCAGGCCAGCACATCGGCGACGGTATGTGCCGCGTGCTCGGGATCGCGGCAGTGGTAACGTCCTTCCGCCATGCCTTTGCGGATGATCTCGCCGAGTTTTTCCTCGATGCAGGCCCGATAACGATTGCCGGCTTCAAGTTTGGCCTCGATGGTCGAAAGGACCATTTCGAAGATGTAGGGGCTCTTCTGTATATCCTGCAGATGGCCCTCCAGCAGCCGCAGGACGAAGCGCAGCAGCTGTTCTTTCGCGGGCATGTCCTGGTCGAGAGGAAAGAAACGCTCGGCGGCATTGTCGAGATGGCGTCCGGCGATGGCGTCGACCAGTGCGACCTTGGAACGGAAGTGCTTGAAGACATTGGCGGGCGACATGTTGAGCGCGCCGGCGATATCGGCGATTGACACCGCGACGTAGCCACGCTCGCGAAACAGCATCTCCGCCATGGACAGGATGTCCTCTCGCGTTTCCTCGGCCTTGCGTCTGGGCCTTCTTGCCATCCGTCCCCCGCCGGGCCGCGCCCGGTATCCCTTTTTGCCGATGCTAGCGCGATTGCACGAAAGCTGCCAAGCCGGTGCTCGGCCCGGCGGCTTCGTGTGTCGTCTTTTCAAGGGAAATAGCGGGAGAGGTTGTTTCGGACACGCGCAAGCGGCGTCTCGCCGCTGTCGTCGGCAACAAAGCGCTCGCCGGTGATCGTCTCGTAGGCCCTGATATAGACGGCCGAGGTCTGCTCGATCAGTTCAGTGGGAATTTCCGGGATCTCGTCCTTATAGGGGTCGCAACGCTCTGCCACCCAGGCGCGGACGAAGTCCTTGTCGAAACTGTCGGGGCGCTTTCCGGCGGCAAAACTTGCCGGGTAGCTTTCGGCAAGCCAGTAACGGCTGCTGTCGGGCGTGTGGATCTCGTCGGCGAGGATGATGTTGCCGTCGCCATCGGTTCCGAATTCATATTTCGTGTCGACGAGGATCAGGCCACGTCTGGCTGCCATCTCCTGCCCGCGGGCAAAAAGGGCAAGCGCGTAGCGCGACAGCGTTTCCCATTGCTGCCTGGTCAGAAGACCGCGCGTGACGATCTCGTCAGGCGTCAGCGGCTCGTCATGGCCACCATCGAATTCCTTGCTGGTCGGGGTGATGACGGGTTCCGGTAGGATCTGGTTGTCGCGCATGCCGTCGGGCAGACGCATGCCGTACATCTCGCGCTCACCCTTCTTGTAGAGCGTCAGGATGGAAGTGCCAGTGGTACCTGCAAGGTAACCGCGCACGACGATCTCGACCGGCAGGATGTCGAGCCGCTTGCCGATGACGACATTCGGATCGGGATAATCGAGGACGTGGTTCGGACAGATATCCTTCGTCGCTTCGAACCAATAGCGCGCCGTCTGCGTCAACACCTGGCCCTTATAAGGAATGCAGGTGAGTATGCGGTCGAAGGCGCTCAGCCGGTCGGTGCTGATGATGATGCGGCGTCCGTCCGGAAGGTCGTAATTCTCGCGCACCTTGCCGCGATAATAGTTCGGCAATTCGGGGAAATGGGCTTCGGAGAGGATTCGCACGGCGCTCAACTGTCCTTGTGTTTGGGTGAAGGCTTCCTGCTCTAGTTTCATCGCGGGGGAAGTCAAGTCAGGCGCCAACTATCGCATCACAGCCAGAACAGAGCCAGGAGAAACAGAGCCAGGCCATAACTTACGACGGCGAGCGGCCAGCCGGCGCGCAGGAAATCGCTGAAGCGGTAGCCGCCGATGCCCATCGCCAGCGTGTTGTTGTGGTGGCCGAAGGGCGTCAGGAAATCGAGAGAGGCGCCGACGGCGACCGCGATCAGATAGGCGTCGGGCGCATGTCGCCCCGTCTTTGCAAATTCGAGTGCGATCGGCGTCAGCACGATTGCGACCGTCGCATTGTTGACGAAGGGCGTCAGCGCCATTGCAAGGAAGAGAATGAGGGCGATGCCGGAAAGCGGATGGCCAATCGGCACGACAAGGCTCAGCCAGCCGGCGATCGCTTCGGCCGTGCCGGTGCTTGCCACCGCCTGGCCGATTGGGATCATCGCCGCGAGCATGATGATGATCGGCCCGTTGAGATCGGCCATCGCCTGACGGATATTGAGATGATTGAGAAGGGCAAGGGCCAGCACGACGCCGGCAAAAGCGATGTCGGGATGCAGGCCGGCCGCCGACGCGGCGACGCCGCAGGCAAAAAGCGCGAAGGGCCGCCAGGAGTGGAGGGCCGGTTCGGCTGAAGCCGTCGGAGCGAGCGGCAGGCACTCGCTTTCCTCAAGCGCCTCGGCAATAGCCGTGCGTGGCCCCTCGAGCGTCAAAATATCGCCGATCGACAGTTGCAGGTCGAGGAAGCGGCCCTCGATGCGCGGTGCGCGCATGGAAAGGGCGGTGACCACGATGCCGCGATGGTGAAAGACTTCCAGCGAGCGGATGCGCGAACCGACCAGCGTGCTTTCCGGCATGACCACGGCTTCGATGCTGGCAAAATCCGGCGAGAGACCATGCAGATGGGCGTCGGCGATCAGCGCTTGCGTGGCGGCGAGCTCGACGAAGACCGCATCGGCGCCTTCGGCAAGCAGCACGTCGCCGGCTTCTATAACCGACTGGTCGAGCGGGCCGAAAACGAAATTGTTGCCCCGGATCAGCGCGTGCGGTTTGATGGCGAAGCGGGCGGGACACTCGGAAAGCCGCACGCCGACCAGCGGCGAGACGTCCGGGACGCGACGCTCGACGACCACTCGGCGTGTGCCCTGGGAGATCGTTGCCGGTGCTTCGTCGGGTTCGGGAAACAGGCGCCGGATACGAAAGGAGATCAGCAGAATGCCGGCGGTTGCGACCGGTAGGCCGACATAGGCGAAATCGAAGAAATGAAAGCCTGCTCCGGTTGTCCTGGCGAGCGCGTTGCTGACGAGCAGATTGGCCGGCGTCCCGATCAGCGACACCAGACCGCCGAGCAGGGCGGCAAAGGAGACGGGCATGACGAGTTGACGACGGGGGATCGACAGCGCCGTGCCGAGCCGTAGCGCCACCGGCAAGGTAATCGCAAAGGCGCCGATATTGTTCATGAAGATGGAGATAAAGCCGGCAAGCGACGAAACGCCGGATATGACCTTGAAGTGCAACGGTCTTGCGGCCGTGAAACGCGCGGCGAGATTATCGAAGAGCTTGGCGCGCGACAGGACCTGAACGATCAGCAGGATTTCGATGACGGTAATGACGACGGGACTGGCGAAGCCGGTAAAGATCTGATCGGCGGGATAAAGGCCGAGTGCATAGCCGGCAAGCAGGCCAGCGATCGCGACGACTTCAATGCGGACGCGCTCGAACGAGAAGAGAAAAAGCATTGCCAGCAGAAGGATCAGCAGGGATGCTTGCTCGAACGACATGGGCGGATCCGGTATTTCGTCAACGAAAACGCTATCCCGAACCGCTGCACGCTTCCCGATGATATGCGTCGGGCGGACTGTAATCGTTCGGCATCCGCTGTACAGAGGCGCCGACCGGCAAAGATTGAACGAGCCTCAGGTCTGTGGCCGGGCGGGCACCTGCCACCGACCTGCGGCGTTGCGCTGCAGAACGGGTGTCGAGAAGACGCCGACGGTGCGCGCGGTCCATTGCGGCCCGGCGTCTGCAAGGCTTTCGCGCCAGCGTTCGGATTGCAGCATGGCCGCACCGATGACGACGGGTTCGATGCCGCAGGCAGCGAGCAGGTTGATCCCCGAGACGATCGATGCGCCGCTGGAAATGACGTCATCAATCAGGCCGACGCGCCGTCCGCTCAGCAGCGGCAGCATGCGCGGATCGATATAAAGGCGTTTCTCCTGTGTCGGCGTGGTGATCGAAGACAGGGCAACCGAGAGGTCATCGCGGTACCAGAATTTGCGCGAGGTGCCGAGCGGGACGTAGCGGGCGTGGCCGAGCTTCTGCGCAACGGCCGCCGCAAGCGTCAGGCCCAGCGTCGGGAGGCCGGCGACGACATCGATGCGCATGGGCCTGATCTTTTCGGCGAGGTTTTCGGCCAGCGCATCGAGCACGGCGAAGCTTGCCTGGTTGACGATCAATGAGGCGAGAGCGTGCTCACCATCTCCCAGGATGCGGATCGGCAGGCGAAGCTGGCGACCATCTTCCAGTGTGGCGACATAGAAGGAAGTGAATTCCCGATCGTCGCGAAAGCTGCCGGGTGGATGCATTTCCTGCCAGAAGTCGTGCGGCGCCATCTCCGTCATATCCGTCAACGTCTCGCCCTTTCCATGCCGGCACTTCGGTGGAGCGCCTGCAATTCCGCCGCGGTCAACGCACGTACGGCGCCTTTTGGGAGTTCGCCGAGTTCGAGCCCGCCGATTGCGACCCGCACGAGGCGCAAACATTCAGTCCCGAGCGCCTCCAGCATGCGGCGGATCTGGCGGTTGCGGCCCTCGTCGAGCTCGACCTCGATCCATGAATTCCTGTCGCCCTGGCGCAGGCGCCGCACGGCGGTTGCCGTCAGCAACTCGCCGTCGTGGCGGATGCCCGATGTCATTGCCGCAATTGCCTCGTCATCCATGATGCGGTCGATCTGAACGTGATAGGTCTTCGTCACATGTGTGATCGGATCCAGCAGGATCTGGGCGAATTCGGTATCGTTAGTGAAAAGCAGCAGGCCTTCGCTCGCCTTGTCGAGCCGGCCGACCGGCGACAGATGTGGGATTTCGAAATCCTTGAGGCAATCGTAGACCGTCGGCCTGCCTTCGGGATCGTGACGGGTGGTGACAAGCCCGCGAGGCTTGTTGAGCATCAGATAGATCTTCGCCTCGGCGGCGATCACGAGACCGTCGACGCGGATATTCACCGTCACAAGGTCGACCCATGCCGAGGGATCGTTGACCGTGCGGCCGTCGACGGAGACGCGGCCTTCGGCGATCAGTCGTTCTGCCTGCGTGCGGGAGCAATAACCGAGCTTGGAAAGGGCGCGGGGAAGGGTGACCCGCTTGCCTGCAGCATCGGCGGTGAGCTTTGGCCGCTCGCGCTTCTTATGCGATGGGCGACGGTCCCTCATCTGTTATCCCTGTGCTGCTTCGATGCCGTTTCTTGGCATGAACGGCACAAGGATTCCAGCTTGGCGAACAATATCTGGGGAACGATGGGGCTGCAGACCGCCGTCAGTGCTTCTGACAAAGCACCGTCAGGCCATTGAAGAGGTTGCGCTGTCTCAGCGGCAGGCCATGAATCCGGCCAGCTCCTTGCGGCTGACGACGATGCCGGCAGCGGCCTTGACGGGGTCGGGATGCGTATAAGATAGGCTTGGCATTTCCGGCAGCTCGAGTGCCTGACGCATATTCATGATGCCGACCGCGTAACGGCCATTAACGCCATCGACACTGACTTCAATGATGCAATTGGCCCTCTTGTTTTCCATGTTGTCCTCCCTTTCGCTTTTTTTATGGTCCCTTGCTTGCATTAAAAATTGGTTTTTCTAAGACCTAAGCATTTACGCACCCTACCGAAAAACGGATCGGCGGGTGCGTAAAAATATGATTTTTTAGCGGAGTAGGGGATTAGCGCCACCAATGGCGATGCTGCGGATGCGGTCTGCCGGAAAGCAGGTAACCAAAGAGGAAGCCAACGGCCCCAGCCAGTAACAGCGCCGTTGTCGTGGCGGCTGGATGCTCGCGGGCAGCACCGGCAGCAGCGGCCCCTTCGGCCCTAATCTGGGCGACGGCATTCTTGGCGCGGGGCAGGGCCTCATCATAAGCCTTCCCGGCGCGGCCGCGCACTTCGTAATAGGCTTCGGCGCTCTGAGCGGAAATCATTTTCTGCAGGCGGGATACTTCCTGTTGGAGCGCAGCAATGTCCTTGCTGACGGATGTTCTGATATCGTCGGTGTTGGCAGGCATGTTGGGTCTCCTTTCCTCGATGGGAAAGACAACACTCCAGATAGCGATAGGTTCCGAAATGCCGGCCGTTGATTTGTGACGGAAATTTAAAGTCTGCGGCTGGAAGCAATTTAATCCTCCGTTAACCATAAATTCGCCCAAGGCGCTGTTTTCTTGTATCCTTTCGCTTGTCGCGAGGGTGATTTCGCTGGATTTTTGACCAGCTGATAAAGAAATCTCCGGAAAATCGTCGCGAAAACTCCGCTTGTGGATAATCCGGCGTAAGAAAATAGCTGCCGAATCAACCTGTTACAAAAATGTCAAAAAACTTTTGGTATGGCTGTTGACTTGGAAAAGGGGTTGGTTCTATAAGCCCACTCACTGAACGAGGGCGGCGGCGCTGCTGGCGACGAAGTCTCTCGCTCTAAAGAAACTCAAGCGGATTGGCTGATGCTGGTTTGTGTTC